>NZ_MSCJ01000004.1 GCF_002954615.1 Photobacterium angustum | reverse complement strand
GTGCAAGCACGGTTAGCGGCAATGGAAATCCCTTGGCCTGCTGTTACTAATAACGGGGTATTTCTTAGGGCGGGCTTGTAGGTAATGCAAGATTCGGCGTAAAAACGGGTGCCATCAAGTAAGCAAATCATAAGGTAACAGGGCGGTGTAATCGTAGGCTGTAACGCACTACGCCGTGTAAGCGGGTGTAGTCGTCTTGGTTTATTTTTTGTGGCTTAAAGCTGGGGTTATCTGAATACAGGGTTCTGCTGTGTAAGTTCACGCGCTTTACAACAAGATCGTTGTTTAATGAAAGTACGATAACGTCTTCGTTCTCAGGGTTGAGGTGGCGCTCTAATACGAGTATGTCGTGGTCCCAAATGTACGGCAGCATGGAAAGCCCAGCCGCACGACACAAGATGGTGGAATGCTCTTGGGTAATTACCAGTTGGTGTAGGTCGAGTTCGGTTAAGTCATGGTGCCATGGTAATAACGGCGGTTGTCTAAAGTGATGGATAGAAAGGGTGATCACGCCTAATACGTGTAAATCGTTCCACTCTTTGCCCGATGCGGCAATGTGTTGGCATAGCAGGTTCCAACGTGCGATGTGGTTGTCGCCGTGTTGCTCAAATACAACAAGGTCGCTGTTTAGGGGCTGTAAGGCACTGTCTATGAGTAGCCAATCCCCTTTGGCGATCCCTAGCTTTTTGTAGGTGTTATCGGCGCTCATTATCCGCATAGATGAATGGCTGTGTACAAACATGGTTTGTAGGTTTAGCGATTTTTTACGAAAGCGAATAGTGGGGTTTTCAAAGCCGGTGATCCCCGCCTGTACGTAAGTGTTAAGTGTAATCATGGTTAAAATAACTGTATATATATACAGTTATTTTAGAGGTGTTTTGGGTGGGTGGCAAGGTGGGTTAATCTAAATTATATGTTTATCTATAGTGTGATTTAATTGCTATAACTCACTGATTTATATATAATTTATGCCTAAGAGCTCCTACAATGGTTATTGTCTCTTCTGTATGTCTTCTCTCTTATAAGTTATTGATTATAGGCTTATAAATAATTCGGGTCTCTTCGAGACCTAAAAAATCAATGTTAAAAACAAAAAATTCGCTTCGCGAATATGTATATAAGAAGTAGTTATCTTGATAGATATGAATCAATTTCATTTAGTTGATTATTGGTCTTTAAACAAAGACCCAAATACTGAATTAGAAGAATTTTATAGTTCTGAATTTTCCCCAAAACGTAAAAATAGTAAATACCGTTCAAAGTTGAGTACGTTATTAGCAAACCTTATTCAAGCAAGTAAGTCGAACTCTGCTGTTATCTATGGTAGGGCTAGCAAAGACTGTCAAATGACAGTTAAGTTAGTTGATTGGCTTATTGGTACAGGTAAAGCTGAAGGGGTAAAAGGAGTTAGAAGTAGCTTTACTAAACAATCATCAATTGTTTGGCTATCAAGCCAATTTGTCCTTGAGCTTAAAGCAAAAAAAATCAGTACTCATCTAGATATCGATAAAGATTTTATTATTCTCCGCGATGAACAAAAAAATAAGGTTCCATTTAAGAAATCAAAAAGGACAAAAGAGCTAAATAAAGCAGCGGCTTTACACAATAAACTGTGGTTACAATCTGAAGCTTTTTTTGGTGATGGCTCAGCTGTCATTCCTTTTGTATGCCGTATATTTAATGGTGACTTTAAACATGGCGGTAGGTTTTACTTTTATAGCCAAACAGAAAAGAAGGAGAAGCGAGCTAATATCCTTATTGATGGTGAACCAACGGTAGAACTTGATTATAAATCGCTGCATTTTCACTTATTGTATGCACTTGAAAGTTATCAGCTCGAAAATGATCCATATCTTGTCAGTGGCTATGATCGTAAGGTAATTAAACTTGCTATGTTATCTTTTATTAATAGTGAGGATAGAGGTGCATGGTGTGCAAATATCACTAGATCTGGCAATCCAAATTTTATTAAAAAAGTATTAGCTTGGAAGAAATCAAATACTAGGAAAGGTGTATCTTGGTCTGATGGTGTTGTTGAAGGGATCCCTCTTGGTACTCAAGGTAAAGATTTAGCATATGCTATAGATTTAACACATCATCCTATTCAGCATCTATTTCACACCCCCAAAATTGGCCTTACTCTTCAAAACAAAGATAGCCAAATTATGGCTACCTGCTTAACTGAGTTAGCTCTTCTTGGTATACCAACACTTCCATATCATGACGGAATTCGATGTCCTCTTAGTAAAGTAGAGGTAGTCAAAAAGGTTATGCAAGAAGCGTATAAGAAAGAGGTTGGGTTTAATATTCAAGTATGTGAAGCGTAAATTAGAATCGCTCTTTTAATTACTTATTCTTGTAAATATTAGATTTAAATTAAATGTTTATTAAACAATTGGTTATATGGTTCTTTTGATTCTTGATAGCTTTTGGTTATTAATGGTGTTTCATTAATCACTACAAACGATAAATATTTTTTTTGCTTGTTTAAGCACTGTGGTTCGATTTTATTACCAATGGTTCATCATGGCTCAAAAGTGTTCTTTTATGTCTATAGAAGGCTTTACAGCTACAAATAGCGGTTCATTTTGACGATGCTTATCAATATGATGTTAGTGTTGGCTTATATTTAACCACCTAACTTATAGAACTGTCTGCATATTGAAATACTACTCTTAATAGATAACAATTCCTCCGTCGGCTGTGGTGGCTGACCTTAGAATTGTAGATTTATTAGCTGTGGTGGCTAACTAATCGGTGTTGAAATACACCAACAAAAAACCTCGCTTTTCCGAATTTAAGCGAGGTTTTTTTGTGCATCGTTAATGGTGCCGTTTGCATTTGCACGTCAATAACTTAGTGGTATAATACCTGTGTACCTAACCAGTACTTAATATAGTACCTAACCAGTACTTAATATATGTACCTAACCAGTACTTAATATAGTACCTAACCAGTACTTAATATATGTACCTAACCAGTACTTAATATAGTACCTAACCAGTACTTAATATATGTACCTAACCAGTACTTAATATAGTACCTAACCAGTACTTAATATATGTACCTAACCAGTACTTAATGTATGTACCTAACCAGTACTTAATGTATGTACCTAACCAGTACTTAATGTATGGGATATCTATCCCAGCGTATTAAATTCGGAGTTATAATGTTAAAGTTAACGACTGATTACACACCTGAAGTATCTCGTCAAAAAATATACGATCTTTTTTTAGATACCCCTTCTTTATATCAGATAGCACTTGATCTTAATGATACTGATATTATTGTTCTAGCCGCATTATGTGATGGTAAGTCTGTTACCAATTCAGATTATGAAATTGGTGCTGATTATTCAATGATTAGACTGTCTGCCATAATAGGTCGATTACGTCGTTACTTTCCTATAACAGCAATTGAAGTTAATTGCTTAAATGAGATTAGGAAACATGCAAAACGTAATAAGTATATAATTACTAAAGATAATTTTAATAAATTACTTGACGATCCTTTAGTCGCTTTATCTGAGTGTGAATCTATAGCTTTACGTAAAAAAGATACAAGAGAAAAACAGGACATTGCTCGTTTTATTAGACGGCATGGTGAAGAAATAGCTTTTAAACATTTTGTTAAACAAGCGTATGGTCATAAACATGTAACGCCAGAACAATTAGATAAATTATTTGGCACTATTGATGGCATCATATCAATTAATCATTAAATCTAACTTGTGAATTAAAAGCCGCTAGATAGCGGCTTTTTTATATCAACACTCCTCAGCCCCATACCACTCCCCTTCAACACCACATTGATATAAACGTCCCATCCATGTCATTTGCATGGTTAAGGCTTTGCCGGTTTCTTTCTCGAACGTGATCCAATCTATTGTCGCTAGGCTGTTGTTAAAATCAGGTTTACCATCTTGTTTATCAATACGAATTGTTGCGTAGCTGCTGTGGCGTTGAATGTTCATGCCTTGTAGTTGGCTACCATCAACTTTGTACAAGGTATTGCTGTGATCACAATCGGTAATGGTGGCATCCGTGGTCGCAATTAAACACCAGTTATCGGTGAGGGTTTTGGTGCTGGTTAATCCAACGGTGTGAAGGTATACGTCGGTGCCGCGCATAACCGCTTCTGATTTAGCCGCAACGATCAGGCCACGCAACTCGATAGAGGTTCGCTTCATCGCGTTACTGGCAAAAAGGCTGCTAAAGCTTGGTGCTGCCATGGCGATCAATATGCTTAACACGCTAATGGTGATGATTGTTTCAAGTAAGGTAAATCCTTTAATTTTCATTGTATTAAATCCTTTTTACGTAAGTTATGTAAATTGCATAAGTTAAGTAAGTTACGTAACTTAAATCAGTTTAAAGCGGTTAGCTTTCCACTCGGCAGCATCAATTAATCCTTCATCGTAATAGCCCCCCCAATCGAAAAAGAATGGGCTAAAACTGCCGCTTCCTGTGATATGGCTAACCCCAATACAAGCAATTATGACGGCAGCTGAAATGGCGTATTCAATCGGATCACCGGTACGAAATCGCCCCCCAAATAAGTGAAATCGTCTATCGCTGTAAGGGGAAAACGGCACCCCACTCACGGTCATGGCATCGGTTAATATGTGGCTGACACCACCCCATGCAAACGCCATAAATAGGCCGTGATAATCCCACACAAAGGTAAATGCGATCGCGGCAATTAACCAATGGGTGAAGATGTGTGTCGGTCCTCGATGTTTAACCGGCTTACCTAATGCTTTGGCTACGTATTCCATCCAATCAGGGGCGGTTGCGCCTGCCACACACGCTGCTACATGTGGGGGTGAAACCACCGCGCACAGTGCGCCAGCAATTAAGGTATGGTTGAGCCATTTCATTGCTGGCTATCCTGTTTCTTGCTTTGGCTTGGCGGTAGGTAAGCGACTTTTTTTAGGTAGTGGTTCACCCGTTCGCTGGTGTTGTCGTCACACATAGAGATCAAGGCAAGGCGGTTTTCTATCACTTGAGCTTCGTGTTTTAAAATATCGCGCTGCGCTGCAGCCACTTTTTCTAAAAAGCCGATCTGCTCGGTTATGTTGGCTAACCCTTGTTTAACTCGCGCTTGGGAACGGGCTTCCATCGCCAGGTATAACCCCATTTCTCGGTAAGCGTAGTTACGGTTCGCTAAGGCTTGAACAAAATCAGCCACCTGTTTGGCGGTCGCGACTCGGCGCTTATGCTCCCATTCACGTTCGCGCGATTGTTCGGTTGTGGAATACAGTGGCATTTCTCCCACAATGCCAATGTAGTGATCGGTGATCTCAGGCCAATCGCTGGAATCGTATTGATCGACACTGCTGCGCATGCCAGCGACAAGGTTTATGTCTATTTTGAATTTGGTTTTTTCGGGGTAACAACGGGTAATCACGCTGTAAATGGTATCGGGATCGACCTTGGGTGCCGCTTGTATCGCAGGAATGGCAGTGTGAAAGTTAGGGCTCTCGCCTTTTAACGTGGGGAGTTCAAACGGCTTTACGTTCGGCACTTGTTCGCTCGGTTGTTGCCAAGGTAAGTTGATTGGCCATGTGCTTTCTTCTGCCTGTAAGGACGTAAGTGTTAGCAAGAAAGTGAGTGTGATAATGGCTCTAATCAGCACGGGTTGATCTCCTTCCGCTACCTAACATCTGTAATCCTCCTATCACGGCACCCGCTTCCCATGCGCCAGCAACCACACACATCGCCACCAAAAACCAGATCAGTGCTTTGGTGGTGTCGTAGCTCACATCACTTTCAAGGTTGGTACGTTGCGGATCGCGACGCTCGACAATTGGGCGAATGGATGCGGGTAAGCGGCCTTCTTCACTGCTGGTCATTACCCACAGTTTGGCGGAGATCAGGCATTTTCGTGCGATTTGGGCTTTACGGCCTGTTAGTTTGTGGGCGTCATCAATGAATAACATGGCTTGGGTATCAAGTAGGTAATCTGCCAGTAAATCGGCTTTTAACTGCAAGTTGAGTTTATGCCAGGGCGTGGCCCTTTCTTCTTCGGTTTCGCGCTCGCTGTACCATTTGTCGATCCCTTTGATTTCTATCCAGCTCGAGAGCGGCATTAGTCCTTCGAGCAGAACAGGTTGGGATTTCTTACCCCAGATCTCGTGGCGGTTATCTTTCAGTCGCTGCAGCCACCGGCTTTTTCCTGAATCGTGGGCACCTGTGATCAGTTGGCATTCTTTGCGACGAATACAGGTTTCTTGGCGACGATGGCTAGGGGCAAACTTGCGCGGCGCATCGACAATCAACGGGGTGACATAACGTGTCCCGTCTTTGCGCTGGCGTTTGCTGTCGGTACGCAGTTTTAAAAATCGCATCGTTTCCCCCGAAATAAAAACTCAGCCTAGCCTGTGCGATTCGCAAATACTTATCACGAACCGAAGGCTTAGAGTGGCATCAATCGCTGCTGTAACTGCGTTGTTTGTCTGCAAAATTTTCGGGGAAAAGCCGCAAGTTTGCTGTCCGAGCAACGTCGGAATTTTTCGGACAAAACGCGGAGCAAAACTGCGTAGCATAAGGGGTAAACATTTTTATGATGTGTTGAAATGTTTTGATGATTAAGAATGTACGAAAATAACGACCGTATATTTCGTACAGACAATAGTATTCATTAGACGGGGGCTGGGTGATGCCATACCTATGCGTAAGCATCAATCAAGATCCGTTCCATCTTATACGTTATTTACTGTTGGTTATTCAATGTAATGCGTTATCAGGTGCGATTGTTCTGCGACAGATTAGTTAGGGCTGGGCATAGTCGCACGGTTCGCCAGTACCGCTGCAGATCGGGGCGTTACTCCCTTTCATTTCTTAGTTGGTTTGTGTGTGTCGGTATCGACATCAAGCAGACCTAACAACTAAGCAAAGTGTTGTAGCATCAATAATTGGTGATAGATGTTCACCCATTGCGCCATACCTGTTTATCACAGCATATAACGGCACCATATATGCTGTGCGTCCCCGTCAAGACGGCATTACGTTGTCACGTATTCTGTTACTTATTATTGTGCTTAAAACCAATAACCACCCATTTATTTAATGTCGCTGGCGTAGTGTTCCCCGCAACGACAAAGGCTGAATACGTTACCTTGTTTTTTGTGATGAGCATCGTTGAGGATGAGTTGATACGACTGCACCAAAGCAGCATAATGAAGGGGCTTAATCACTTCCTTATGGTTTTTCTTTGTTACTGCGCCAACAGTACAAAGGTTCAACTGTCCTTAACGTGTCTGCGTTACAGGCTCCTTTATTTGATAAACAAGCCCATCACAATACAAAATTAAAACAGTGACTTATGTTACGGCGGATGTGTGCGCGATCGATAATATTTAGTTTGTGTAAGACGTATTTTATGAGTTACAAGAAGTTGCTTTATGGATCGAAAAACCTGATGCACTATAACTTTTATTTTGTTAATGGTTAAGTAACTTATGTAAGTTACTTAACTTGCGTAAGTTTTGTAGTTTGAAAGATTATTTTTCTTGTTCGTCAAAAGGATGGCTGCGGTAAATCCACCTTAGCAGTGAATAGGTTCAGTGGTATTCATTCCGTCTACATGAACTTGTATAGTGTTGTTACTATCTCTTCCCCCTAAAATGCGACGTGTACACTGGCGTGAAGGAAGTCCTCATTGCGATAGGGATACAAAGAAATATCATCGATGGAGGCTTTCAGAATGGTTGTGGCTTTGCTCATTAGTCGTACGTAGTCATTAATGCGATATTGGAAACTAAGCTCAAGATATTGGCTTGCATAGCTTAAATCATAGCTAAACAGTGCTTTTACTTCGCCATCGATTCCGATTTCTGAGCGCATACCTAAAAATAGATCGTTTTGACCATGGTTCTCTAACGTGTCATCACGGGAATCGTACAAGTACTCGCTAATCAGTGTGAGATCATTGAAGTTCTCTAAATACCACTCAGGACGATATTCAATACCCACATTAAGTGCAGCAAAGTGACTGTCTAATTCATTACCGATTTTTAGCTCAAGCTTTGGCGATACCACATCCCCCACATAGACAGCATCAAGCAACACATTTTTGGTTTGGATGTAATACGGCAGTAGTGTTCCTGTACTGGGATCAACCTTGAGAAGCGGTACACGTCGAGTGCCAGCAAAGGCACCTATTGCCCACTCACTATTGTTGGCATAGAACTTAGCACGTGCCGCCCAGCCGCCTTGCTTTTTACCATCTTCATATCGAGCATCATCGGAGATATTCAGCCCGGCATTGGGTCGCAACGGATAGAGACGCTCTCTAAAAACAGGCATATAGATAAGGCTAAGGTCGACTCTATCAGCAACGTACAAGGCTTTAAGCATTGGTTGCCCTAATTTTGTCTTACCATCGAAGCTTTCTGCAAGATCTGCTTGGTTAATGACGTTGACAACATTGATGGACTCAGAGACGCCCCAAAACTCACGCCCGATCCCTGCAGTGAATTCAAACCTATCTATTATCTTGGTCAGATGCGCTTCTCGAATGTCCCAGTATCGACGATCGGGATCTTGATTATCCCAGTTTCCGAATAATTCAACTCGCCAAGGTATCTCACTCACCTCTCCTTGCCAGTCGGCTTGCCCTTGGAAGCCGTAAGAAAATTGGTATAGCGAGTTTTGTGAGCCCGTAGGTAAGCGTTGAACCAACGGCTCAGCAAACCAGTAACTGTTGATAGACAGATCATAGTAACCTGAGTCAATTGAACCCATAGCGGGAGTAGCCAGACCACACCACATGGCCAAGCCATTCCACCAAGCTTTTTTCATTGATCACTTCCCCCGCTTTAAGGCACGTCGGCTGAGCTCGTTATCGGATAGTCCTTGTTGAAATTCAATATTGGAATAGTTGAGCTGGGTTTTACGTTGGGTTTGTAGGTTTATCATCTCAACGTTTAATGGGCGCCAATATTTGTCTGCAAATAGGGAGAAGTTTTTGGCCATCATGGTTTTTAAGTGCGTTTTCTTGCGATCATAAAAATCAATTCGAACGATTCTACGATGTGGCTGATCAACCCAAACGCGTTGTTTGGTATAGCCAGATTGTGTGTCGACAGGAAATCGGTCAATGACATCACACAGCGTATTTTTGTCGAAAGAAGGGTTGCTATCGATACAAGGCTTGGTATCGATGTACTGGTAGGTAAAATCATCAACAACTTTATCGGTCATATCTTCAAATGAGAATTCGCTGCCAACAAATGCTCCTGACTTATTTCTTGAAGAAATGCGCTTTACTCGATTTAAGCTAGGTAGATATAGCCACTGATCGTCGGAGTCATTCAGTTTAGGGTGGGTAAGTAGAGCAGTCCCCTTGATGTCAGCAGGAAACCCAAATCGGATGAGCGATTTGTCAGCACTTTCTTGGCTCTCAAGGCGCTTAAAAGTCAGCTCTCTGAGGGTTTTATCACCACTTCTATTGATTAAAACCATCTCGACAGCGGCTGAGCTATCAAAAAAACCTCGATCTCGTTTGTCTATCTCAATGGCGATCTCTCTGCCTTTTTGAGCTGTAACTTCATCATTGCTAGCAAAGGAGAGCGAGCTGGTGATAGCGAGAGTGCTGAGTAAGAGAGTGCTAGGCAAGGTTCTGTGATACATCATACGTCTCCTTTATTGGTAGAGGGGGTTTGTAGTGAATAATGAGAAGTGCGAAGGCGAGGCAAACGTCGCAGATATTTGAGGACGATAGCGGGCAAAACCAGCAGGTCGAACAGCAATGCGAGTACAATAGTTAATCCAGTGAGTAGCCCCATTTGTGCATTTTTTTCGAACGATGAGGTCGCCAATAGCATAAAACCAATGACGAGTAGCAATGAACTAATGACAATCGCACTCATGGTGGTTTCAAAGGTGTTGATAATGGATTGCTCTGGTGTAAGCCCTTGTTTGAGTCCATGAGTATATTGGTGCAGAAAGTGAACCGTATCATCGACAATAATCCCGATAGCCATGGCTGTGACGCCGGCAAGCCCCATCGATATTTGACCATTGAGCACATACCAACAGCCAAAGGCGGCACCGATAGGTAGTAGGTTAGGAATAAGGGTTAGTGCACCAATATAGGCAGAGCGAAATAGGCTGGTCATGGTTATAGTGATGACGATGAAGGCGAGCAACGCACCTTCTAACAAGCTGATTACGTTACTTTGGCCAATGTGAGCAAAAATCAAAGCAGGACTTGAGTATTGATAGTCTATGGTCGAGGGAGCGTGTTTACTTAGCCACGTTTCCACTCGCTGCTCAAATGCAATCACTTCGACCGAGCTCATATTGTGCAGTCTTGCGGTCAGCTTGAGTGCTGATTTATCAAAAGTGAGTTGATGGGTAATGTCTTGCCCAAAAGGCAGAGACATTTCATACAGTAAGAAATACTGAGCAGCAAGCTCTGCCGTTTCTGGGATAGTGTAGTAACTTGGTCTGTCTCCATTTAACAGCTGATTGAGATCTTTAATTCTCGACAATAAGCTGTCGGTGACGCGCACTTCGGGCTGCTGTTGTAACCACGAATCAAATTGCTCAATAAAGGTGAGAAAGTCAGGCTGGAACACCCCATTTGGCGTATTGCTGTTAAAGGCATAACCAATGTTATAGATAGCCGAAAACTGCTCATCGATGGTTTCCGTATCAGCCCTAAATGGGACGTCTTTGCTGAAGTATTTAACCAAATCGTCGTTGGGTTGATTGAGGAAACTTGTCATGGCTAAAAGTAGCGCGCTAGGTACCATCCAGCGACGAACACTAACTTGATGAGCAATGACCCAATGTGCCAATCCAGTAACCGTCTTCATAATCCCTGTAACGCTACCGGAACGACTGTTGATACTCAGTCGCATCAAAATACTTGGTAGTACCGTGAAACACAGTAGCAGTGAAAAAGCGACGCCTAGCGCAACGATATTACCGAGATCTCGAAATGGAGGAGAGTCACTAAAGTTCATTGCAAGAAAGCCAGCAATCGTTGTGACATGGCTGACGATTATGGGCTTTCCATGAGTTTGATATGCAGAGATAACCGCTTGTCGCTGGGTTTCGCCAATTATAATGCCACGTTTAACGGCATTAATGATGTGAATAGCAGAGGCGACAATGACGGTAAACATAATGATCGGTGCTGTAATCGATGGTGCCGACAGCTGAATGCCACTCCAACCAGCCGCCCCTAAAGCGCCAATAAAAGTGAGCAACATAAGCGCGAGAATAGACAGTGATGCTTTAAATGATCCCAGAATAACGGCAGACATCGCGAGAATGATGACCATCATTAGTGGAATGAGAGTAATGAAGTCCTTTTTTGCCGCTTTGATGAAGGCACTGTTCATCGAGACGATGCCTGTCGTAAAGAACTGATGATTTGGGTGTGATTGGCGAAGCGAATTAACCAGCGAGTCGACGGCGTTACTCACTTCTAAGATTTCTTGTTGAGGAGCGATGCCGGGTAACTGAACGGTGATGTTGGTGCCCGCATATTGTGGGTTGGCGTTAATGAGTGCCCCCCAGAGATCGCGCTCATTGGGCGCTGTTTTGGCCAACCATTCGGCGAACATTGGCGTGATTTGCTCAGCTTCATAAATGAAGTTATCAATGACAATATCGTCATCTTCAGCGCGGCTATAAGGGTAGTTGGTGAGTGAATCGACTCGAGACACATAAGGCAACGTCCACAGCTGTTCGGTAAGTTGATGCAACAACGAAAGTGATTCAGGTGTGTAGACGCTGGTTGGGGCTTTGAGCATGACGTAAATATTGTCAGAAGCACTGTACTCTTCTTCCATTTTTTCCAGTACGGCCAAATCAGTACTGTCTTCGTCAAAGAAAATTTTGTAATCGGTCGCCAAACCTAATTTAGTGAGCCCAGCTCCTGAAACAATAACAAGAACAAGACTGGCAACACACAGCACTCTAGCCCATGTATTATCGAACAATTTGGATATCAGAAAGCTCATGATTCTACCTCCTGATTTTTCAATAACTGTCTTTCAACGAGTGTCATCACATGGTCGACGTCTCGCTCTACCCCCATGATGAGTTCAGACGCGCGGCAGCTTAACCATTTTCGACCAATCACAAATAATCCTTCGGTGGGTGATTGACCATTTTGCTGTATAAAGCCATTTTCATCGTGACAACCTTCGATGTGTAACCAGCTGGCGTCATCCTGATACCCTGTTGCCCAAATCACGGCATCGACTTGTTGTTGATGGCCGTTTGCAAACTGTAGAGTCGTCTCTTGGCATTCAGTGAGGCGCTGGCAGATAGTAACGCCCACTTTTTTTAATTTGTTATTGGTGTAGTTCCCAAGGGGCAGGGGGTTACGCTTTTTAAGGACTTTGCTCACTAAAGTGCCATTACCAGCAAATATGATCCCAAGCTTTGAAAGCCACCAGAAAATATCTTTGCCTAATACTCGATTTGGCGGCAGGCTGCGACGTTGGCCGCAAGCTAAGCTGACGCTGCAACGCGATGCGAGCTGAGCGGCAATTTGTCTGCCACTTGCACCATCACCAATAATGGCGACTCGCCAACCATCTTTAATGGAACCCAGGTTGATCACGTCAGCGGTGAATTGCTGGACTTGATTAGATAATCCTTCGCTAAGGCTAGGGATATTGACTTGTTGATTTGAGCCCGTGGCGTTGATGATGGTCTTTGTCTCAATGCGTGCACCCGTGTCCGTGGTAATGATAAATCCCCCCTTCTCTTGAATGACGGAAACGACCCGAGTACGCGGTTGGATATTGAGTTTGAACATACGCGCATAGTTTTTTAAATAGGCTGCGACTTCTTCAGTCGTCGGGTACCCTTGAGGGTCGCCAGGGAAAACGAACCCAGGTAATGCGCAAAACCGTCGAGAAGTGAATAGCTGCATTCCGTTTAAACGTTGCTGCCACTGCTGGCCAACCTCATCACGTTCTAACACAAGATAATGTTTGTTTTTTTCTGCCAGTGCTTTCGCTGCGTATAAGCCGCTTTGTCCAGCGCCGATAATTACGGAGTCATAACGCATTGGCTGGCTCCTCGGCTGTGCTGAAAAGATGGTTGATCAGTGAGTTGATGGTTGGATAGTCAAAGCCAAGCGTAGGGTCGATCTCTTGCCCAGTATGTTTTTCGAGTATCGCGCTTAGCTGGACGTGCCCCATTGAGTCCAAACCCAACCGAGAGAATGAAGTGTCTAGATGCGTTTCTCGGCAAAAATCTTCTACTTCTGTTTCAAGGTACTGACATAACTCGTTGATAATTTCTGCTTTGTTCATTGTGCTTCCTTTCATCACTGTTCTAGAGCTGTTAATGACTGAATTCGCCTTGAAGTGGAGCTGTGTTTAATAAGTGTTGGCATTCGCCGCGACGAATTTTTCCACTGGTGGTTTTTGGTAAGCTTCCAGGTGGTAGCAATAGTAGATAGTCAAGAGTGATACCCGCGCCTTCTGCTAGCCTTTGTGTCAGATCGCGGCGCATGGCATCATGGCATTGCTCTTTTAGTGCACGCTTTTTGATCTCCACTGCAGCGGCCAGTTTGACCGTATTGTTGTCACTAACCGTGAACACTGATGCGCCATTCCCCCCTGCTGCGTGTGAGTAACCGTTACAAATATGCTCCAGGTCATAGGGGTAAATGTTCTTGCCTCGCAAGATAATGAGCTCTTTTAATCGGCCAGTGACAAATAGACAGCCATCACGGACAAAACCAAGATCACCGGTACGGAGGAAGTATTGGTCACCTTCTCCTTTTATTGCGGCTTCAAAAATGAGTGAGTTGGTTTGTGGCTGCTTAAGGTAGCCTTGTGATACAGATGCACTGCGTAGCCAAATTTCGCCGACGATATTGTCTGCACATCGGGTTAGTTTGTCTGGGTCGACGATAGCGCACTGAAAATGTTCACTAAGCTCACCACAGTTAACCACGTTGAGCGAGTCTGCGTTGGTCGATGAAGGCTGGCTAGTTGACACCTTGCCTTTGGCAAGTGCGTTGCGATCGAGCTGAAGGCTTTGCATACCGCCGTGTTTAGGACCTCCGCTGACAAACAACGTTGTTTCAGCCATTCCATAGCAAGGGAAAAATGCTTTTTCACTAAAGCCTTGCGCTGCAAATTGAGTCGCGAAGTCTTTCATTGTGGCGGCTTTAATTGGCTCTGAGCCATTGAGTGCTACTTGCCAGCAGCTTAAATCCAATTGTTCAAGAGATGCGCTTGGCTTTATTAACTTGGTGCAGTGTTCATAGCCAAAATTAGGGGCGGCAGAGCTGTGGATCCGATAGCGGTCAATTAATTGCAGCCAACGAATTGGTCGCTGAATAAAATTTAGCGGTGGCATAAACACATATGTTCCCCCTAAGAAAAGGGGTTGCAACATGTGCCCAATAAGTCCCATGTCATGAAATTGAGGTAACCACCCGCCAGCGATCAAACCTTGTTTATGGCCACAAGCTGTTTGTATTGCCCGTTGATTATCGACCACATTACGATGGCTAACGATGACGCCTTTAGGAGCACTAGTGGATCCCGAGGTATATTGAATAAATGCAATGTCATCAAGGCCGATGGTAGGCAGCGTTGTTGTCACTGATACACTGCCGCAGGCGTCGATCCAACGAAACTCACCCAGATCCTCAAGTAAGCTACCAACTAAGATCTTCGTGTCTGATGTGGTAAGGACAGTGTTGACGCCGGTATCGGAGAGAATCGCAAGCGTACGCTCAAGCTGCTTGCTGTTCTTAGTGACATTCATTGGCACCGCATGCACACCCGCAGCTAGGCATGCGAGAAAGTCCACCACAAACTCTATGCCAGTTGGAAATAGCAATCCAACGGGTTTGTTAGTTAAGCCTTGCTCAACAAGAAATTTCGCTTTTTCGATGACTTTATGATTTAACGCTTCATAGCTCAAAGTGATCGCAGTTTCTGGGCCGCGAGGTTGGAATATACATGCCTCTCGTTGTGGATACCGAGCCGCGTAGAAGAAAAAATGCGTTAAGAAGTTATCTTCTAAAGTAAGTGAATAGTTAGCGTTACCCATTGGCGACCTGACCTCCAATGTTAAACAATGCGTCAGCTTCAATTTCCAGCGCAGAAACTAACGCCCGAATATCTTCCTCCTGTGTAAACTGACCAAAGCTGATACGTATGGCACTTTGGATTATGTGCTCTGGAACCTGCATAGCACTCAGTACATGTGATAGTTGTTTCTGTTTGTTGTTACTGCAAGCAGAGCCGATAGATACTTGAATTCCATGGTTGAGCTCAAGCCTAAGTGCCAGCGCCTCTCCCCTTAATCCTTCAATAGCGAGGTTGATGCAGTTTGTCAGCGCGAGCTGAGGATCTGTCGCGCCATTGAAGGTAACTGGAAGCCAAGATTGCTCAAGTAAATCTAATAACAAGGTTTTGTGTTGAAGTGCTTGCTCATGCCAGTCGGTCAGGTGAACGCATGCTTGCTTCGCCGCCGCAGCGAGTCCAGAGAGCGCAATGAGGTTCTCAGTGCCAGAGCGAAGTCCCTGCTCTTGGCCGCCACCGTGAATGAGCGGCGAGAAATGCTTGGGCTCTTTGATGTACAAGCAACCAATCCCTTTTGGTCCATAAAACTTATGAGCAGAAACAGAAGCGAAGTCCATATCAATCAAATGACAGTTTATTGGCTTCTTCCCCACCTGCTGAACGGCGTCGACGTGAAAAGGGATATTTCGCTTGCGCGCAATGTGGGCAATAGATTCAATGGGTTGCAAACGACCAGTTTCATTATTTGCCGACATAATGCTGATTAATTGAGTGTCCGGACAAATCGCGGCTTCAAGCTGTTTAGGACAAATTGATCCAGTATGATCTGGTGCCAAATAAGTCACACTAAATCCGTACTGTTTCTGAAAGTAGCCAATGGTTGCAAGCACGGAAGGGTGCTCTATGGCTGTTGTGATGACATGTCCAGGTTGCTTAATATGCGGCAACAGGATGCTTTTTATCGCCCAGTTGTTTGACTCAGAGCCTCCTGATGTAAAAAAGATCTGTTCAGGTTGCACTGATAGCAAATCCGCCATATTTTGGCGAGCGGTAGCAAGAATATGCTTGCTTTTTTTGGCCAGTAACGTGTTGCTTGAAGGGTTAGCAAACAGTGGCAGTATCGACTGAATCACCGACACTGTTTCTTCAGACATTGGTGTGGTGGCATTGTAGTCAAAGTATTTGCGGTACAGTTGGCCGCTAGGTTGCTGAAACATGCTTAGCCTCCACATTAAAAGTCATTTCACCGTTAGTGCTGTTGATGCTCTTTGCCAGCTCCTCAAAGAGTCCTTCCAAGATAGCCACACAATGTTGTTGGGAAGGCTCAAGATCTCCAAGTAAAGGTGCCATATCAGAAACAGGCCATTGCTGTATTTGGCTCGCTGACTTTTCGGTAATCGCGTTACAAAAGATGTTGGCGGTGGCGACTGACGTCGCGCACCCCCATGCCTGGAATTTAGCTTCGGTAATACTTTGATTCTTAGTGTTTAACGCTATTTCAATTCTATCGCCGCACACTGAATTGCCGACCATGAAAGTGACATCTGGTGACGTCAATTCACCGCTGCAGGTAGGGGCAGTGAAGTTAGTAATAATGATGTCGTTGTACATCCCAATAATCCTCGTTTGATATTCTGTTGGCTATCGATTAGCTAACCAGTGGGCAGCCTTCAGTTTGCTCTGCCTCTAGGTCGTCTAAACGCTTGTCAAGATTGACAGCACAGCAACCAAACTCTTTGGATTCAGGAAGTCTCATTACATACTGTATTCGTTGACCGGAGCGATGGTCGCCTTCTTCTTTTGGTAATAGGCGAACCAAATCTTCCGTCAATATAAAGCCAGGAGTAGAGCGTGATAGGGGATCTAAAATGGCTAGCTGCCCAGTCGTGCCGAGAGGCACTTCTTTATTTAGTTGTTTTGGATCGCGTACGGAGAAGTGAATGAAAGGAGAGACGTGTTTAACACCATTTTCGTCATCTATCGCGATGACATTAGATTCAACGAGTGCGTATATGTCACGAATGTTCTTAGGTTCGACACCCAAGTAATCGATACATTCTTGATTAAATTCGGCACGTGACAACATATCACCACTAAAGCGTTTCCAGCCACCTAAGGTAATAACGTAACTGTTCTTGTCCAGCTTTAGCTTAGTATTGGTTGCTTTTAGAAAACGGATAAAGCGATTGATTAAGAAGGGAGGTCCAATGATATGGCGATCAAACTTGCCAGCCCATTCATCCAGTTGTGCTTGTACATCCTCCGGCACCATCTGTTCGTTTTGTACCATAAAGCGGTGTGTATCCAGCAGGCCAGCAAGCATATTGAGTGCTTTGATCATCCCCATCTCTGGGATTTCTTCAGTCGAAGGACACAGGTAGAGACCTGCACCTTTTGAGATATTGAGGAACTCACGATACATGGTGTAAATACCAAGTACGGCGTTGTCGACCGTTTCTTTGCAGCGACGAGAAACACTTGGGATACCAGAGGTGCCAGTACTTCTCATTTCAAGCTCTACGTCATTGAGCGATTTTGATAATAGCTTGAAGTTGTCTTGTGCTTTGAACAGTTCAATTGGCATCACAGGGATATCAATGAGCTGTGCTGCAGCTGTCAGAGTCTCGGGAGTCACGCCTTTCTGGTCACAAGATTGGCGATAAAATGCATTGTTTTGATAGTGGAATTCAAATGCTTCTTTGATGATGGAAAATTTGAAATCAAGTAGCTGCTGCTCTGGCATGGCATACAGTTCTTTAACAGATGAAAGTGCGACCTTGAGAGGGTTAAGTCCTAGTTGCTGACAAAGATCGTCGATTGTGCTGTGCATAGTTATTTAGTCCTTTAGCTAACTGAATGAAGTATTGTTATTTTGCTCAACACCTTAATAAGCTTTAGAACTAAAAAATTGAACAAACCTGCTATGTTTCTTTTTTGTTACCAAGTTTTTTTCTTTAGGTAACGGAATGGCGCAAATGTTCTGTGTTAATTTGCTGTAAACTTGATAAACCAACGCTTAGCGACTCCGCGCTCTAATTGTCCCTCTTCAATTTCACGATAACTGAGTGTGTAGGCTAGAGAATAACGCACGATTTCAATAATTTCGTCAGAGGAAATTTGCAGCTTTTAAACATTAAGAATCAAAGTTTGCGACAGACCCTACATCGCTACCTTGACCACTTTACTCCCACCTAGATACCATAAATACAACTTTATCATTACATCGAAATAACAATTGAAATTCATGACTACTCATCTTTCACCTCACGCATTAGTCAAACCTAAGGTCTGGTTAAAGCCCGGAACCTTACTGTTTTATGGCTCTAACCTTGATACCAACGAGCATGAACATCACACAATTCAGCTGGTTTTCCCTCGCGAAAATAGTGCTTGTTTCATCGGAGAGGAAAAAATTGAATCCAACCTCATCATTGGCCCTAAAGTCTCGCACAAGTTAACGCTAGAAGAAGGATGGATTTTATTGATTGAACCATATAGCCATTTAGGTCAAAGAGTGAGTCAGTATCTCGGTGAGCAAACTATTTGTACGTTTCCCCCTATTGTTGGGCACGATATGAATCCCACTATCGATGCCAATGCACCGCTCCATATTTTTTTGCCTTACTTAACCATGCTCAAAAAGCAAACCCGACTCGATGATGAACTCCCTACTAGCATAGCTCCTAGAATTCAGTCTCTGCTGGATGAACTTGATCATTGTTTGTCTGGAAAATGTCGTAAGCCTAGCTCATGGCGAGCGAGCGATGTGGCGAAACAGCTCAATATTTCGGAAAGCCGTTTTCTTCATTTATTTAAGCAAAATATTGGTATTGCTTGGCGTCCTTATTTACGATGGCGCAGGCTCATTTGTGCGGTTTACTCATTAAGGCAAGGGTTATCAGCAACCAATGCTGCCTACATTGCAGGTTTCTCAGATAGCGCCCACCTAAGTCGGACATTTCGTGAAGAGTTTGGTGTTTCTATTAGTCAAATCAAACAGGTTTTAGCTTCCTAAAATATAGCGCACTCTCTATTACTCAAAGGCGGGATAACGTATTTGAATACCTGTTTATCACAGCATATAACATCGCCGTATATGCTATGCGTCCGTGTTAAGACGGCATTACGTTGTCACGTATTCAATTACTTATTATTGTGCTTAAACCGATAACTCCCATTTATTTAGAGTCACTGGCATACCCGTAACGACAAAGGTTCAACTGTCCTTAACGTGTCTGCGTTATAGGTTCCTTTATTCGATAAACAAGCCCATCACAATACAAAATTAAAACAGTGACTTATGTTACGGGTGAAGTGTGCGCGATCGATAAGTTAAGCGATGTGCAAAACGTATTTTATGAGTTACAAGAAGTTGTTCTATGGATCTGAAATCTAATGCACTATAACTTTATACTTTTGTGTTTATTTAACTTGCATAAGTTACGTAAGTTATTACACTTACCAAAGTTACTTAATTTACGTAAGGGAAGATGATGGGAAAGATTATTTTGCTTGGTAGCCAAAAGGGCGGCTGTGGTAAATCCACCTTAGCGGTAAACGTGGCTGGCTGGTTAGTGCATCAAGGTCATAACGTAATTTTGGTTGATGCAGATCCCCAAGGCTCTGCCGTTCGTTGGGCGCAAGATCGCCAGGAGCAAGAAACCCTAAAACATATCCCTCACGTACAAGCGTCAGGCAATATCAACCAAACGTTGAAAGATTTAGCGGTCCATTACGATTACGTGGTTGCCGATACAGCTGGCCGTGATAGTCGTGAATTACGTACCGGTATGGTGATTGCCGATGTGCTGTTATCCCCTTCTCGCCCATCGCAATATGATTTAGATACCTTGCCACATCTAACAGATGTATTCCTTCAAGCACAAGACATCAATCCAAAATTAAAAGGTTACCTGGTACTGAACATGTGCCCGACAAATCCTGTGATCAAAGAAGCGGATGATGCCAAAGAATACCTGTCTGATTTCCCAGAGTTCGGTGTAGCAACAACGCTTGTTTACGATCGCAAAGCGTTTCGTGATTGTGTTGCTGAAGGTAAATCAGTATTTGAGTGGAAAGACGCAAAAGCCAAAGCTGAAATTAGCGCATTGATGGAGGAAGTATTCCATGGTTAAAAAACGTGAACGTGTCACCGATCAGCAAAAGATTGATGCCTTTGCCCGTGGTGCTGAAATCAATGTCGTGACAAAAGAAACGCCAGCTAAGCGTGAAAAGAAATTTAAGCGTGTGACTTTCTCACTGACTGAGCATGAAGATAAATTGATTGATGAACTTTCGCTGCAAGTGCGTTCGTTCCGTTGTAATCGTTCGCAAGTCGTTAAAGCAGCATTGGCCTTACTGGCTGAGCAAGACGAAAAAGCGTTAATTGCTTTGTTAGAAAAACAAAAAGAACTTTGATTGTTTGCCGCTGTGGGTATGTGTGTTAACTCGAAGAGTTATCCACATATGCACAGCCTTATATAACAATATAAAGATCTATAAGGTCTGAAAAACGCTTTATAATCAGCAGCTTGTAATTTTTGTGATCACACTTTTTTAGTGTTTCTTGGTGAAAATCGCTTTAGAAAATCGCTTTAAAGGTCACATGATTTTAGTATTATTAGGTCCAACACTAAAAATATGTGACCATAGGCACGGCAAAAATGACCAATAACACCCGAGATCAGCGCTTTCAAGTTACTACGGCAAACACAAACGAATTACCTAAAACCTTTTTTCGTAAAAGTCACGAATTGGTGTTTAGCCAACTGTCATTGACTGCCCGTGAGCATGACATGATGGCGCTATTCTTATCGCGTTTAAACCGTGAGCATTGGTTAGACTTCATCGAAAAGCGTGATATTTACGCTCCACAATACACCTTCTCTGGTGTCGTTCTGAAAGAATGGTTTGGGTTATCCTCCAAACAACTCTACCCAACCTTGCGCCCTGTGGCCGAGCGTTTAGCCAGTCGTAAAGTCGGCTTATCTAACGATCAGAGCGAAGAATTTGATTTCATTCCCCTGTTTGCCCGAGTGAAATACCACAAGGGATCGTTAACGATTGTCCCTAACACCGAATTGATCCATGCCTATGTGGATTATTCAGCGGGATACGCTCAAATTAACCATCACTCTTTCCGTAGCCTTAAAACAGAGCACTCAAAGCGTCTGTATGCGTTTCTGTCGCTTTTTAAAGATACAAACACTAAATTACATCAACAATCGATAGAATCGCTTCACGGGCTTTATGGGCTGCTTGACGAGAAGGGGAAATTATTAAAAAAGAGTTATGGCCAAAACAAAGTATTCATTGATCGTTGTATTAAAAAACCGATCGAAGAAATGGCGAATAGCACCGATGTGCTCAAAGAGCTGCGTTTTTTGGTAGATGAAGAAACGGGTAACTTTGGTTTTAAGCCGATCTATCATGGTAAAAAAATCATTGCGATTGAGTTTTTATACCAGTGGGTAAGCAGCAACAACCAAGCGGAGAAACAGGCGCGTGAAGCGTTAGCTGAAGAAACCGTACCCGATAATCCAATGTTAATGCTGGCGCGTGAAGCCTATCAAATCATGATGGCTTACCCATTAGAAGGGGAATTAACCGATAAACATAAATTGGCACTTCAAGCTGTGAATATGGGGATCGTGACACTGCCAGAAGATATGCCAATGGATGACATTTTCAGTCATAAATTGAATCAAATTTATGCGTAAGTGAACGACTCACAGCTTGAGCTTCTAAGACAACAACCTAAACCGTTAACTTTTCTTTTTTGGACGCTTTGTTGACGAAAAAACGCAAATTGCTCTGTTAGAAAAACAAAAAGAAAACTAAATTTTGTTTGTTCATTGAGTATGTGTGTTAACTCGAAGAGTTATCCACATATTCAGTGAATAGATCCAATATATAGATCCTATATAGATCCTATAAAGATCCCTGATCGCGCTAGCCCTTATGTACCAAGGGCTACAGAGGAGCAGGGTGTATTCTAATTGGGTAATGGGTGTATTCTAATTGGGTTGTAGGTGTATCCTAATTGGGTAAACTGGTGTATTCTAATTGGGTTTGAATTTTAAGGTATGTGGACAATATGGCTCAGGATAAGACCCTTCTACCGCACACGGAAGTAGCACCCGCCCCAGAATTACAGCTTATTTCCAGCACTTCAACCAGTGTGCAGCCTAACGTATTGTTACGCACAGGGGTTTTCACGCCTGTAGGCCGCAAAGTAAATATCAATAGCGGCACCATGATGGATCTCACTACAGATTTAGCCAACCTAGAGCTATGCCAGAAGGAAGGTTACGATTCTGTCACGGTTCGTGGTACTCGCCTTAATGTCGAAACCGATTTTAAAGTGTGGTGTGGCATTGTCTTAGCTTTTAGCAAATTGGGCTTATCGTCTAACATTATCCGTTTAAAATTCAGTGAGTTTGCCAAATATTGTGGCTACCCTAGCCGCCGCTTTGATAAAAACCTTCGTCGGCAGATTGGTGAATCGTTAGAACGTATTCAAAGCCAGAGCTTAACTTTCCGTCGTAAAGGGGCCGAAAAGGCCGTACACACGGGTATGTTGCTTAAAGCCAGTTATGACGGTGATGAAGATATTGTTGAGCTAATGGCTGATGAATCCTTATGGGATCTTTATCGTCTTGATTACCAAGTATTAGTCAGCATGAAAGTGCTCTCTAAGTTACCTCGCGCTGAAGTGGCACAGTGTTTATACCTGTACCTATTAGCCTTGCCTGAAAACCCTATTCCAGTGTCATTTACTCGCTTACGTGAGCGTTTACGCTTGGAAAGCTGCAACAAAGAAGCTAACCGTAAGATAAAAACAGGCTTAAAGAAATTAGAGTCTATTGGCTTTTTGAGTGGCTCTTTCATGACTAAGAGTGGTGAGCAGTATTACTGCATTGATAAGCGATCTAAAAAACTGACCACCAACTTAGAAAAATCTATCCTAGATGATTAGGTGTACGCTGATTGGGTAAACAACCCAATTAGGACACACCTTTGCCACGTATATCACTGTTTTATGGTGTACGTTGATTGGGTACTTCCCGTTATTCCACGTATTTCCCCCTGTTCATTGCCATATTGGTGTGCGCTGAATGGGTAAATAACCCAATTAGAATACACTTTTCCGTTACTAACGCTGATTTCGGGTGTGCGCTGATTGGGTAAATCATCCATCTTGCGCAATTTTGCCTTTATCGGTGTACGCTGATTGGGTAAACAACCCAATTAGAATACACCATCGCAATTTTCCTCTTCCCTAGTGGCACTGTTTTTCCTGTTTGTTTAGCGTGATGACTCCTACTCAAGCAAGGAGTGATCATGGCCAACTATGCCTATCTGCGTGTATCGGGTGATACCCAAGACGTAAATAACCAAAAACATGGCATTTTAGAGTACTCAAACCGCACAGGACTGAGTAACTTGGTTTTTGTAGAGGATTGTGTGTCTGGGGCTAAAAAATGGCGTCAGCGGCGCTTAGGGAGCTTGTTAGAGGGATTATCAACAGGCGATACCATTATTTTTGCCGAAGTCACCCGTATGGCACGTTCAACCTTGCAAGTATTAGAGATCTTAGAATTATGTATGGACAAGCAAGTTAACGTCCATATCGCTAAACAGAACATGCAACTTGATGGCTCGATGCAAGCTAAAATCATCGCCACAATCTTTGGGTTAGCCGGTGAAATAGAACGTGAGTTCATCCGAATGCGAACCAAAGAAGCGTTAGCGGCGCGTAAAGTGAAAGGGCAAATATTAGGCCGCCCAAAGGGGCCTGCGAAACGTTTAAAGCTCGATGATAAACGCGAACAAATAGAAAAATATCGCGCTATGGGATTAGGAATTAGAGCTACCGCAAAGTTATTAGATATCGCACCTAGTACATTGAGTGATTATTTAAAGCGTTGATATGTAATGAAAGAATAAGTTACGTAACTTGCGTAAGTTATGTCTGTTAAGTAAGTTTGGTTAGGGTGTTAGTGTGGATTACTCGTTAATTTTTAAGTTTATTGCTGCTCTCGTAAGCTTGGTTTCTTTCTGGTTTGCTGTCTTGAATTTTAGGTTTAATAATCGAAAAAAACTTATTGATGAATATACGGTTGCAAAGGCGTTCTTAGAAGATTTAGATAACCTAAAAAATAAGTTCGTTATCGAAAAAGGTTACCAAGCTGTGGCGGGTTCCGATACTTTTGATTTTGATGTTATAAAGCACTTATTACTATGCCCTCACCCAAGCTTTTCTAAGCTCCCATAAACCGTCAAATGTCGTGTGTCAGGCTTTTATCGTTAACGGTATAAAGATGGGGCAATAAATTGATCCTAGTCTTTACACATTATCGAAAGTGAATGTTTGAGATATTATCGATAATGATAATCGTAAATAATCGCTATGCCTTATTGTCAAAAGCATGTTTAATGCTTGCGTAGAATAAAAACAATAAGGATAAAACATGAACAAAGCAAAGGCTTTCCTATTCACTGCTCTAGCGTTGGGTTTATCTCATCAAGTGCTAGCACAAGATCTCACCGTTAAAATGACCGATCTACAAACAGGTAAGCCTGTAGGTACGATTGAACTAAGCCAAAATAAATATGGTGTAGTGTTTACACCTGAACTGGCAGATCTAACACCGGGGATGCATGGTTTTCATATTCATCAAAATGGTAACTGTGGTTCAATAGAGAAAAACGGCAAGGTTGTTTTAGGTGGGGCTGCAGGAGGACATTACGATCCTGAGCACACTAATAAGCATGGCTTTGCTTGGTCTGATGATAATCATAAAGGTGATTTACCTGCGCTATTTGTCAGTGCCAATGGTCTAGCAACGAACCCAGTATTAGCACCTCGTTTAACGTTGGAAGAACTAAAAGGCCGTTCAATTATGATCCATGCAGGTGGTGATAATCACTCAGATATGCCAAAAGCATTAGGTGGTGGTGGCTCACGTGTAGCGTGTGGTGTGATTCAATAATTTAGTAAAACCAACAGCGAATTGTCGCTGTTGGTTTTATATAGGTATCTATTTTATAAGCCTGTATTTTGAGATTTCATTACTTCAGAATTAGCTTTTAATACTCAAAGAAAGTTTTTTAAATTTAAAATCAATAGTTTTATTGTAAGTGATAAGATTACGTAAGTTACGTAACGATCATAACTTGCACAACTCGCATAAGTTACATAACTAATTGTGTAGCCATATCCTGCTTATTTCACACCTTTCCCCTGCGGTCGTACCGCCCTTGTATCAAGGGTTCAACCAAGCCAAAACAACGCTTCGCAAATGTCTTGTCCCGTTCGGGTAACAATCATGGCTACAACATCAAAAGCTTTCGTTTGCTGTGCCAAGTGTCGCTAAGGTGTGTGCCGTTTCCATGTGCTTTTTGTTTTCTCCTTATTGTTCTCATCGCTTTTTCACGGGCTGTAACGTTGCACAGCAGAACCTCTAAAACAAGGGTGAAATACACGCTACGCGCCCTTGCTTTAAAGAACCTGCAGTGCCTCGAAAAAGTTAGGCGAAAACGGCGATGAGAAACCCCATAAGGAGAAAAGCGATGGCACATTCCAACTCACACTCACCAAGCTCCACTAAGGCACATCAACCGAGCAGCGTATCACCGCTGCACCACTCAGGCTCTACAACGATGAGTGACAGATCCCGCGATTACTTTATTGATAAGCGTCTGCACCAACTCTATATCCGACTACGTGAATGCAATCCAAGCGTGGTGGAGATGGTGAATGCGCTTAACTTTGTACTTAAACAATACCCAGCATTAGGGCCGGTAATTGGTACTTGTCACGATCTGGAATGTTTTATTGAAGCGGTAGAAAGTTACGAGCAGGAGGGGGCGCTATGAGTCAGCCGTATTATATGGAAATAGCTAAAACCATTTTAAGCCAGCTTGGTGGTAACCGATTTATTACCATGACCGGCGCGAAACATTTTGTCGGCCTTACCGAACCTGGACTGCAATTCGATTTACCTACGGATACAGGGGCAATCAATAAAGTGACACGGTTACGGGTAATTTTAGATCCGTGTGATACCTACACAGTGATCAGCTTTTGTAAAAAGCGTGGCCAATTGGAATACATTGAAGTCACACGCCAATCGGGGATTTACTGCGATATGTTAGAGGGCACTTTCACTGAAATGACGGGATTGTATACGTCGTTTTAGGTGTGCGGTAAGTGTTAAAAAGCCCTGCATTGCAGGGCTTATTTAACAGTATGGGTATTTATGCGTACTCGTACGTTTTTATTATTTTTATTGCGATATTGTATACTTAACATCATAAGGTGTAGCTTCAATAATGGTTACAATGTAACCACTAATTGGTAATACTTTCTTATTTAATGGGAAAAGAAATTCTATGGTGTTGGGAGGTAATTGTGAGATGTTGGCATCTCTCTTATTTGCATGTGTGACCATTATATTACCATTATATCCAGAAGAAATAGTTGATGAACTATTCCCATAACGCGTAAAGACATTCTCATCAGAATGAATAGTTACATCGGTATATCGTAATATTAATTGATTATCTTTTGTCAAACCTTGATATCGTAATTCTGAATGACCTAGATTGACTTTTCCGCCATAAATATCAGCTTTACCGAATGCATTGGGTAGATCTTTTGTTTTTGCGATACTAAAAAAGCTACCTCCAATAGATGTTGATAATGGTGTATTTAAAGCTACATCAACAGTCTTGTAATTTTGAATTTGGGCACATCCAGTTAAAGATAAGGCTACAGCTAATAATATTATTTTCATTTTTTTTACGTGGTAGGAATTTTGCTTTTTTATATATAAAAAAAAGAAAGTTGCCAATAAAATAAATGTTACAAAATACGATATAGCTATTGTTTATACTTATAATGATTGAGATAAACCATCACAATATGATCTCATATGGTTCCAATCACTTGTAACCCTATGTATACCGTGACGATTTCTATTATTTTGCCCCAACATTCCAGTATGAGCTTGGCAGAAAATCTCTGTCGTTTTATATGTAAAATGAGATTCTATACCTTCCTGAATGTTATTAACGATTTTTAATCCACACGCTTTTCTTAATGCATTAAATGTTTCTTTACCAAGACAGATCACAATAGATGGTTTAATTATATCTATTAATGGAATCGCAAAATCTAATGCTGCTCTATACATATCTTTTGCAGGAATCCTAGTATTCATTGCACCAGGTTTTATGAAAGGGAATAAATTAGTTGAATAGGTATCTTTAAGTTCTAAACAAAAATGTTCTAATAATAATTCTTTTAATTTTATATTTGTTTTAACTGATGGAGTATAACCATACCTTAAAGTTTCTTGGCATACATCTTCCCCAAATGAATCTGATGAACACCAATCTTGCAACATTACTAAAACTTTAGCATTTTCATTATGCGCTGAAATACTATATGGCGAAACAAAATTGCATTCGTATGCACCATCGTTGTAATCACCAATAGATGTATATCCATCATAAACTGTTTGCTGTCTTTTTCTTGCTAATGCTAAAAGCTGTTCTGATTTATTCATCAAGTATCCCACTCCCTATCTGAATACTTTGTACTAAGTAGATGCATTTCTGTGCGTTACATTGATACATGTCTCAATTCCTAAAAGCCACGATAAGCGACTTTTAGGAAATTCATGTAACGGAGATTAATGGCAGTGATAAACACCTGTTTTGCTATTTGTATGACAGCCTTTACTGTCCGTACCACCTGAATGCGCCATTGCAGTGGATACCAAGCCAAAACTTACAAGAAGAACTAATGCGGCCTTTTTCATTTATTGCTCCGAAATATTTATGCCCTAATTTGGGCGGTCGGAGTATTCCACATGCATATTCCTCAGAAAAGAAAATATGCAGCGTTATTAATATGTAGTAACAAAATATTAGCTATGACAATAAGTTGCCACTTGTGGACACTCTGAGGATAAGAGCCGCCAGCGAGACGCGACATTCATTTCAAACCACGCCCTTACACCATCACGTTAAAACGCCTTCGTGTAAAAAGCCGCAATGCAAGCATCGCCACACCAAGGCAACGACATGGTGTTGTCGGGGCGGTTTTCCATTCATTTTGCCGCTGGCTAGCTTAGGAGCTTGCTTCCAACCCCTATCCCTAATCTTGGGGAAGTTTACGCTTCGCGCAAACAAGAGCCGTTCGCACCGTAATGGCTCACGTTCTTAGGTCTAACAGCATCTGTCTGTGGTTCGCCATTACCGTGCGTTTGGGTTTCGTGGGTGCTGGCGCTTCATAATTACGGCTACTTTGTCTTTTTCTTCTAAATTAAACGAACGAACGCTGTTCGTTCGTTGTTTTTGTTCGTTTTTTAGATTATAATTTATACAGGTTAATTAATGGCGGTGATGATATGAGCGTTTCTCTTAGTGGTAATCAGTTACAAGATAAAGTGACCCTAATTTGTAATGATCTTTATGCGAAAGGTCAGAAGGTGAGTGTTCGTATCGTGCTTTCAATGCTGCCTGATGTCAGCAGCACCTCAACCGTTCATAAATATTACAAAGCATGGAAAGACGAGCTTGAGGCAAACCAAAAATCACTGCTTGAAAAAATGGGTTTCTCGGAAGAGTTTACCCGTGTATTCATGGCTGAAATTACCCGCCACGCTACCGAAGCCGAACGTCGTTACCGTGAAATCGCAGAAGATGCCAAAGAACAAAGTCTATTGGCCATTGATGATTTAGAACGAGCTGAAGATCGTTTATACAAGCAAACCGCCTTGCTTGAGCAGCGTGAAAAGCAGATCAAAGAAGTAGAGGCGGAGCTCGCCCAGGCTGATAAATCACAGCAAGCGATTACCCAAGAGTTACGCCAACAAATTGAAAACCTCACCGAGCAATTGGGTGAATCAACGGCTAGCAACGAGCGTTTACGTACTGAACTGGCGAAAAATGAATTACTGCTAGAAAGTAATAAAGAGCTAGTTGCATCAACGAAAACGCAAAACATTGAGCTGAATGATCAGATCAAGCAACTGAACGTGGAAGTGGTTGAGCTATCTAAAAACATTACCCGTCTTGAATCTTCACAAGAGAGTAAGCAAGAGCTTATTGAAGAATTAAAAGCGAGTAAGCTATCAACACAAGAGCAAAACCAACAGCTTGATAAAGACTTGCGTGAGGCTCAACAAGAGCGAAACACACTACAAGCATCACTGTCTGATGCTAAAGCATCTTTATCCACCAATACTCAGCGTTTAGAGCAAGCGCAATCAGAGGTGGTTGAGCTTAAAACGAATGTTAAGCAGTACATAGAAACGCTCCGTCATTATGAAGGGTTACTTTCTAAAGAGAGTAATTCTGCAGATTAATCTATTTTGAATATCGCTTACCTACGAGGCCCTGAAATATGGGCTTTATTTGATGGATTTATCACTTGCGGACACTCCGAGGATAAGGCCCGCCAGCGAGACGCGCCATTCATTTCAAACACACCCTTACTACCATCACGTTAAAACGCCTTCGTGTGAAAAGCCGCAATGCAAGCATCGCTCACACCAAGGCAACGTCATGGTGTTGTCGGGGCGGTTTTCCATTCATTCTACCGCTGGCTAGCTTAGGAGCTTGTTTCCAACCCCTATCCCCAATCTTGGGGAAGTTTACGCTTCGCGCAAACAAGCCCCGTTCGCACCGTAATGGCTCACGCTCTTAGGTTTAACTGCATAGGTTTGTAGTTCGCCATTACCGTGCGTTTGAGTATCGTGGGTGCTGGCGCTTCATAATTACGGCTACTTGGTGCCTTTTGCTGGCACAAAGCAGCCTTAACATAATGGTTTTTATGCGAAATGTTACGTGCCTAACCCCAGCAAGCTGGCGGGCACTGGGCACAACGCATAAAACGGCAATTATGTTAAATTTTCCGCGCTCAGTTTGGCATCGATGTTCGCTTTAGCCACAAGCCAACATCAAAAGCGGCCTGTTAGTGTGGTTACATTTGGCCTCTTATTGGTGTAGTTAGGCTGTCATGTTGGCAGTCCTGCCAATTACCTCGCGCTTCGCACATCGGCTTCCACAACCTCCCCCGCCCACCCAATGTAGCCCGTCTGGTGCTTAAAAATGGTGTCTACGCCTTTGGCCTGTCCGTATTTGGTTACAGGCTTTATTTACTGTATTTCTATAGCGGCCTACGTGGGCTGGTCGTTGCGGTAAATCAAGATCAAAAGCAATAAAAAAGCCTGCTGGCGCAGGCTTTTATCGTTTTTAATGCGGTACGGCTTCAGCAATGTTCGGTACTTTTTTTAAGTACCGTTGTTGAAGCTCTTCAAATAATTCCATGGTATCAAAACTGTCTAACGAGGGACGTTCGCCAGTAAAATACGCGACACTTTTATTAAAAAGTGCCGATAGTGTAATCAGTGTATCTAGTCGTGGTAGTGTTTTTCCGTACTCTAAATCTAAGTAGGTTTGCCTTGCTATTTTCAAGTTTTTAGCTGCATCGACTTGCGTCATGCCATGTTCTTCACGGACTTGTTTTAGCAAAAAGTGAAATGCGTTAGGGGTGTTCATTATTTTAGTTCTTCTATATTTTTATACGTTGGACAAAGAGATTGTATCGCTAAACGGGAAGTTGGGAAGTAGGGAAAAGTGATTTTTCGTATAAATGGTGAGGGTGGAAAATTGCCACTAACTAGACGATATAACTCCTTTTTTAATTGTTCTTCTTTTCTATGACTTAGAAAATAATTGCTTTCTGTTGCGGTAGATATAACAGATGTTATGTGAAATGAGTGGGTAACTTCGCTGATATGGAATGATATTAGCGAAGTTGGTTATGACAAAGTCGCTTGGTGATCACACGCACTGGCGAAGCGAGTTAGCTAAAATTTGGACAAAACCCAGCTCGGCCCAATTACCGAGCTGACTTTTAAAAAATTGAAAAGGGGCAAATTTAATGTGAAGAAGTCACAGACTATCGTTACTTTAAATAAATGTCAGACATTATCGACTGATTGGAATGCCAATAATGTATAGTACTATTCCCATCGATAGTGCCCCCTAGTCCCAAGAGCAGGATCTACATGTCATACCCAAACTTCGATAATTTGCTGCTAGAGCTTGGCTTAAGTGTTCCCCAAATTGAAAATTTACTGTTTAGTTTTAAAACTGCACAGTTTAAGAAGGGACACCACATCCTTAATATCAACGATGTATTTAGTCATGTATACCTACTAAGCGAAGGCGCAGTACGTTTTTACTATCTTACTCCTGATGGAAACGAAGCCAACAAATTGTTTTTGTTTGACAAGGATGTGTTTTTCCCAGTTGCCCCTATTGCGCGTAACCGCCCAAGCCTATTCGGCATTGTTACCTGCGAACACACACTTCTTCGATACATAGATTTCGATCAATTCAAGGAGCAACTAACCACTCTCAATATTTGGGACAAATTCTACATGACGTACCTAGAGTGGTTAGCAGATGCCAAAGTTGATCGAGAGTATCGTTTATTGACCCTAGACAAGTCGGAGCTTATTCACCAACTTACCCTTAAAGAGCCCAAATTGTTTGAAAGAATCAGTGACTGCCATATTGCCAGCTATTTAGGAATGAGCCCTGTAACATTCTCAAGATTAAAACACTCACCTTAACATTTGATAATGCGCTTCTTTCCCACCACATATAACCTTTTATTTCTTCCGAATAATAGGGACTAATGATGGAAAAATTAGATTTATTACCAGAGCAGACTGCACTTGTTTTAATTGAATATCAGAACGAGTGGGTAAGTGATTACGGTAGTCTGAGAAGCGAGCTTGTTTTAGATGAAGAGCAATTTGAGCAAGCAATTACTCACTCTAAAAGAGCTTTGTCTTTATCTAGAGAGTTAGGGTTTACTGTTATTCACGTTCTCATGAAGCCCGACAAACAATACACAGTTTTCGGGAAAGCGGAATTTGGGCTAAGAAGTGCCATTTCCAAATCCAAACGGTGGCAAGGGTTTCAAGGGGAAATTCATCCCGATTTTCTGCCTCAAGAGAATGAACATACGGTCACTGAACGGATTGGTGCTAGTGCGTTTTCTGGTAGTAATCTAGATTGCTATTTAAGAAATAACGGTATTACGAATCTAATAATAGCTGGCTTTGCTACTCATGTATGTGTGGAGTCGACTCTGAGATCAGCTCATGACCTTGGATACAATACATTTGTTGTTACTGAAGCGACTGGATCTTTTACGAATATGCAAAAGTCGTATTTTAGTGAGCATGTTGTCCATCATTTTGGAAAAGAGATTCGCGTGTCTGATTTGTATTCGTTGTCATTATTCAATTAAAGGAGAATGTAATGGTAGAACGGCAGTCTTATAAAAGCTTACCAAAAGAAGTAGGGCCCTATGTACATGGAGTCAAGCACAATGGAACACTTTATATCTCTGGGCTAACAGCTTATGGTACCGATGCTCAATCTAAGACACTGAATGAGCAAAGTTTAGAGGTGCTATCTCAAATCAATAGAATTTTGGTTCAGAAGAAATGCCCCAAAGAAAACTTAGTGAAAATGACTATTTTCGTGAGAGATATCTGTCAAGTGTCTGATATCCGTGAACATCTTTTTGACTTTTACCGCGGGCACTATCCTGCCAGCTCACTTGTTGAAGTCTCGAATTTATTTCATCCCGATTTACACATCGAAATTGAAGCTATTGTAGCGTTACCTTAGGGTACTTTTTAAACTAATTTTGTGGAAATTTAAGATACAATCTACGACAAGATAAACTAAATATTTTCGAACTCCAACAGACGGCTGGTAACTGGAGTTCGAATCTGTATTAGATATGCTAGGGGAAATATGGTCACTATAGTAAAAGCTTGCGTTCAAGCCTAACTTTGTTTGGGGCAAAAGTTAGCTTCGCCATTAAGAAATTAAATTTTATATCAATAACCCTTTATCAATAGATAATGATTATTAATCGTTACTAGCTATCAATTTGTTCTATTTTTTTATTTTTATTGGTTTTTACTTGTATACCCTAAAGAAACCACTCTCCACTGCCTCTCAGCCCTTACCGCTTCATTTGTGAAACCATCTATACTAAACTGATTTGAGAAACCAACTTAAATTAAACCTGTTTAGGGGAAACCATGCTGATCCGTGCTTACCTTCGTGCCTCTACTACCGAGCAAGATGCCCAACGGGCAAAAGAAGAACTCAAAGCCTTTGGCGCTAAGTTTGATAGTCGTATTGCTGGCTATTACATCGAAAACCAATCTGGCACCAAGTTAGAACGGCCAGAACTTAACAAGTTGATAGATGACAGCGAAGCCGGTGATGTGTTGCTGATTGAAAAGATGGATCGTCTTACTCGTTTACCTTGGCTTGAATGGAAAACCTTAAAAGCGCGCATAATGGAAAAAGGCTTGGTGATAGTAGTGGTAGATCAGCCAATGACGTATGCGGTGTTCAGTGCGGGGGAGCAAAACAGCATTACCTTGGCTTTAACTGAATTCATGTTGGATTTAGGCGCCGCGATGGCACGTGATGATTACGAAACTCGTCATAAACGCCAAGCGCAAGGCATTGCGAAAGCAAAAGCAGAAGGTAAGTATCGTGGGCGCCGTGTGAATGCATCCCTGCATCAAGATATACGGGATCAGTTAAAACTTGGGCGGAGTTATTCAGAAATACAGCAGAAGTTAGGGTGTAGCAGGGCGACAATAGCGAGGGTGGTGAAAGAGAGTTAGTGTTTGTAATGTGTCTTATATTGATTCTTTTGTGTAAAAGATTCGATATATTAAATTGGCGAAAAGTTAACTGACAAAGCGACGACAACGAAGAACGACTCCCTATTGGGAGCTGCTCTTATCGCTGAAACTGAGTTCTTACGTATGGCAATATGTATAATGATATACAGGTGACTAATTGCTATTTTTTACCTAAAAATGTAAATAAAATAATCGCAGTATTAGCTTTCTAATATCGTAGTAAGATACATCTTTTTAGCTAGCGGGATCAGTGTTTGATCTTCTGTGATTTGTAAAGTGGCAAGTAACCCATTGAAAATAAGTTCAGCCTGTTTAGCTTTATCTTCCGCCCCTATAATGCCTTCGTTCTGCAATAATTCATCTAACATCGTTAATCGTTTTTCTTTATAGCCACTGCAAATTTGGCTGATATTTGGATCAATTTGATTGAATTCACTGTAAGCCAATTGAAAATAGCAGCCATGAAAAGCATGTCGATTGAATAAATCTAATAAGCCATCAAAGCGGCTAGACAGCTTTTGCTCCAATGTTTGACTGTTATCACTATAAAGCAATTCAAGCTTTTCAATTGCTTGTTGGCTAAAGATTGCTAGTGCTTCCGCTATTAAATTTTCTTTTGAATTGAAGTACTTATAAATAGTAGCTTTAGATACACCCGTTGCTGACGTGATGTTGTCCATACTGGTGCCATGAAAACCATATTTAGAACATAACTCAATGGTTTTATTGATAATATTTGTTTTCTTTTGTTCTTGTTTTGACATGAATAGCTACCTCAATAGTCACTACCTTTTATTATATCAAACTAAACTGTTTAGTTCAAAATGGTTGACAGGGCTTAGTTTAACCCATAAATTAAACTAAACGGTTTAGTTTAATTTGTGAGTGATAATATGAATGATATAAAGCAACAGTCATTAGGTTGGGTAAAGACGCCTTTAAGCTATAAAGTTGGTGTTTTCGGTGTTGTTTTACTTTTATTGTGGATCGGTATTTTTAAATTCACTCCCACAGAGGCAGCAGCAATAGAACCATTAGTGAAAAATCACCCATTAATAGGCTGGTTATACAGCATTTTATCCGTTCAGGGAGTTTCAAATCTTGTCGGTATTAGTGAAATTATTATTGCGGTTGGTTTGATTTATAGCTTTTTTAATCCGAAAGTTGGGGTGTTTTTCGGTGTTCTAGCGAGTGTTCTTTCAATTGTGACGTTAAGCTTTTTATTCACAACGCCTGATACATGGAAAATAGTTGATGGTGTTCCTACGACATCGTTCTTTTTAGTGAAAGATATTTTATTCCTATCGGTTTCGTTACAAGTTGTTGAATTTAATAAAAAATCACTTTCTCTGTAGTTAAAAGGAATTGTTATGAAAACGGTATTTAAAACATCAATCTTAGCAGCTTTTATTTTCTTTTTTAACTCGATGGCATTAGCTAAAGATGGTGATTTCAAAGGTAATGTTAGCTTTAATAAGATGAATGAGAATCAAGTATTAAGTTATCGTTATATGGTAGGAAAATCGGCAGAGCGATCGCATTCAGGTATCGTGTTTAAGCAGAATATTTCCTTTCTATCATTTGAAAAAAAGTTATTGTCTGCTGCGGATAAATGACGAAGGTATAAAAGTCGCTCTTACGAGCGGCTTTTTTCTTATATACACTATTCTGCCCCATACCACTCCCCAGCAACACACATTGATAGAGTCTCCCATCCAGCTCATTTGCATCGTTAGGCCTTTGCCACTTTCCTTTTTGAACGTGATCCAATCTATTGTCGCAAGGCTGTTGTTAAAATAAGGATGGCCATCTTGTTTATCGATACGAATTGTTAGTAGCTGCTGTGGCGTTACAGGCAACTAAAGCTTGTTGCTGCCATGGCGTCAATATGCTTAATACACTAATGTTAGTGATTGGTTTGAGTATATAAATCCTAATTTTTCAGGGTTTTAATGTAAACTTATGTAAGTTACGTAAATTGCATAAGTTACGTAACTTTAGTCAATTAAAAGCGGTTGGCTTTCCACTCGGCAGCATCTATTAATCCTTCATAACCGGTAACAAATAGCGGGTACTACGACCGCCCGATCCCGATTTCACCAAACAACCCAATTCAACCAACAACGCCAAATGACGGGTTGCGGTTGGCTTACTGACCTTCGCCACCTTATGGTATTGGCTAGTATTGATCCCCTGCTCAAAGTCACCATCCAACATCCGATTGAGCACTTTCACTTGCTCTGCGGTGAGCTTGGTTTGGTCGATCTGGCGCCAATAATTGGTTTTAAACACGGTTTGATCGATCTCCGTTAACACCCCATCAAAAGTGGCATTCAAGGTAGTTAAAAACCAGTGTAGCCAAGCGGTAATATCGAGGTCGTCTTTTTGGGTTTGCTCTAATACCTCATAGTAGCTGTGGCGGTTAGCCAAGATCCCCACCGACATTGCATAGAACCGAACCGACTGCTGCTCGGCTTGGGCTAATGCTAAATCTGTCAGCAAACGGGTGATACGGCCATTACCATCATCTAACGGGTGAAGGGTCACAAACCATAAATGGGTGATCGCTGCACGTAGTAAAGGGTCGAGTGACGTATCGTTTTTAGATCGGTTAAACCACGCAATAAAAGTATCCAGCTCAGGCTCAAGGATGGCACGGTGTGGCGCCTCAAAGTGCACAATGGGCTTATCAATACGGCCCGAGACAACCTGCATCGGCGCATCGCCCCGTAACTGGCCACCAATCACTGGGTTAAACAGGGTATAACCTTCAGGGAACAAACGTTGATGCCAGGTTAAGATCCGCGAAAGCGTCAGTGGCGTATCGAGATTTTCCACCGCATCAAGCATGATCTCAGCTAACCCATCGGTTTGCTCGGTGGTTGGAAACGGTTTTTCTTCCGTCATCCCTAGCTTATTTGCCAACGACGAACGCACAGAAAACGCATTAAGCTTTTCCCCTTCAATGGCACTGGAATGGACAATGTTAGCTAGCAGCGTATCCAACATACTTTGTTGTTGGTTCGGCGATTGGCAGGTGATTTTTCCCAGCAATATGCCTTGGTTAAGACGTGTTTGCCTCACCATTGGTTCAATGATGGCTTGATCCCAGTGAAAATGAGGCCAGTTATCTTGCTGCCATACCCACATAATTGATCCTTTGATGCGAAAAGAGTGCTTATTCAAATCATATTGTGATTCGAATAAAAGAATTAATCAAATCAAAAGATGTAAAAGTGGTAAGTTCGGGAAAGCAAAAGCAGAAGTTAGGGTGTAGCAGGGCGACAATAGCGAGGGTGGTGAAGGAGAGTTAGTTTTGTCGTGTTGGTAGTAATGTCGGGGACGAATTGCTTTTACTGTGATTTGTTACGTCCTTAACAAATAATTAATGCGGAATTTTAGCCACAAGTGATGCTGAAATGATGTAAAACAGGGTTTAACGCCCTGTTTTTATTTGTAATGTTATTCTGTGGTACGCGATAGATTCTTTAAGTTAAATAGGACTTTTTTTAGCGAAAAGACATATAAGTATCGAGTAGTAGGTATCTTTAAGATAAATATGAACGTCATCTTATAAACTAAATTTATTCCGCTATTATTTATAATGTGTCAAATAATTAGGGAGGTTGATGACTATGTTTTCATTTTTTAAGAAAAAAAAAGGAACAAGCTCAATAGCTAAAAGTAGGTTACTTAATGATATTAGTGCAATTAGACCATTTAATTTAACTCAGATAAAAAAAGAACTATCTCATGTCATTAGTAAATATGAGTGCATTATTGATAGTCAGATAGATTTGAAAAATGATGCTTTTAGCTCAAAAATAAGAGTTTATCTAAAATTACGTTAATAATTGATGTTAAATGATCTTCCATCGAAGAGTTTTTTGTTTGGTAATTATAACGTATCTGTCAGCTCCACTTTAAGGTGTCACATTTTACCATCTTAAAAATCAGTACACATAAATTGAATTACTGTTAAATGACCGCCCATCGAGGCGGTTTTTTATATTTGGTATAATGGGTTAACAAAAACTGGTGCCTTGGTTCTGTTGTATGGCGAAATGCTCCCGTATAGCCAAGTAAGATGACTTAATGCACTAGATGTCACCATAAAACCAAATCGGACAGGTGTCCGATATGGTTATCTATTTATGTAGCTAGTGTGCTATTTAATAGTAATTTCCGATATCAACCGTTATTGGCCTCTATCTTCAACTCTCAAGCTAATTCATTTCTTTCCACTAAACACACTTCACCACCACAATGTCTTTAATGTCGGTGTAGTAGTTCTCTAGCTCTAACATTTCTATTTCTCCCTGCCGTTCGTGGTAGCTGCGTTGCTGACATGCAAAACCGATCACGCCTTTACCAAAGCGATCGCTTAATTGGTCGAGGGTGTTGTTTAAGGTGTCTTTGTTGTCAAAGCGGTTAAATAACTCGAACTGTTTTACTTCGGCATTAATCAGGCTTGGGGCACCTACGCCCACTTTGTATATCGGTTGCTTGGCAAGGTTGTCGGGGATCAAATCATCGAATAAGGCGCGCAATTGTTGCAGGGCAAAACTGGTATCGGTTAGGCCGTTTTCGAGTGTCAGTTCACCACGGCGATAAAACGGTGGGCAACGGTCGTATTTTGAGGTGCTGACAAATACGGAAAGGGTTTTCATCTCGCTTTTTTGGTCACGTATTTTGCGCATCACTTCGGCGCAGTGGTGAGCTAATTCGGCAAAAAGGTCATCTCGGTGATGCAGGCGATCACGGTAAGAAGCGGTCGACCATATCTGTTTTTTCTTTTCTCGCTCAACGGAAATATCTAAACAGGCGATGCCATTCAGCTCTGAAATCACGTTAGCCACGTTGATGGAATACTGTTTGTGGTAGGTTTTGGTGTCGCACTGTTTTAGTTGGTAGGCGGTTAAAATGCCTTCTTGTGTCAGGTGTTTATTCAGTTGTCTGCCAATGTTCCAAAGTTTACCTACGGGCATTTGTTTTAAAACGGTATCGGTTTCTTTCTCGCTTATTAATACACATTGTCCCTGGTAAGGTTGGCAGTTCTTCGCTGCCCACGAGGCGACTTTGGCCAAGGTTAGGGTTTTGCCTACACCAGCGCCTGTCGGTACACCGGTTTCTTTGTAAATGGCTTTGCGTAGGGCTTGTACGTGTTCATTCAAATCGACGTTAATTTGGTACAGGTGACTCACATCGTAAAACACTTCATCTACGCTGTAGCGCATGGAACGGGCACCTTGTATGTGCTTTTCAAGGGCTGTCATGAAGCGATCTGAATGGTGAGAAAAGGTGTTGAAGTTGGCTTTATATACAATGCCTTTGTGTACCCGTAGGCGGTCTATTTCTTCCCATATTGGGGTAAATTTTGAAATCCCGATGTTA
>NZ_MSCJ01000003.1:1500000-1623367 GCF_002954615.1 Photobacterium angustum | reverse complement strand
GTTAGATCTTTATTATCCAAATAACATTATTAATGTAGGTAGCGATACAGGTTCACACATTATACGTTTTGAGCCGATGACCAATACGACAGGTAGTTCAGCTTATTTTTATGGTTGGATTGACTGGAATAAAAATGGCATTTTTGAAGTAGATGAAGCTATTAATCGTACCAATGGAGGTATTACAGGCGAAGCTTTATATACCAATAATGCGACTCTATTTGATGTTGGATTTATATTGCCTAATAATCTCGTGAACGATTATTACTTTATGCGTATTCGCGTATCACAGGATCAAATAGATCTTCAAGGTAAGTCAGGTACAGACGAAGATCCACGTTCTTTAGGCATTGTTGATGCCATCGGTGATATCGAAGACCACCGTGTTTATATTGGACGTTTTGATCTTGGTGATTTACGTGATACGGCATTAGGTACTTCTTCAACTAATACCAGTGTTGATTACCATACTCGTATACATGATGAAGGTCCTGCGCATCTTCCAAGTGCAAATCTTTATATTGGTACTAATCCGACCGATCCCGATCCTCATAACCGTTCAACGTACAATACAACTTATACGGCGTCACACCCTACAACAGATGATACTTCTGGTACGCCAACAGCTACACGTGATGATGAAGACTCTTTACCATCCACCCAAGTAACCGTCAATGAAACGGATAATTTAGTAAGCTTTGATTTGTCAGTGTCTAACAACACTGGCGCTGATGCTTATCTCTATGCGTGGTTAGATTCAGATCGCAATGGTCAATTGGATGTCGGTGAATTAACGTCGATCGGCAGTCCTGCAGATGATGGCGCAATAGTGATTCCTGATAATGGTGGCTCAGCGACTAATTACAGCGTGACTTGGGGAAATATTACTAGTTGGCCGTTAGTGAATCAGCATTATGGTATTCGTTTCCGCTTGTCTGAAACTAAATTAGCACTCGCTGGTGCCACGAATACAGATGAAGACCCACGTGCTCTTGGGGTGCAATTAACCCAAGGTGAAATCGAAGATTATTCTATTCGAGTAGTCGCAAGTGGTGGGACGGGAGGTGGGTCATCACAGTCAGATTTTGACCGGGATGGTGTACCAGACATTATTGATATCGATGATGATAACGACGGTATTTTAGATGTCGATGAGCTTGGATATGATCCTAATTATATCTACAGAGATTACTTTGATGCTGCGAATCCAAACGATCCAAATCAATGTCCACTTGTTAAACATACTGGTGATGGTTTCTATTATTCACCATCACATGTAGGTGGTGTTGGTGATAGTAACCCATCAGGTAATGCATTGGTCTGTGCTGGACAAAATGGCATGGGAAGTAACACTGGTAACCAAGTGAATAACACTTGGCAAGGTTATGGTGGTAGTTGTAGCAGTGGTCGCTATTACGCATATTTAACATTGTGTAATGAGTTTGATACGGCAGGGCGCTGTAATGGACAAGGTTTAAATGCAACATCATTTAATGACGAATTCTATCGTGTATTACCACAATACCTACCGTCAGTCACATTACAAGCAGGTGAAACATACCGTTTACGCGTTCTGATGTCACAAACAACGATGACGCCAACGCAAGGTGTGATTAATAATCAAATCATTAATCCAAATGAAACGATCATTAATGGTGAGCATTATTATACGTTTGATTACACACCTGCAGCCAACGAGCCATTAACCACCTTAGCGGTGAGAAATAACTTTGTCGCTAGTGGTAGTAACAATAGTGGTCAGGGTAATGACTTCGCTATTTGTGGTGTTGAATTCTTAACACGAGATTTAGCGGTTACTCAAGAGGGACACCATCAAGATATTGATGCTGATGATGACGGTATTCCTGATAATATCGAAGCACAAACCTCTGATGGCTATATTTTACCTAATTCAGATACCTTCGCTCAATATATCTCCAATAATGGTCTGAACACAGCTTATTTAACCACGAGTTCAAGTGGTGGATTAGGCTTAACACCCGTGAATACCGATGCAACTGCGCTAGTTAATAGCGATACGGTACCTGATTATGTTGATGCAGATTCTGATGCTGATGGCATTGATGATGTTGCTGAAAATGGCCCTAGTCATCCTAATTCCGTGACTAGTACTGTGGATACTGATGGTGATGGGTTATTAGATATTTTCGATGCGATTGATGATTCAACAGTCATTGGTACATCGCCTGGTAATTGGAGCCCAACCGATGAAGTTATTCAAAATACAGTGTCACATTTAGTCACCATATTTGGTGATGTTGATACCGATGCTGTTGATGGTGCGATTGTTCCGCTCAAAGAAGATCTTGACTTCCGTGATGATATTTCATTGGTGTCGTTAGACTTTGGTGATGCACCTGATACTTATAAAACACTCAGAGCATCGGGCGGCCCAACTCACCCTGCATCTTCTATTATCTTCATGGGTACCGCGGCAACAGATATCGAAGCTGATGGTGTGCCAACAGTAGACGCTACGGGTGATAATGCTGCAGCCACTAATGATGAGGATGCTTTATCCACACCGGTTTATATTCGTTCAACTGGCAATTATATGGTTGCGGTAACGTGTAACGATCATGATGGTACTAATGACTTAGGTGCGACTGTCTACGGCTGGGTTGATTTTGATATCAGTGGTGATTTTGGTCAAGCGGGAGAGTTTGCTTCTGCTGACTGTGTTGATGCCGATAATACCAGTGATGGTGTCGCTGTACTTTCCTTTAGTGGTTACAGTGCAACGCCTGCAAGTGGTGATACTTTCATTCGTTTACGTATTACAACAGATACGCTGACAGATGCTGATATGGGCGGTAATTTCGGTGTTGGTGAAGTAGAAGATCATACTTTAACTATTGTTGCTGATGAAACGCTTATGGATGGTGGTGATGCGCCACAAGCCTACCTTGTTGAGCTTTCTGAAAACGGTCCAAAACATATTTTCTCGTCAACCTTGTATCTCGGTGCTAATAATGTTGATGGTGAAGCATCAATGGCAAGCAGTGATGCAACATTTGATGATGCTACTGGCGATGATGAGCAAGGGGTAACGTTACCTCAACTTCAATTGAATGAGACTAGCTATACCGCAACAGCACAAGTGTTTAATAACACAGGGGAAGATGCAACTCTTATTGCATGGTTCGATACTGATCGTAATGGTACTTTTGATACAACTGAAGCGATCACTCAAACTGTTCCATCAAATAATACTTTGACCAGTTATGATATTACATGGCCAAGTATTAGTGCTATTAGTTACGGTGTTTACAATATGCGTGTGCGTTTGGCACCAGTAAGCGATGGGTTAACCAGTGCTGATACAGGCGGTATTGCGTCAAATGGTGAGGTGGAAGATCATCAATTACAAGTTTATGAATGCTCAACGGGTCTAGCAACAACCTATACTGATCTCACTGATGGTCTATCGTCGGGACGACATCCAGCAACGACTTGGCAATCTAAAGGTTTATTGGTGGAAGAAGTATCAAGAAGTGCACCATATGGTTACATTCAAGATGCAAATATTATTGGGCATGGTGAACCTGCTGGCTATCAAGTCGATAGCAAAATGATCTTCGCTTCTAGTAACGCTGTTTCTTACACCTTGGTGAATGTAGATGGTACGCCAAGAACGGCGAATACAGTGTCAGCCGTAGGTGATCCTTCTGGTTCATCGGGTACCATTTCTGTTGTCGCATTGGATTTAAATAACAATGTTATCGCAACCAAATCTTATCCAGATAATGGTCCTGCATTTGAAGTGAATACCACAGATACAGGTGGAACCCCGATTCATCGAGTTGTTATGTGGAATGGCTCAACGGCGTTCGATGGGTTTGTTGGAGCGCTTGAACATAGTTGTCAAGTTGCTGCGATTGAACAAGATTATGGTGATGCACCTGATACCACATCAGGCACAGGTATGGGGAATTACCAAACTACATCACTCAATGATGGTGCACGACATGATAAAGCTGATACGGATGGTGACAATCAAGTCGATATTACCCTAGGCACAGCGTGGGATATTGATTCAGGTGAACTAGAAAATGTGACTGCCACTGCTGATGACTTAGACGGTACTGACGATGAAGATGGCGTTACGTTACCAACAGAAGCAGCACCAAGTGATACGATTGATATCGAAATTACAGTAACGAAAGACGCACAATCCACCCTTAATGGTCTCCAACTTTACGCCTGGATGGATTGGAATGCCGATGGTGTATGGGATCCGGTGACTGAGTTAGTGGTGAATCAACCAACCGCAGCACAAGGTATGTTGACCTTCCCAACCACCATTCCAACAACCGTCACGTTAGGTAATATCTACTTACGGGTTAGGGTGTGTTCTACAGATACCAGCTGTAATACCCCAACAGGTGAAGCTTCTGATGGTGAGGTCGAAGATTACCGTATCATGATCAGTAATTTCCAAGTCAATGATGTGTGTGACCGTTTCTATGTCACGCAAGCACCAAGTGATCCTAATTACAGTTTCTCTGCGGTAACACCAGTGCAGCCATTGAGTTTCTCATTTACCACCTTAAATAACAGTGTTGTTTATAGTGGACTGAACTCGCTGGCCATAAACCGTGATAATGGACGCATGTACTCTACGTATCGAGATGGTGCTGGTAATTTAGCGGTCATTATGACAGATAGAACAGGTGTGACATGGGTACCGATGGGGGCTCCTCGCGCTGCGGGTAATTACACGGTAAGCCGTATTGATGGCGGCACATCGAGAAGTGTCACCACGGGTAATCCATTAAATACCGCTGCAGGGCTATTCGGGCTATTCCCACCTGTCTTACCTCAGTCAAATATGGGGACATTATCCCGTGATGGAACGAAATATTATGTGACGCATTCAACGTGGAGCAGTTACTTAATTATTGATATTCCATCCATGACCTTTGAAGTGAAACCTACACCGTCAGCCATGATTGATACCGGAACAGGGCTATTGAGAACCAGTGCGGACTGGGCGATTTCAGAAATCGATGGCAATATTTACTCTGTGGATTTGACAGGTAGAGGGTTTGCAGCAGGACTGACGTTCACCCTGTTAGAGCCGACTCAGCCTAAGCTTTATATCTTAGATCCGGTGAGTAATACGGTCACGGTTGAAGACATTAACTTCCAAGGTAAAGCACCGAATGCGTGGAGTGGTGCTGTTGTTACCGATGATGTGAACCACTTATATGCGATGACCAACTTTGGTCATCATGATACCAATCAAGATGGTGCTTATGATATCACTTCCGACAGAGTGGCGATGTACCGTATCAACCTTATCACTAAACAAGGTAACTATATCGTTGCCAGTGATAAGACCCAGCTTGGTTTCCAAGATGCATCGGGCTGTATTGCTAGCCGAGATAAAGGGGATGCACCAGAAAGCTATGGTGAAGTAGGCCATAGAAATCGTGATGTGAGCCTACAAGGTACGCCAGACTTAATTATGGGTACGGTATGGGATCCAGATATTTATCCATTCTTTAGCGCCGATGCAACGGGTGATGATGTGACCGGTAGCGATGATGAAGATGGGGTCACCCTACCGAGTGATATGCTCGTTGGCGTATCGAATGACATTGATGTTGTGGTGACAGGCGGTAGTGGTCATATCAATATCTTCATGGATTTAGATAACGACGGTACCTTCACGAATAACCCTGGTGAGCATGTGGTACAAGACTTCCCTGTTACCGCAGGTCTCAATACGATCCCGACTTTCTTACCAACAGGGATCAGTAATGGGCATGATGGCACCACCTTTATTCGAATCCGTCTCTGTAGTGCAGCGAATCAATGTATAGCGCCAACAGGCACAGTGGATAATGGTGAGGTAGAAGATTACACCGTGAATGTGCTTCAGCAAATGTCTATCAGTGGCATCATCTTTGAAGATAACGGTGTCGGTGGTGCAACAGATGCCCATGATGGTATTCAAGATGGCACAGAGCGAGGCCTTGCGAACTTTAAAGTACAAGCCATTTATAATGGACCGAATATTACGGGTTATAACACCGGTGACATCATAGCAACGGCGTTAACAGGCAGTGATGGTCGTTATACGTTTGCAGTGCCAGTGATATTAGCAGGGCAGCCAATCATTGTACGGGTTGGTTCAAAAGCCAATTGGATTGATATCAGTGAAGCGGATGTTAGCGGTATCCCACAAGTGACAAGTACCAGTGTCACGGATAACCAAATGACCGTTGTACTGCAAGCGGGTGATAACTTATCAGGTCTTAACTTTGGTAAAGTTAGTGAGCCGTATATGGAGCCTGATAACTTTACAGAAATAGAGCCAGGAGGCTTAGCGCTATTTAGTCATAAATTCACAGTCAATACCCAAGGTAATGTTAACTTCAATATCATCAATAACACGACAGGCCCAAGTGGTATTGGCGGTTGGTCAGCGATACTCTTTATTGATAATAATTGTAATGGCGAGTTAGATGGTGGCGATAATCAAGTCGTGAACCCAGTCGCCACAACAGCAGGCTCTTCTGTTTGCTTACTCTCTAAAGTGCAATCGCCGAGCAATGCGCCAGCGAACAGTAATTACAATTACGATATAGAAGCGGACATGAGCTTCGTTAATAGCGGCGTCACTCGACAATTAACCGATACAGATACAGTCAGAGTGACATTTGCTGGCAGTGGTGAGTTAACGATAGAGAAGACCGTACAAAACATTACTGAAGGAACCCCACCGGGGACGACAAACAATGCCAAACCGGGTGATATTTTAGAGTATGTCATTACCTTTAAAAACTTCAGTAATGCCAATATTAGTGATGTAAAACTGTTCGATTCAACCCCAGATTTCACCGAGTTGAGTCAAGCCGTACTATGTTCAGATGCGACAGTACCAACGGGGCTAACATGTACCGTTTCAACTACTGATGGAACGAATCAAATTGGTTACGAAGGAAATATTGAATGGGATATGGCAGGTACAATGAGTGCAGGTAGCAGTGGACAAGTCATTTATCGCGTTAAAGTGAATTAAATACAATTCGTTATTTAAAAAAGCGTCACATAAGTTGGCGCTTTTTTTATTGCATGTTTTTAATTAATTAAATTGATATTTAAGTCATATTCTACTTTCTAATAAATGAAACGGAACAAATAGACGACAATTTACACACGTTAAAATATAAATCGAAAAATTACCTTTTCATGAGGATGAGGTTGATGAATAAAAATTTCATACCTTTTAAGAAAGCATTTAAATTATACATAAGTGCATTTTTTCTATGTGCGATTAGTTTTAAATTAAATGCGGAACAGCCTCGTGTAATTAGTAATAGTGGTTTTTCTGATGGTGTTTTCCAAACCTGTACGCCTGTGGGTAAATATTATTGTATGCGTGTCTTCGCTGGTAGAAATGGTGATAACTATTTAAATGCAGGTGGCGGGTGTCGTGTATTTAATGGTTCGTCCACTTTTTTTATGGGTGATGTAGTTGTTCAAAAAGGAACAATTAGAACCTTAAATGCAGATGACAAAGCAACGTATTATTTTCCTAATGGTATAACAGAAACAATTAATGGTGGTCATACTGCCGGAGGTAACTGTGAAACGGGTAGAAATACCCAGAGAGTCGTCAATCGGGATGTTATTCCTCTAGGGACGACCTTTACGGTGGCCTCTGATGTGTTAGTTGGTGGTGGCGGTGAAGCATGGGGACAAATGGATGTGTATTTTGAACCTTATCTTCAAGATTATGGTGATGCGCCTGATGCTTCAAATGGTACAGGGCTTAATAATTATCGTACACGACAAGGCGATAACGGACCCTCTCATCGCGCATTAAAAAGTGAATATACGACATATTTAGGTGTGAATATCCCAGATGATGATGACACTGGGCTTCAAAATGCAGATGCCACGGCTGATGATAATAATGCTGGTAGTACATTTTATGGCGTTGCAGGAGATGATGAGGATGGCGTGACATATCCAAGTGTTCGTTTTGTTGACACTACTTATTCCATTTCTGCAGATGCAACCAATACTTCGGGTTCTGATGCCTATTTATATGCATGGTTTGATTTTGATAACAGCGGTACCTTTGATGTCGATGAATTAATTACCAATGGTACTGGCCCGGGGGGGGCATTTGTTGTACCAACAGGCACAAATAACCAAACTCAAACATTAACATGGAACTCTCTTGCTGATTTAACGGCTAATGGTTATTACTTCTCACGTGTACGTATCAGCTCAACACTTATTAATACATCAGCAACAGGTAGTGATGAAGATACCCGTTCGTTAGGCGCATTAAACAACGCAGGGGAAATCGAAGATTACATGACCTGTGTTGGCTGTGTAGACATTACAGGGCATGTTTATGATGATGTGAACGGTGATAGTGGCATGACTGATCAAATCCCTGTCAGTGGCGTGAGTGTTTATGTTTATACCGATGACGGTGATGGTATTCCAAATGCCGCCGATGGTGCGCCTAGTTATACCACAACAACTGACGCCAATGGCTATTATTCATTCTTACAAATTCCCGGCGTCACCTATTTTGTTTCGCCTAATCCGCCAGCAACAGGTAGCGCAGTCGCTGATCAAACCTATACCACAGCAGTGACGGATAATATAAATGGTACCTTTGCGACTGGTTATTGTGACGCGAATGGGGATGGGGTCGCTGATGCAACGCCGATCAATACAACGGGTTCTTGTTTTGGTGGTTGGGATGGCGATCGTGCAACCAACAATGGAACGGGTAACCTTTCTTTACGTGAACATATTACTCGAATTGAATTTTCGGGTATGTCACAGGCGGTGAATAACTTAGATTTTGGTTTCTCTTATAACGTTGTTACAAATTTAAATAACACAGCGCAAGGCTCGTTAAATCAATTTATTACTAATGCTAATACTATTGCTGGTGCTAACGAAATGCGCTTTGTCCCAGCAGTTCCTGCCAATGATACTGATGCAAGTGTAGATTGGTGGGTCATCACACCAACATCATCACTGATTGCTATCACAGGTATGAATGGTGCCAATACAACTATTGATGGAACTGTGTATAGCCATACCAACGGGATAACAGTTGTTGATTCTAATCCTGGAAATTATTCTGCGGCACAAATAGTGGGGAGTAATACTGGATGTACAACAGAAGTTATCCCACCATTAGCTAAACCTGAATTACAAATTGATATGGCAACCAATGCTAGCCCCTACAATGCTGAACTGCTTACTATCAGTGCTGATAATACGACGGTTAAACATTTATCTCTGACTGGTGGTTCGCTAGGAATTAACGTTAATGCAGCCAATATTACAGATACATTAATTGAAAATAACCTCATTGGTATTGATCCTGCTGGTAATGATGATGTGATTGGTGACCAAGGTTGCGGAACATCATTAGGTTGTGCTGGTATTGCTATTTCTAATGCCGGAAATAGTGCATTAACTGGTGACAGTGGTGTGATCCGTTATAACGCAATAAAGACAGCACATAATAATATTTCATTTAATAATTTAACATCACAAACTAATGTGATTAATTGGCAAGTGATTCATAACCAATTATTAGGAACAACCTCTACTGCAGCGACACCTTATCATAATGTTGTGATTGCTCGAGGCGCACCAAGTTATCTAAATATTCAAGGTAATATATTACGTGAAGCAACGGGGGATGGTATTAACCAGAGCCTTACTTCAGCCGTTGATTTAAACCAAACTATCACGAGTAATGATATTCAAAATGCTGATGGTGATGCCATTCATTATCGAAGTGGTCGCCATTCAACCATTGAATGTAATGTCTTACACAATAATGGTGGTTCGGGTGTTTCCATTGATGGAAATACCAATGTTAGAGGCTACTTAATTACTAAAAATACCTTCAGCAACAATGATTCCAATTCTATTGACTTACAAAATGGTGCCACTGGTGATGGCGTATCTCTTAATAATGATATATGTAATAACAATACCGGAGCTGGGGCAAATAACAATTTAGCACGGCCTGAAATTGATAGTGCAGTTTATGACGGTACCAATTTAACCGTGACTGGCAGTGTTTGTGGTACGGGTGAATTTGTCTTTGAAGTTTATAAAGTCAATGCAGGTACAGGTGATACTGGTGGTGATAGTCGTGCTGCTGGGGAAGGTGAAACGTATCTATACAGTATTACAGGTGTTGTTGGTTCTAACCTCAATGACGTTACAGCAGTACCAGGACTCGTAAATGGTGATGAAATTACAGTTATTGCTTATCGTATAACAACCGGCGGGCTTGGTTCACTGCAAGATACATCGGAGTTTAGTGCTAATGTACCTGTTGATATGGACATCACTTTAAATGGGAAAGTATTTGAAGACAACGGAAAAGGCGCTACCACTGCACATAATGGTATTCAGGCTGGTGATGAACAAGGCTTACATGGATTCATTGTTAAAGCGGTTTATGATGATACAGCAATAACGGGTTTTAACCCCGGACAAGAGATCAACCGAACTATTACCTCAGGAGATGGTCGTTTTACTCTTGTGATCCCTGTTGATTTATCAGAAAAAAACGTCAAGTTGATCGTGGTTTCGCAAGCTGCTTGGATTGATATATCAGAAAGTGATGTTACAGATCCTGCATTAGATTTAGTGGGGAAAGTTACTAATAATTCATTACTTGACGGTGAAATGCTGATCAACGCTACTGCTGGTGATATTTTGGATAATTTAGACTTTGGTAAAGTCCAAGAGCCGGTTTTAGAACCTGATAATTCTGTCGATGCCTTAGTTGGATTACCAGTCTTCCTGAGCCATAAATTTATTATCGATACGTCAGGTACGGTAACGTTTAGTTTAGCCAATGAACAAGCATCGCCATCAGGGTACAACTGGAGTCATATTATTTATCAAGATATTAGCTGTAACGGTGTGTTAGATATGCCAGCAGATATCGCTGTGGTTGCGCCATTCAATATGAATGCAGATTCTGCACCTGAAATATGCCTTGTTGTTAAATCTATGATGCCATCCAATACGCCACTCAATGCTATTAGTCGCTACGAACTTATTGCGAATGTAACGTTTAGTAATTCACCCATTGTTCGTCAGGTTTCCGATACAGATACAATTAAAGTGACTTACAGTGGTTCTAGTGATTTAGAAATAGAAAAAACAGTGCTAAATATCACTACATCTACGGGTGAATCAAGAAGTAATAAGGCCAAACCTAACGATATTTTAGAATATAGAATCTATTTTAAAAATAATGGATTAGGTGATGTCGATGATTTAATTATTTCTGATTTGATCCCAGATTTCACATCATTATCGACGACAATCTTATGTACGCCTCCTGCGGTATCGCTACCAGGAACGTTAGTTTGCAGCTCCATTTTAACGCCTAATGGTACTAATAATGCGGGTTATCAAGGTGCAGTTGAATGGCATTTCAATAATAATCTAGCTCCTGGTGAGAGTGGTTATGTGAGTTATCAAGTTAAGGTGGATTAATATTTATTAAAACGGAAATTAAACTTTTAATAATATTAAAATTCATAATTGCAATGAAATTAAATAATGATTAGCAAAATAGTATTCTACTTTACGTATATATAAGAAAATTGATGAATTTGAAATGGTATAAACTTTGCTTATTTCCTTTTATAGATTTCAAAAAATAGAGTTAATTATTTTTTGATGGAGGAATTAATTCGAATGCTTATTAAAATCCTAACAATAAAAATAATATTTAGATTACTTCTCTTAACTTCGACACTCTTATTTAGTCAGAAAGTTTTTTCTGCTGAAGGTGTGGGTTTAGTATATCAAAGCGACTTACTTTCCATCGGTGGTATGGGGGGATCTCCATTTTCTGTTAAAAACTGCCCAAGCGGTCAATTAATGACAGGGTTTGAGTTCTATAACTCAAATTCGGGTGGGACTCTTGATGGAACAGCCTTAAGAGGTCGCTGCTCAACAGTTAATGTATCTGGTGGTGTTGCCACGTTAACATACTCTGGCAACACGCCTTGGGGTGGGCCAACATCAGGGACGCAATATTCAGGAAATTGTCCAGCAAATCAAGCTGTTGTTGGTGTTGATGCTCAAACCACAACGTGGCCTGTAATGGGGTGGTTTCGTCTTTATTGTGCGCCTGTTTCTTTTAATAGTGGAACAAATCGATTAGAAATTGCAGCAGCGCCAGCATCGCCATCAACTGGGCAAATAGGACCTAATCATGCATACGGGGGATCATATTATAATCGTGTTGTTGCTCCTGCAGGTCAAGCATTAGCTGGTTTTGATGGCCGTTCCGGCGCAGCGTTAGATTTAGTGTCCTTTAAGGCCTATTCCTTTGTGCAAGGTAGCCTAACCTTGAACGCTGTTGTGAATCCAGGAGGCAGTGCGGTTCCTGGTGACTTTACATTAATAGCGACAGATAGTGGAAATATAGCTGCCAACTTTAGTTCAGGTGACACCAGAGCGATGACGCCTAGCTCGTATACCTTAAGTTGGAATGGTCCAACTGGCTATACGTTAAATAACCTCAGTTGTGCGACGACGTTTACATTAAATAATGGTGACGATGTTTCTTGTACTTATACATTTGATCCGCCTCCTTCTATTTCTGGCTTTGTTTTTAATGATGATGGTAGTGGAGGTGGTACATCGGCCAATGGTGTCAAAGATGGAAGTGAGGCTGGTCTGGGAATAACTGTGCCTGTTGTGGCTTATAATTCAGCAACAGGACAGTGCTATGCGGCTAATGCAGATCCGACAACGGGTGCATATTCAATATCGCTTCCAACGACTGGTACCTATAAAGTTTACGAAGCCATAAACGAAACTAACATCACTTCTCCGACTTGTCCACCAACGCAATCGACGGTTGATCCCGTCACCGGCACTAGCGGAGGCGGTACAATAGGCGATCCTGCTTCACATATCTCCTCAACTGCGAATATTGTTACCGTCACTGCTGGCGTTGTTACTGATGTAAACTTTGGTGACATTGTGATTGATAATACATTTCCTACTTGTGATACCAATGCGTATTTGACTAAAAATACACCCAGATCATTGTATCAAGTGAATTTGGTAACAGCGTCGGAAACACAGCTAGGTTCTACACATTCTCCGACATACAACGGTATTGGCTATAGTGTTGCCCAAAACTTATTATGGGGGGTTTACGCGAATAGCGGTTCAACCAATTCAGATGTCGTTGCTTTTGATAGTCAACATCAACCCGTCTTAAGGCTTAATGTGCCAGAACTCAACGGAATCAGCTTTCCTGCAGGAGACGTCACTGATGACGACATACTAGTATTGTTGTCGGGCGGAGGAGCGAATGGTCGACGTCTTTATTTTGTGGATGTGAATCCTAATTCTGAAACTTATGGTCAATATCTAGGTCGTTCTGCGTCTACGAATACCTTTGTTGGTGATCTCGCGATTCATCCGCTTGATACGTCAATAGCATGGGGTATTACCAACGATAAATCACTTTATCGTTATGATTTAACCATCAATCGTCAAACAAATACGTATGCTGTATCTGTGACAAATTTGGGCACAACAAATATGTCGGGTTCGGGAGCGGTTGGCGCTTTATATTTTGACAATATGGGCTTTATGTATGCCTCTAATAATAATGACGGTGCATTATGGCGATTTGATTTATCGAACTTATCAGCGCCAGCTGCGACGTTAGTTAATGCAACTTTTCTTACAAATGGTCAGCCAGCAAGTGGTAACGATGGCGCACGGTGTCGCTATGCTCCCGTACCAACAGATTTTGGTGATGCACCAAATACATACGGCACAGATTTAACTAATAATGGTCCTCGCCACCAAACCGACATCGGTTTACCGTATTTAGGCTCTAATAACCCTGATAATGAAAATGACGGTCAGCCAACCGCGACTGCAAATGGAGATGATATTAACGGCTTAACTCCGGATGATGAAGATGGATTTATTCAGCCATCGATATCAACAATATTATCTGGTGGTAGTACGGTGACCATGTCAGTACCTGTAGTATCGTCAGGAAATGATAACCTTTATGGTTGGATTGATTTCGACCTTAGCGGCACCTTTGATAATGATGAGAGGGCGACCGTTGCCGTTAATGCATCAGGTAATAGCACCTTAACCTTTACAGTCCCTGCTGATGTTCAAATCCAAGATACCCTTGCCCGTTTACGTGTTTGTTCGAGTGGTGAAGCCTGTAGCAGTCCAATGGGCAGTGCTGGTGACGGTGAAGTTGAAGATCATCAAATATCACTGAAACCACCCGGTGACTTAGAATTAGATTTAGAATTAGAGCCGGGAGTGAATGTTACGTTAGGTATTCCATTTAATGTGGTGGTAAAAGTTGAGAATAAGGGAACGACCATTGCGTTAAACACTAAAGTCACCTTACCTATTCCTGCCGGCTACAGCTTTGTTAGGGCGTATGAAGGAGATGGAGTAACGCCAACAACGATTTATGACCCTATTACGGGGGAATTGGATCTTGGGGCAATTGGTCTCGGATTTAACGATTATGCAGTGATCCGCCTTGCTCCTCAATCTTCCACAGCTCCTCCTATTAGTGGTGAAATCATTGAAACCTCGATCAATGATACCGACTCCACGCCAAACAATGGGTTTAATAACGGTGAAGATGACACAGATACCGTGACACCCAATATCACCAATGTTGTTCAACCGAATGTTTGTGAATCTCCTGTCGTGTATGAAGGAGGGGATGCTTACCTTGATGCCAATGGTGAGTATGTTGTAACGACCAATACACAGAACCAAGCAGGGTACCTGTGGAGTTTGCAATACATCGATTTAAATCAGCCTATGTATGCAGAGCTCGCCGTATATCTCGGTGATCGCAGTGCCAATACCGGGGGGCCGGCAGGCGAAGCGGGGGCTGACGGTATGACCTTTGTTTTATCTGCTGATCCTCGTGACTTGAATGCGGTAGGTGATTTCGGTGGTGGATTAGGGGTGGGCGATAACTTCGGTGGACAGCGTGTACAACCGTCCATTGTGTTTGAGTTTGATACTTTTGATAACACCTTTATTGGAGCTACAGACGATGCGCTTGGTGGACAATATATTGATCATACAGGTGTATATCTAAACGGGGACATATATACCCCAGATCCAGCCAATACTTTGATCCCTGCAACATCTGTCGCGGGTGGTGAATTGGAGGATGGACGTTATCACATCGCACAGTTCTATTGGGATCCGACTACCAACCAATTTACTTATTACATGGATGGTGTGATGGTAGGACAATTTACCCGAAACATCCGTAATGATATTGGCAACAACATGGTTCGTTTCGGATTTACAGGGAGTACTGGGGATAGCTTCAACCTACAAAAAGGTTGTTTCACTGATGCACCAGATGTATTAGGTTCAGATTTTGGTGATGCGGTTGATACCACAGCAGGGACAGGTATCAATGATTACACTACCATTTATGATAATGATGGGGCGCACCATGTGCAGGTAGATACGGATGATAACGGCTTTATCGATCTGCGTTTAGGTAACCAATGGGATGCAGATAACGGTAATTTACAAGATATCCTTGCTCGTGCGGATGATAATAACAATTTCGATGATGAAGACGGCGTTACCGTATTAGCACTTGCGACCATTGGCGAAAACCTTAGTGTCGCGGTTAATGTGGTCGAAGATGCGGCACGTACCAGTACAGGTCAACGTATTTATGGTTGGATGGACTTCAATCTTGATGGTGATTGGGATGATGCTGGTGAACAAGTTATCACTCAAACGAATGCAGCCATTGGCTTGAATAACTTCACGGTGCCAATCCCATCAGGTGCCGTGGTCGGGCATACTTATTTACGTGTTCGCCTCTGTAGTAATGTCGATTGTAATAGCCCGATGGGACGAGCAAATGATGGTGAGGTAGAAGATTACCGTATTCTGCTCTCTGATCTTGTTGGTAATAATCAGTGTGATTTGATCATGCAAACCATCAGGCCTGTGGCATCGAGTGATTATACATATACCTCTTTAGATGTACCAAGTAACCCAATTACTTTCTCTGATATTGTGAATCCGATTGCGATTATCAATCAGACCAATATCGCCAATATTAATGCGATTGGTTTTAACCGTGTGAATGGTTTCATTTACGGTACCTTTACCGACATGTCTCATGCCGATCGTACTCACCACCTATTTGTAACGGATAAAACAGGAAATAGCTTTATTGACCTAGGCGAAATTCGTGCAGCTTCAGGCAGTGCAATACGTCGTCTTCAAGATGGCGATACTTTTACTTTCACTGCTGGAGACTCTTTACGTAACAGCGGTTATACCTCAACGTCAGCGCCGACCGTTACTTTAAGTGCGCCTATAGCGGGTGATGTCACTGCTGATGGGAGTGAGTTGATCATTTGGCGTACATCTTGGGACTCGATTGTTAAAGTGGATGTAGAAACCCAAACTTTCACCACGGTGTTAATCGATATTGCCGCGATGGGAGGCAGTTATGGTGGCGGCCCAATTAATGTCGGTGCTGATTTAGCCATTAATAGTCAAACGGGAGTGGGCTACTTGTTGGATTTAGAAGGTGACACTTTATATACCATCAACTTGACGACGGGAGCAGTGACCAGTAGTAACCTCACTTACTTTGGTGCAGAGCCAACGTTAGATAGTAATGGCAAGTTACAAGCAGGAGCACTTGTAATGGACAATGGTATCAGCCTTTATGCCATCACCAATGGGGGGAACCATGACAGCGATAATAATGGTGGGATAGATCTTAACGATCGCGCTGTGGTTTATCGCGTTAACGTTGTTACTGGAGATACGGAATATGTTACCGCGTCCGATCAAGGCAGCTTACAAGGTAATGATGGGGCTGGGTGTTACGACTCGACCGATTATGGTGATGCACTAGCCAGTTATGGTGAAGCAGGACACCAATATTTTGATGCCGCGACAGATGGTACAGCCGATTTACTACTGGGTAGCCGTTGGGATCCAGAGTTTGGGCAATGGCTAACGGCCGATGCATCAGGGGATGATACCAATGGTCAAGATGATGAAGATTTGGCGATTCCTAGTCAGATTATTGTTGAGACACCAACCACCTTACCAATACAAGTAGTGGGTACGGGGTATGTCAATATCTGGGTTGATATCAACAATGACGGTGACTTTAACGATACAAATGAATTCTTAATTGATGATGAAGCTGTTGTGACAGGTCTTAACAATATTCCAATCACATTAGATGCGAACAGTGCTGAAGGTTTCAACGGCTATACCGTTATGCGCGTACGTTTATGCTCGGCGATAAATACTTGTGACAGTGTGTCAGGTTTAGTAGCTGATGGGGAAGTGGAAGATCACTGGTTTGAATTACTCAATCGTATCGTATTGAACGGCTTAGTGTTTGAAGATAACGGTGTCGGTGGAGCAACAGCGGCTCATGATGGTATACAAGATGGTAGTGAAATCGGATTAGGTAACTTCACAGTGACGGTTACGTTCAATGATACAGGGGTTACAGGGGTTACAACTGGTGATGTGATTGGTACTGAAATCACATCAGGTGATGGAACCTATCAATTTATTATCGGGGTGGATTTTTCGGGTAAAAACTTATTGTTAGATGTCGTGAAACAAGCGGATTGGATTGATATCAGTGAAGCGAATGTCACAGGCATTCCACAAGTGACGAGTAACAGTGTTATCGACAGTCAAATGGCCGTGAATGCGAATGCAGGTGATGAAATCTTCGGTTTAGATTTCGGTAAAGTACGTGAGCCACGCATGGAGCCAGATAACTTCAGTGAAGCCACCCCCGGTGGCGTGGTGTTCTTCCCACATAAATTTACTGCCGCGACATCCGGTAATGTTAACTTCACCATCATTAATCCAAGCGCGTCAACAACGAATACCAGTTGGAGTACGGTGCTCTATCACGATGTCGATTGTGATGGCACGCTCAATGGTGTTGAGGCGCAAGTGGTGAATCCAGTCGCAGTGAGTGGTAATAGTGCCGTATGTTTACTCAGTAAAGTCACCGTACCGGCTAATGCACCGATGAATGCTCATTATCACTACGATATTGAAGCTGATATGACTTTTGCAGATACCACTAATACAGGGCATGGCATAACGCGTGTCGTGTTAGATAAAGACACCGTTAGAGCAACCTTTACAGGCTCGGGTGAATTAAGGCTAGAGAAAACGGTGCGTAATGTTACTCAGAATGGTCAAGCGGTAACCAGTAATGAAGGGCGACCAGGTGATGTGCTGGAATATGTCGTGACGTTCACGAATGTGGGCAATGCACCAATCAGCGATGTTGTTATTTTTGATAGTACGCCTGAATTTACCGAACTTAATCAAGCGGTACAGTGTAGTAATGGTACGGTTCCTGCTTCACTCGTTTGTAACATAGTCATAAGTAATGGCGTTAATTCAGCTGGATACGAAGGCAATATTCGTTGGGAAATGAATGGTTCTCTTGCTGCTGGCGTATCAGGAACCGTTATTTACCGAGTTGTGATTCAATAATTGATTCATTTAGGTGTGCAAAATGGAAAATATCTCAAGAAGACTTGTCTCCCTGTTTTTATTTTGCATTTTCTTTCAGTGTCATAATGTATTTGCTGTTCCAATATATTGGACTGATTGGGTGTCAGGAAATTCAGGTTCTGGTACGGCATCAGGCCAAATAGTGACATCGGGCTCTACAGTAACTGTTTCTTATTCACAGCCTAATGGTTATAGCTTTATTTTAACAGGAAGTGGTACTGATTATTGGGTTAGTCAAGGAGGAGCAAGGAATCCTGCAATATCACCATTTACAAGTGGTTATGTTGATAATATACCGACAGCAAGTGAAATTATTGCTTTATCTAGACAGGGTGTAAATACACTGACATTTTCAGAGCCTATTGCTAACCCTGTTTTTTGTTTTGTCAGTTTGAATGGTAATGGTTATTCCTTTGATCGTGATTTTGAAATATTAAGTCAAACTGGTGGTGGCAATACCTGTGGTTTTTGGGGCTGTGGTAATGTTGTTAAGCAAATTGTTGGCGCACAATACCAGTTAAATGCAACAACAGGTGAGCCTCATGGTTGTATTCGGTTTACAGAAGAAGCTGCATTCTCAACCGTATCTTGGACAAGTCAAAGTAATGAAAATTGGAATGGGTTTACTCTTGGTATCGAAGGTACTGAGGCCGAGGTTTTTGCTGAGCGTGATTATGGTGATGCCCCCGATACTTCCGCAGGTACTGGCAGTGGTGATTATCAAACGTTAGATAGCAATGATGGGGCAAGCCATGCTCTTGTTGATACTGATGAAGATACTCAAGTTGATATCACATTAGGAACATTATGGGATGGTACAGATACCGGTAATGATGGCTCCTCGCAAAATGCGGCAGCAACAGCTGATGATATCGACAACACAGATGATGAAGACGGTGTAAGTTGGACTGATTCGTTTATTCAAGGTGGTAATACTAATATTTCTATTACTATTACAAAAGATCCCCAATCAACATTAGTAGGTTTACGTCTTTATGCTTGGGTTGATTGGAATCAAGATGGAGATTGGAACGATGCCAATGAGCAAATTATTTCTAATACTTCTGCAAGTTCATCAACCCAAAGTTACCCTGTTACAATTCCTCCAACTGCGACATTAGGTGCTACTTATCTTCGTGTTCGTGTCTGCTCTGATGCTGATTGTAATTCTCCCAATGGCGGATCAGATGATGGTGAAGTGGAAGACTACCAATTAACTGTGATCGGTGCTCAAATATCAGGGTTTGTTTTTAATGACAATGGTAGCGGAGGAGGCACAGCGACCAATGGCGTTAAAGATGGCACTGAGGCTGGGCTAGGTGTTGCGGTTCCCGTAGTCGCTTATAACGTAGCAACTGGACAGTGTTATGCAACAACAGCAGATCCTACAACGGGTTCATACACAATTTCAGCGGGAACGAGTGGTACTTACCAAGTCTATGAAGCGATAAATGAAACTAATATTGTTTCACCAACATGCCCACCAGTACAACCGATATTAAACACCACTACAGGCGCTTATTCAGGAGGCACTATTGGCGACCCAAGCAATTTTCATTCAAGCTCTGCTAATATTGTTTCTGTTACAGCGGGTGTCGCATCGAATGTTAACTTTGGTGATTTCGCTATAACACCTTTCGCAACCTGCAGCCCAGATGCTTATCTTCTTCGTAACTCCCCAACAGATATTACCGGTGTTAGTTTAGCGACAGGTGCTATCACTCCTCTCTTTAATAATGTCTTACCATCATCAACAGGAGTATTCGGAGGGACAGGTTATAACGTTATTACTAATACCTTGTTCGGCGATAATATTAGGAATACCAATACTGTTTTGATGATTGATGGTGGCGGTAATGCTTTTGTATTGCCGCTAACAGGAAGCACCATGGCACTGTCTAATTACAATAGTGGTGATATTGATGACAGTGGCAATTTGTTATTGATGTCAAGCAGTGGCACAAGCCTATATAAAATCGATGTTAATCCAAACAGTGCGACGTACTTACAGCAAATTCAACAATTGACAGTATCTGCACCTGTCATGGCTGATATGGCCATTAACCCTGTTGATAATATGTTGTATACGTTAACACCATCGGGCAGTTTAGTTCGCTTTGACCCCGCGAGTGGTGCGAGAACTAATCTCGGATCTGTAGGTACTGCGGGTACAACCTCTACTGGATGGGGAGCAGTCTATTTTGATGACCAAGGCTTTATGTATGCCTCACAAAATCCAAATCCAGGCCGTATTATTCGTATAGATATTTCAAATCCAAACTTACCTTCGGGGGGTTATGTTGCTGCTAATTTTACTCAAATGAATGCTTCAACCTCGCAAAATGATGGTGCTCGTTGTCGTTTTGCAAATTTACCGTTAGATTTTGCAGATGCGCCAACAGCGAATGGTTATGCGACGTTGCTTGCTGACGGAGGGCCTCGGCACTTATTTGAATCAGGTTTACCATATTTAGGAAGTAATGCACCCGATAGTGAAAGTGACGGTCAACCTAATACTATTGCTGATGGTGATGATACCAATGGTTTAACCCCTGATGATGAGGATGGATTTACTCAACCTTCGATTACGACCATATTAACAGCGGGCGATAATGTTGCCTTAACTGTCTCTGTGGTGACATCAGGAAATGATAACCTTTATGGTTGGATTGATTTCGACCTTAGCGGCACCTTTGATAATGATGAGAGAGCGACCGTTGCCGTTAATGCATCAGGTAATAGCATCTTAACCTTTACAGTCCCTGCTGATGTTCAAATTCAAGATACCTTTGCCCGTTTACGTGTTTGTTCGAGTGGTGAAGCCTGTAGCAGTCCAATGAGCAGTGCTGGTGACGGTGAAGTAGAAGATCATCAAATATCACTGAAACCACCCGGTGACTTAGAATTAGATTTAGAATTAGAGCCGGGAGTGAATGTCACGTTAGGTATTCCATTTAATGTGGTGGTAAAAGTTGAGAATAAGGGAACGACCATTGCGTTAAACACCAAAGTCACCCTACCTATTCCTGCCGGCTACAGCTTTGTTAGGGCGTATGAAGGAGATGGAGTAACGCCAACAACGATTTATGACCCTATTACGGGGGAATTGGATCTTGGGGCAATTGGTCTCGGATTTAACGATTATGCAGTGATCCGCCTTGCTCCTCAATCTTCCACAGCTCCTCCTATTAGTGGTGAAATCATTGAAACCTCGATCAATGATACCGACTCCACGCCAAACAATGGGTTTAATAACGGTGAAGATGACACAGATACCGTGACACCCAATATCACCAATGTTGTTCAACCGAATGTTTGTGAATCTCCTGTCGTGTATGAAGGAGGGGATGCTTACCTTGATGCCAATGGTGAGTATGTTGTAACGACCAATACACAGAACCAAGCAGGGTACCTGTGGAGTTTGCAATACATCGATTTAAATCAGCCGATGTATGCAGAGCTCGCCGTATATCTCGGTGATCGCAGTGCCAATACCGGGGGGCCGGCAGGCGAAGCGGGGGCTGACGGTATGACCTTTGTTTTATCTGCTGATCCTCGTGACTTGAATGCGGTAGGTGATTTCGGTGGTGGATTAGGGGTGGGCGATAACTTCGGTGGACAGCGTGTACAACCGTCCATTGTGTTTGAGTTTGATACTTTTGATAACACCTTTATAGGTGCTACTGATGATGCGCTCGGTGGACAATATATTGATCATACAGGCGTATATCTTAACGGGGACATCTATACCCCAGATCCGGCAAACACCCTTATCCCTGCAACCTCTGTCGCGGGTGGCGAATTGGAAGATGGGCGTTATCACATCGCACAGTTCTATTGGGATCCGACGACCAACCAATTTACCTACTACATGGATGGTGTGATGGTCGGTCAATTTACTCGCAATATCCGTAATGATATTGGCAACAACATGGTTCGTTTCGGATTTACAGGGAGTACAGGGGATAGCTTCAACCTACAAAAAGGCTGTTTCACTGATGCACCAGATGTATTAGGTTCTGATTTTGGTGATGCAGTTGATACCACAGCAGGTACAGGGATCAATGATTACACGACCATTTACGATAATGATGGGGCGCACCATGTGCAGGTCGATACGGATGATAACGGCTTTATCGATCTGCGTTTAGGTAACCAATGGGATGCAGATAATGGTAATTTACAAGATATCCTTGCCCGTGCGGATGATAATAACAATTTTGATGACGAAGATGGCGTTACCGTATTAGCACTTGCGACCATTGGCGAAAACCTGAGTGTCGCAGTTAATGTGGTCGAAGATGCGGCACGTACCAGTACAGGGCAACGGATTTATGGTTGGATGGATTTCAATCTTGATGGTGATTGGGATGATTTAGGAGAGCAAGTCATTACTCAAACGAATGCCGCCATTGGCCTGAATAACTTCACGGTGCCGATCCCATCAGGTGCCGTGGTCGGGCATACCTACTTACGTGTTCGCCTCTGTAGTAATGTCGATTGTAATAGCCCGATGGGACGAGCGAATGACGGTGAGGTAGAAGATTACCGAGTATTGATATCAGATTTAGTGAGTAATACTCAATGTGATTTAATTGTTCAAACCACTCGCCCCGTTGGTAGTAGTGATTACAGCTATACCTCCCTTGACGTACCAAGTAATCCAGTCACATTTTCTGATCTCGTCAATCCAATTGCGATTACCAATCAATCGAATATCGCCAATATAAATGCTATAGGTTTTAACCGTGTTGATGGATTAATTTACGGTACCTTTACCGATATGTCTCATGCCGATCGTACTCACCACTTATTTGTGACAGATAAAAATGGAACAAGCTTTATTGATCTTGGTGAGATAAGAGCAGATTCCGCCACATCACTCCGTCGTTTGCAAGATGGTGAAACGTTTGGCTTTAATCCAGATGAATCGTTACGCAATAGCGGCTATTCCACAACGTCCAGCACTTCAACAACCTTAAGCCCACCGACTGCCGGTGATGTAACTTCTGATGGTAACCACTTGATTATCTGGAGAACATCATGGGATTCCATCATTAAAATTGAATTAGCAACACAAACCTTTACCGCCATACCTCTAAATATAGCGGTAATGGGTGGGTCGATTGGTGGAGGAGCAATTAATGTCGGTGCCGATTTAGCGATTAATAGTCAAACAGGCATTGGGTATTTATTGGATTTAGATGGCGATAACCTCTATGCCGTAAACCTATCGACTGGCGCGGTAACAACTCAAGCGCTTAGTTACTTTGGTGCAGAGCCTACCCTTGATAGTAATGGCAAGTTACAAGCAGGGGCACTTGTAATGGACAACGGCATTAGTCTTTATGCCATCACCAATGGGGGGAACCATGACAGCGATAATAATGGTGGGATAGATCTCAATGATCGCGCCGTGGTTTATCGCGTTAACGTCGTTACTGGTGAGGTGGAATATGTTACCGCGTCCGATCAAGGCAGCTTACAAGGTAATGATGGGGCTGGGTGTTACGACTCGACCGATTATGGTGATGCACTAGCCAGTTATGGTGAAGCAGGGCACCAATACTTTGATGCCGCAACAGATGGTACTGCCGATTTACTACTGGGTAGTCGTTGGGATCCAGAGTTTGGTCAATGGCTGACGGCTGATGCATCAGGAGATGACAGTAGCGGTCAGGATGATGAAGATCTGAATATTCCTGGTCAGATTATTGTTGAGACACCAACCACCTTACCGATACAAGTGGTGGGTACTGGGTATGTCAATATCTGGGTTGATATCAACAATGACGGTGACTTTAACGATCCAAATGAATTCCTCATTGATGATGAAGCTGTTGTGACAGGTCTTAACAATATTCCAATCACATTAGATGCGAACAGTGCTGAAGGTTTCAACGGCTATACCGTTATGCGCGTACGTTTATGCTCGGCGATAAATACCTGTGACAGTGTGTCAGGTTTAGTAGCTGATGGGGAAGTGGAAGATCACTGGTTTGAACTGCTCAATCGTATCGTATTGAACGGCTTAGTGTTTGAAGATAATGGTATCGGTGGGGCAACTGCGGCTCACGATGGTGTACAAGATGGTAGTGAAATTGGGTTAGGTAACTTCACTGTGACGGTTACGTTCAATGATACCGGGGTAACAGGGTTTACTACTGGTGATGTGATTGGCACTGAAATCACATCCGGTGACGGAACCTATCAATTTATCATCGGGGTGGACTTTTCGGGTAAAAACTTATTGTTAGATGTCGTCAAACAAGCGGATTGGATTGATATCAGTGAAGCGAATGTCACAGGCATCCCACAAGTGACGAGTAACAGTGTTATCGACAGTCAAATGGCCGTGAATGCGAATGCAGGTGATGAAATCTTCGGTTTAGATTTCGGTAAAGTGCGTGAGCCACGTATGGAGCCAGACAACTTCAGTGAAGCCACCCCCGGTGGCGTGGTGTTCTTCCCACATAAATTTACTGCTGCGACATCCGGTAATGTTAACTTCACCATCATTAATTCAAGCGCTTCACCAACGAATACCAGTTGGAGTACGGTGCTCTACCACGATGTCGATTGTGATGGCACGCTTAATGGTGTTGAGGCGCAAGTGGTGAATCCAGTCGCAGTGAGTGGCAATAGTGCCGTATGTTTACTCAGTAAAGTCACCGTCCCTGCTAATGCACCGATGAATGCTCATTATCACTACGATATTGAAGCTGATATGACTTTTGCAGATACCACGAATACAGGGCATGGCATAACGCGTACCGTGTTAGATAAAGACACGGTTAGAGCAACCTTTACAGGCTCGGGTGAATTAAGGCTAGAGAAAACGGTGCGTAATGTTACTCAGAATGGTCAAGCGGTAACCAGTAATGAAGGGCGACCAGGTGATGTACTGGAATATGTCGTGACGTTCACGAATGTGGGCAATGCACCAATCAGCGATGTTGTTATTTTTGATAGTACGCCTGAATTTACCGAACTTAATCAAGCGGTACAGTGTAGTAATGGTACGGTTCCTGCTTCACTCGTTTGTAACATAGTGATAGTTAATGGCGTTAATTCAGCTGGATATGAAGGCAATATTCGTTGGGAAATGAATGGTTCTCTTGCTGCTGGCGTATCAGGAACCGTTATTTACCGAGTAGTGATTCAATAAGATAAAAGATACGGTCAGATCAACCTTATACAGGCATTGGTGAATTAATGTTAGAGAAACGGTGCGTAATCTTATTCAAGATACACAGGTTTTTACTGAATCATCAGGTAAAGTGTTATGCCTCATAATTATTAAAAAGTATTATTTTTAGTAAAGTTGTTTCTATTTAGGATTATTAGTAATAAGCAAAGTTTGTATGGTTAACTGCATTATAATCATCTAGGCGTATAGGTTTGAATATTGCCAATAATAGTTTGTTGGTCAATTTTAAAATTTTAGCTACTTATTTTGTGGCATTTATTCTATGCATTCAAATGAATGCCACGTTTTTATTTTTATTATTCTAAATATTTGGATTGATTCTTAATATTAATATTTCAATGAATTAAAGAATGATGATTTTATATTTATGTTAGGGAGGTGAAAGGCTGTTATTTTCTTGCAAATAAGATAAAAAAATATTTGCTGTTGTTTAAAATTACTCATGTCGTAAATTGGATTTATTAATCGGATTTGCATAATAATAAAAATTTCAATTTGCATATGAATAATTGATTTTTTAAGTGAGATTATTAATTAATTAATAAGTTATCATTGGCACGTAATTAGCATTAATACTATCGCAGACTAATTAAATAATGAGGTGTATTGTGAAAAAGCTATTACTAATCGTATTTGCTGCAGTGGTTATGTCTTTCTCTGTATTTGCAGAAAAGAAAGTTGAACCATTATCAAGCCAAATGGACGCATATCTTGTTACTTTAAATAAAGATGGAGATGAAGAGTTAAAACCAGCTGTTGAAGTTTATCCTAAAGATAAGATTGAATATAAGCTCACTTATACTAATAACTCAGATAAAGAGCTTAAGGGATTAGTTATTACTGGTCCTATTCCTCAAAATACATTTTTTGTTCCCGGTACTAATAACACAAAAATTAATTCAGATTTTGTTGTAAGTATTGATGGAGGCAAAACATTCGAACCGGAACCAGTTAAAAGAATGGTTATGAAGGATGGTAAAGAAGTTGAAGTTATTATCCCACCTGAAAAATACACAGCTATTCGCTGGACTCCAAATGTTCCGATTAACTCAAAGGAAAAACAAATTTTTACTTATCGTATCGAAGTTAAATAACCGATAAGTAAATGGCACTACCCCATGCTTATTGCAAGGGTTTAGCTACATTATCGTAAATTAAATTAACGACCTTAAAAGGTAACCACTTTATGAATACGCATTTAAAACCTATATGTCGATGGGTTGCAGCGGGTCTCATAACGATAGGTGCAGGTACACTTACTAGCCAAGCCCTTGCATCTACAACTCTAGCCGGCGTTGAAATTAAAAATGAAGCTAAAGTTGACTATGAAGATTCGTTGGGGAATACCTACCAAGCCTTCTCTAATGAAGCTGTAGTAAAAGTTGCGCAAATTTATGCCGCGACATTAGAGGATGACTTTGATGATACAGCTGCCGCTGGTCAAGTTAAATATGTTGTCCACGAGCTAACGAATAATGGTAATGGTCCAGAAGACTTTACATTATCTTATGCTCAAGGTTTACCTAGCGGAGACACCCGTGGTACGGATGATATTGATGCAAACAGTATCACTATGTACTGGGATGGAAATGAAACTGGTCGACCGGATAATGGTGAAGCAGCAATCCCAAGTGGTTCTGTTGTTACCATTCCAGCAGGGCAGACTTATTACTACATATTAGCAGTTGAAGTACCAAGCTCTGCACAAGTCGGTGATAAGTTAGGTGTCACATTTACAGCTCAAGCACATGAAGGTACAGGTGCTCCTGTTGCAAATGCGGTCTCAGATATTGGTGCTAATAATGATAGTGCTGATGATACGAATGGTGACTTAATCACTATTACTAACGATGCTGTTATTAATGTGAATAAGACAGCAAACGAAATCAAAGGTGGTACAGAGTCATCCACAGGTATTGATGTCGATGGTGACCCTTCAACAGATTTAGCTGTAAATATTATTCAATACAGCATTGTTGCAACGAATACAGGTAATACTTCCGCAACAGATGTTCACATGTTTGATGGTATTCCTGATGGCACGACATTAATTACTTCATCACTTTCTAGCCCAGGTTTAGTTGTTGCTGATGGTGATACATCTGTAACAAGTGCTGCTAACTTAACAGATGAAAACTCATTACTAAATTCATCTGGTGTTAGCGTTGATTTAGACCAAGATGGTTCACTTGAAAATAGCGGTGAAGGTGGTATTGCTGGTGGTTTAGATCTTAACCATGATGGTGATACTGCTGATGCAGTTGTTCCTGGTGTGTTTGCGATTGATAACTCACTACCTTCTGGCGGTACGGTATCGATGAACTTCTCTGTTTGGTATTCGCCAAACATGGTGGAAGGCGGTACAGACATTAATAACCAAGCCTTTATCTGTGCAAACTTAAACGGTGGCTCTGGTGACACCGATTATGTCGATGATAATGAGTGTGGTAGCCCAACCAAACCTGGTCCAATCATTACTAATCCAACCCCAATCACTTCAGAAAATACCTATGGTGGCTCTATTACTGATACAGGAAGTAATGGCCCATCAACGAGTGGTGAAGGTGGTGATGATGATGGTACAGAAGATAATGTACAAACTGTAGACAATGCATCAGCTGGTAGTGATGTGTTCTTCTATAACCTTATTACTAACACAGGTAATAGTACTGATACCTTTAACCTTGTGACTGTAAATGGCCCAACTAACCCATATCCAACTGGAACAACCTTCAAGTTCTTTAACGATACAGGTACTGGTCCTTTAGTTGACACGAGTAGTGACAGTATTGCAGATACAGGTGCAATTCCAGCATCGACTTGTGTGGCTGCAGGTGTAGCTCCAACAGTTGTTGATGGTATTACTGTTGCGTGTAACCAAACATTGATCCGTGTTGTCGTTAGCTTGCCTGCAAGTGCGACTGGTGGTCCATTCGAGGCGACTACAACAGCAACATCGGTTAATGATAGTACTAAGACGGATAGCAAAATTGAGCGTTTAACAAGTGTAACGCCTCCAACGGTTGATGTGTCAAATAATCCGTTTATTGATGCTAATGGTGACATGGCACCAGCAACGGATATTGATTTAGTCGATGTGACTGATGGTGTGTTAGATGCTGACGGTACGCCTGCTGACGATATTGCAACAGTATTCAATGACCAACCTCTAGCTACGACAGTAACGGCACCGATTTATATTGCTAACAAAGGCGGTGGTCAAGATTCATTCACGCTTGCTGCTGAAGGTAGTTATGACGCAGGATCTAATTCTTGGTACACAGCATTGCCTGATGGCTGGACTGTGAAATTCCTTGATGCAGGTATTGATACTAACGCCGATGGTACTGTAGATATTCCAGGTACAGGTGCACAAATCTTTGCTACAGCACAAATTCCTGGTGGCGCAGTACAGTTCGTAACGGCTGAAATTACACTACCATCTGATGCGCTTAAAGCATTAGCTGATAGTCAACAGCCTGGTACGATTGATGCCAATGTTGATGGTGATAATGATTATATTATCTCTATTAAAGTAACCTCTGCAAACTCAGGCGCTGAAGACCGTAAGGTTGAGGCAATTGATGTTCTATCTGCGAAATCTATCGCAATTACCCCTCCAACAGGTCAAAACCAAGTTGAGCCAGGTGGTTCTGTACTTTACGACCATGTATTAACAAATACTGGTAATACTACAGAGTCTGATATTACATTAGCTGCGACTGATGATAATGGCTTCACGCACAAAATTGAGATTGACACTGATGGTAACGGTACTCCAGATACAGCTATCACAGCATTGTGTCCTGCAGGTGTTGCAATTTCACCGACAATCACAGTTGAAGGTACTGACGGTGTAGATCAAACCATTGAGCTTACTTGTAAACCTGATGGTACACCAATGTTTAACTTAGAACCTGGTGAAACTATTCCAATGGAAGTGACAGTATTTGGCCCTGCTAATGCTGCACCAGGTAGTGTGAACATTACAACCATTACGGCTGAGTCTGATTCAGATTCTTCACTAACAACTAGCGCTCTAGATACCACTGAAATTGTTCGTGGTCAGGTTCGCCTATACAAATATGCGGCTCCTGATGCAACCTGTGACGGTACTGCCGATACTGGTTTCACTCAGTACTTCGAAGGTATTGAGCCTCAACAATGTGTAATTTGGATGCTTGTTGCTTGGAACCAAGGCCAAACACCAGCACTTAACACAGTAATTACGGATGCTGTTCCAGCGAATACAACGCTAGAAACTGCACAAGCACCGAATGACTGTCGTCTAACGACTGATGTTGCAGTGGCTGTTACACCAACGGATCCAACATACCCAATCGACACTGCTATTGAAGCTGACTTAGGTAACTTATGTTATCCAGCGGCTGGTACTGGTGCTGATATCACTGCGAATGTTAATGGTACTAACGTTGACTTTGACGTTGCTACATTAGCTCCTGGTGATAAAGCTGTAGGTATATTTACTGTTCGTGTTGACTAATCAATAAAAATACAAGCCTCCCTTAATTGGGAGGCTTATTAAACGTATTTATTTAAATATGTTTAATAAGCCTATCTTTCTTTGAATTATTAGCCAGTGGAGAGCGCTTATGGCACTCTTAAATTTTATGTCTAAAATGAAAAGCTTTATTATATTCATTTTATTATGTATGAGTTCATATGCATTTTCTATAACAAGTGCCGGTACTAAAATATTGAATCAAGCTGAGATGACATATTTTAATACTGAATTGGGAGAAGATGTTAAGGTCTTATCTAATTATTCATATGTAACCGTTGCCAGTGTTTATAGTTATACTATTTCACCGACAGATAACGGTGATTCTGATCCTGAATTTACCCGCTATGTACCCATTGGCGGTACTGCAAGTATTCCAGTCACTATTGAAAATACAGGGAATGAAGATGATTCTTATATATTAAATGTAAATAACTTACCAGGCGATAGTGGTGATATATATACAGAAGGAACTGAAATAAAAATATATATTGATGAAAATGGAGATGGCTTATTTAATCCTGGTGAAAGAGAGTTAGAGAAAAATGAAGATGGTAGCTATATTACACCAACTTTAGCTCCTGGAGAATTTTTACAACTTAGTTATGTTGTGACAACACCAAGTTCAGTATTAGAAAATGAAAACTTTTTATTATCTCTTAATGCACAATCAAGTGGCGATCCTGATTTAATTAAGAAAACTGATGCTGAAGTAATTGTTGTTGATGGTCCCGCATTAAATTTAACCGTAGGATCAGATCCTGTCTGTCAATCTCCAGTGAAGAGCGGTGAAGATATTGAATATAAGGTTGTTTATAACAGTGTGGGTACAGAGCGTCCGCAAGCTGCAACTGAACCTTATGTATTTTCTACGCAAGATGCTAGCGGCACATTAGTTGAAAAAAGGCATGCTGGTGTACTGATTACGGTTAAAAAACCTGCGAATGTAACAATTCAACAAGATAGAGTGGTTGATGGTCAACCTAAGCGTGATTATTCGCCAATTATCATTGCTTCACCGTTAGCGAAATTTAATGGTGGTATTGTACTTGTTGGTTTAAATACTGGTGAAATAACAAACGGCGATGATCGCTTATTAAAATGGATCGATTATTCGGTATGGGATGGTAACGGTATTGTCGAGAAAATGGGTTTCTTAGTTACCCCTTCTAATATGGAACCAGGAACATCTGGGCATTTCACCTATTATTCAAAAGTTAACAATATTAATAACTCTCCTGAATTTAAAGTATTTAGCCAAGCATCTGTTAACTTACTAGCTGGTGATCCACTTATTGTTAAAAGTAATATTCAATGTAATACGTTAAGTGGAATTGGGTTACAATCAGGCGGCAAATTAATTGACTTTGAGACCATTGATACTTCAGCCATTGATTTTGATGATAAAGGCATTAATTATTCGAATGAAGCTCACTTCTTGCCAACTGATTTTTACTTCCGCGAAGGCACACCGGGTCACGATCCTAAAATTGATGCCATTCATGCACGCATCAACTTACCTATTGCGAATCTAGATTCTTCTGTCATTGATTTTATTGGTCCTAAAGATTCTCGTTTCCCTGTTAAGTTACGTTCATCATTTGGTGATGAGTTCTATTGGGTATTTGCTGAAACAGGGCCTGATACAGGTATTTTCAGAAGTGTAATGCCTATCAGTGCGGTAGAGCCGAATGATCAGAGCGGGCCACAGGCAAGGGATTCTAATTACTGCCATGAAGCCTTCCCAGGAGTGTGGAGAGCTGGTGAAGTCAGCCGAGCTGAACAACAGTCACAAATTAACGACATTATTAACTTTAGAGCCAGTGGCTTAAATGGCAAAACTTTCAATAATTGTGGTATTGAATCTAATCCAAACGATAAATTAACGGTTGAGGTACGTGATACACAAAATAATACTGTTTTCTTACAAGATGTTGCGACAGTAAGCCCACAGTTCACAGTCTTTGATTCTACTCACTTCAAATACGATAAAAATGGCGATCTCATTCCTGGTATTGAAGGTGCTGTGGTTAAATTCTACCAAACCGTTAATGGTAAAGTACCTGATGTATTAGGTGAACCTATTGCTACTGCTGTTTCGGATGAAAACGGTCGTGTGTTCTATCCAAAACTACCAATTTCAAATGAAGGTTACTTTATCATTGTTGAGCCACCAGAAGGATATTCATGGCCAACACAATATAAAGATCCACTTGTCTTTAATTCTTACCAAGTTTCAGCTCCATCTTATGGTGCAAACGGTTATACAGGAGAAGAAAACTCAGGGTTATTCTATATAAGTTCGTTCAATGGATTAAACATTTTTGATATACCTTTAGATCCATCGAATTTAGATAGACGCCTAACATTAGAGAAAACAGCAGATAAAGAAACGGCTGAAATAGGTGAATTTGTTAAATACACCTTAACACTGAAAAATAACTTACCTGAATCGACGTTCTATAATACACGTATTATTGATGAGCTACCGTATGGTTTCAAATACATGAAAGGTAGTGCGCGTCTCAATGATCAGCCATTAGAAGATCCGATCCAAACAGGAACATACAGTATTGAGTTTAACCTTGGTGATGTCGATGGTTCTACTATCGCTCCAAATAATGGTACTTATATTGTTACATACCTCCTTCAACTTACAGCAGGTGCAGTTGACTCTGATGGTATTAACTCAGCACAAGCTGTCGCGAACACATTAGCGTCAAGTATCATCAGCTCGTTAGATAATGGTCAGCCAACATCTTCAAATATTGCACGATATCAACTGGGTATTACGCAAACTGGGGTAATGTCAGAACGAGGTATCATCTTCGGTAAAGTGTATGTTGATGGACATTGTAACAAAGATATTAAGAGTAGTGCGTGGCCAATTGGTGGTGTGAAAATCTACCTAGAAACAGGTGATTACGTCATAACTGATGAAAACGGTCAGTACTCGATGTTTGGTGTGAAACCGGGTACTCATGTACTAAAAGTTGATAAGCAAACATTACCAGAAGGTGTCGAATTACAAGCAATTGATACACGTAATGCAGGAATGGGTGATTCACGATTTGTTGATTTACGTCGTGGTGAATTCCATAAAGCAGACTTTGTAGCACCATGCCCAGAGAATAACCCAGAGGCTGTTTATAATGAGCTAAAAGGGCGAAATAAAGACATCAATGGTGATTGGTTATTTGATACTACTGAGCAATTTAAAGGACTAAGCAATCGTACAGTTGAGCGTAAAGGAAATGAATTAACCTCGGGTATTGTTAGTGGTCCAAAAGCAACAACGTCTAACAACGAAGCGTCATCGCTATCACCAACGTTACATAGTTTCAAAGGTTATGCTCTTGAGTTACGTTCGGGTAGTGAGCGTTCAATGAAAGAGTTCTATAACCTATTACCGTCAGGTGTTCAGGATGAAGCGTATGTTTATCTTGCGGGTGATGATGCATCACTAAGATTTGGTTTTGCTGATAAAGAAGACCTACTCGTTCCACTACAGCAAAAACTTCAAACCAGTAATTTTAATACCAAAGTAGTGGAAACGTCTTATAACAACATCCCTTATGCTGCTCGCCTCAATATTGATAACAAGATAGAAGAAGATATCCCATTACCAGAAAAAGATGCTGCAAAAATTACGCGTGCAGAAGCGAAAAAAGGAACATGGTATTGGCCAAAAGGCGACTATAGCTACCACGGACGTTTCATTATCGTTGTCCCTGCATCTGTTAAACCATCGCTATATGTGAATGGTAGTAAAGTGAGCGATACGCAGTTAGGTGAGCAAATTCGTAATGAGAAAGAAAAGGCACAAATACTCGGTTGGTATGGGGTTAATCTTGAGCCTGGCGATAACCTTGTTGAAGTGAAAGCGACAGATGATTTCGGAAATGAGCGTACATTATTAAGTAAAGTGTTCTCTCATCCTGATTCAGCTGATCGAATTAGCTTAAGCACTGATGGCAAGGTATTACATGCTGATGGTGGACGCTCTGTTATTCCACTCAATATCAAGCTATTTGATAAGAATAACAAGATAGCCCGTGGTACTTACTTCGTAACCTTGAATTCAAATAAAGAGAATAATTGGTTAGAGCCTGATATTCACCCTGATGAAACAGGTCATCAAGTACGTGTCGTAAACGGAGAGAAAACAGTTTACCTACGTAGTTCGAATACAACGGGTGCAATGGATATCACTGCGTCATTAAATGATATCGCTGACACCGCTCGTGTATACCAAGTAGCGGCAGCTCGCCCACTCTTTGTTTCTGGCTTACTTGAATATACTGGACGCTATGGTCGAATCAGTGGTGAAGAGCCATCTCGCCAAGCTGAAGGCTATGAAGATGATAGTTATAGTGATGATGAACGTGCAGCCATCTTTATGAAAGGTCAGGTTAAAGGAGGCATGCACTTAACATTAAGCTATGACAGCGACAAGGATGACGAAGAATATCTACGTGAAATCGCCCCTGATAGTTACTATCCATTACCAGGAGATGCAAGTATCCGTGGTTATGATGCACGCAGTACCAGTAAATGGTTCGCTAAGTTAGAAAGAGAACGTCACTTTGCGATGTGGGGTGATTACAGCACATCAGATGGTGCGGATGTGGCTGACTTAGGTATCACAAGCCAAGTGCTGAACGGTTTTAACGGTATGTACAACGATGGTCGTTTTATTGCGCAAGCTTATGCCGCACGACCTGAAGATTTACATAAAGTCGTTGAAATTAATGGTAACGGTACAGCGATGTTTTACGACATAGGTGACGGTCGTATTATCCGCCACAGCGATACCATTACGTTAGTGACTTATAGCCGTGATAATCCTGGCTTAGTATTAGCCGAACAAAACTTAATTCGCTACATTGATTACACTATCGATTACTTCACTGGACAAATTATGTTCAACCGAGTGATCCCAAGTATCGATGAAAATCTTGACCCAATAAAAGTACGCATATCGTATGACTTAGAAGGTGATGGTGATAAATATACTATCGCTGGTGGTCGTCTCTCTTACCTCTTTACACCATCGCTCGCTATGGGTTTATCATACGAGCAAAATACACATGAGTTAGAGGGCTATAAGCTAGGGAGTCTTTGGGCTAACTACAATATTGATAGCCAAACACAATTAACTGCTTCAGTGGCAACAATGAGCCATGAAGGTAGTGAAAGTGCCAATACTATCACTTCTAATGCTACGACTAATGGTCAAAAACTTGAACGCGGTACAGCAGTAAAACTTCGCTTGAAGCGTGATTGGACTGATTCAAGTCAAACCGAATTAGAATATGCATATGCAGAGAAAGGGTTTACCAACATAACTGGTGGTGTGACGCCAGCACGACAAGAAGTTCGCTTACGTCATCGTCAGAAGTTAATGGGTTTAACTAACTTGAATGTTGAAGCGTCCCACTCTGAATCTCTAGAAACGAGCGAGAAACAACAGTCAGCTGGCGCTACGTTAGATACTAAACTGTTTGGCAGTGCATGGACGACTCGTTTAGGTTCTCGTTACATCAAAAATGAAACCAGCACGGGTGAAACCGAACAATTCACTACAGCAATCTTCGGTTTAGGTCGCAGCTTTAACCTCTTTAATCGAGCTGGTCGTTTCGATACAGAGTATGAGCGTAGCTTCAATAGCAACGCACAGCAGCGTTTCAATATCAAAGCGGATTGGAATATACATAAACAAGCGAACCTTTATGCTAACTATGAATATATTGATTCACTAGGCGGTATTAGTAACTTAGGTAGCGGTACTACCAGCTTATTAACCGCAGGTATTGATGTAGATTGGCAGCATGGTGGTAGTACTTTCAGTGAGTTCCGTCAACGAGGTGCATCAGACGGCCGTATTCTGGAAGTGGCGAATGGTTACCGTGGCAAGTTTGAACTGGTGCCAGGGATCAGCATTGACCCATCAGCTGAATATATCGAAGTCATTAAAGGTGAAGGTACATCAGGCGTGGCTGTTTCATTAGGTATCGCTGATATCCGTAACCCAAATTATAAAACCACAGGACGTATCGAATATCGTCATGGTGATACCGAAGATTACTATGGTCTACTAGGGGCATGGGTAACGCGTTTGACCCAAGATTGGAGTGGTTTGGTTCGTGAAGAGTTCCGCTATGTTGATAATGATGCAGCGATTAACACTTGGAACCAACATTTAAGCTTAGGTATTTCATACCGTCCACGTTTAACAAACGTCTATAACATGCTAGGTGTTTATGAGTGGAAGATTGACCGCAATGATGTCAAACGTACCGCTCATATTCTATCAACACACCATAACTATCAGCCAGCATCAAATTGGTTACTATCGGGCCGCTTAGGGGTTAAGTGGGAAGACTATAACGAATACGATTATAGCTACGATTCAGTATCAACCATTATTGATGGACGCGTGATTTACTACCTCAATCGTCGTTGGGATCTTGATTTACACGCAGGTGTACTCGGTACCGATGGATTAAGTAGTCGCCGTTATTCATATGGCTTAGGTATCAACTATCTAGTAATGAAAAATTTACGCGCGGGTATTGGCTATAACGGTATTGGGTTCAAAGACAGCGATCTCGACCCACAAGGTTATAACCTGCAAGGTTTTTATTTCAACATGATGTTCAAACTTGATGAAGGCTTGTTTGGCTGGTTGAGTGAATAGAGGTAACTAACTAATGAAAGTAAGATTATTTTTATTGCTTGTTTGTACCTATCTAAGTGGGTGTGTCAGTGATAAAGCAATATATGCAGATTACGGCCCTTTAGCGTGTCAAAAAGCGGCACCAAAAGTTGTGGTAGACGCTTGGCCAAGTGTTGTTAACTTTGAATTTGATAAATCAGATTTAACATCAGCTGAAATGAGCCGTCTAGCGAATGCAGTAAAAGTATTGCAACAGAATCCATCTTTTAATGTTGCTGTAGTTGGTTCTACGGATCCAGTTGGCTCACATGAATATAACGATGCACTTTCTATTCGCCGAGCTGAAGTAGTTGGAAACTATTTGCAGAGTCAGGGTATTTCTCCATCAAGGATGGCTCTGATTGGTACGGGTGAAAGAGAGCTGTTCGTTAAAACAAACAGTGAGAAAGAAAACCGAGCAAATCGCCGTACCCAACTTATTTTACTCGATGCGAATCATGAGCCAGTGACAATGTTCTTTGATAATTCAAAGCAAACACTGGAGTCAAACATTATGAATCCGGTAAATAGCTTATAATCGGCGGAGGAGCGTCATATGAATGTCTTCTACAGGTTTATCATCAAGGTATTGATGCCTGTTTCGTTATTGATGAGTTTTTATGCAGTTGCATTAACTGAATCAGGAACAGTGATAAAAAACCAAGCAGGTGCGACGTATCGAGACAGTGCTGGTATCGATCGTAGTACAACGTCAAATTTAGTTGAAACTGTTGTACAACCTGTAGCTGCAATGACGTTGACGTTTGATCAGTCTAAACTAGGTGCGGCAGGTGGTCAGGTAACCTTTACTCATGTGCTAACTAACACAGGTAATGTTACTGATACTTATGATTTAGATATTGTTCCACCTGGAACGGTTATTTCTGGTGCATCGATTTATCCTGATGTTTCGCCAAATGATGGCGTGGCCGATGCTGGAGCTGCAGCGATAGATCCTAACTCAGATATTATTGGACCATTGGCTCCGGGCGAAAGTTACTCCTTTGTAATTGTGACTGATATTGATGCAGCGGCTGCACTTAACCAGTCTGATTCATTAACCATTACCGCAACCAGTCAGCAAGTGAATGTGAACGGTGTACCCGTTGCTAACGGTATGGTTGGTAATGAAACTAATACAGATACAGTAACTGTCACTGATTTACCGATTATTGATATTACAAAAGCAATCAGTGCTGATAATGGCGCTGCACCAAGCGGGCCTTATACTGTTACTTTCACGTATACCAATATTGGTATCACGGATATGAATCCTGCCAATACCAATGGCATTATCTTAAAAGATGAATTGCCTGAAGGAATGCGCTTTAACGGTGGTGTAAATTGGAGTGTCTCGGGTACGCAGATATCACCATCAAATAATACCGCTGGTGGTAGTGGCTCTGATGGGACATCAGATTTGAGTTTCACGACTTGTATTAATAACCCAATTAGTTGTCCAACCCGCGATATTGTTGAATTTACAATGGATGGTCTAGCTTCAAACGAATCAGCAACTATTTCATTTGAAGTGATGATTGATAATGGCGCACCAGCGGGTACAGTTTATAACTTTGGTGTTTATGGTTTCGATGAAGATAACAGTGGGCAAGTTGATAATAGCGAACTGGAATCTACTGATACCAACACTGTGCCGTTCAGAATCAATGCTGAATATAGTGTGATAGCAAATAACGGTGGTTGTACACCAGGTACAGATAGTAACTGTGATGGTAATGATGATACCAATCATGAAACTGTGAATGTACCATCAGCGAAACAAGGTGAGCGTGTTTACTTTACCAACTATATTTGGAACACAAGTAATGCGGAAGATACATTTAACATTACTTATGAAACCTCTACCTTCCCAGCAGGCACTAGCTTCTTCCTTTATAAAAGTGATGGCGTTACACCGTTAGTTGATACAGATAACGATAGTAATCCTGATACTGGTAGGATCCCAGCGTCAGGACAAACCTGTCGTATTTATCAAGTAACAGATGTAAACGGTAACTGTGGCTATAAAGTGGTGCTAGTGGCAACGTTACCGCCAAATGCAACGGGTGGGCCATTTGAAGTCGTTAAACGAGCAACCTCATCGAATGACATTTCGAAATCGAATACGGTTATCGATCAGTTAAGTGCTATCGAACTTAGCACGGTTGATTTAACGAATAACTTCCGCGCTGAAACAGCAACCACAACAGAAGATAGCTGTGATGCTGCTGATGACAACTGTGGTTTTGGTGCTGGTGCAGAAGCCTCGGCGGTTACCACAAATAGTGTCGAGCCTGGTAAGACAACACGTTTTACCTTATACGTTACCAATACATCAGCAGCCGCGGATGGTTATAAACTTGAATACAGTGATAATGATTTTAATGCAGGGGATTTACCTGCAGATTGGACTGTTGTGTTCAAAGACGCAACTGACAATGTTATCTCTGGTATCCCTGTTTTAGCCCCAGATGCAGCTGTACTTGTCTACGCAGATGTCACCGTCCCTGCTTCTGCAGGTAGTACAACACAATCTATCTACTTTAAAGTTACTTCCGATACCACAGGGGCAACAGATACAAAACATGATGCCGTTACTGTAGATAACAGTGGTTTATGTGTGGGCTCATCAAATAATCTGGCTGGTGTGACACATGTTGGTGGATCAAAAGTGTATGTTCATACCTTAACAAATAACAGTAATGATGCCGTTGGGCCTATAACCATTGGAGTTGTAAACAGTATCGCTGGGTTTACTTCTGTCATTTATGAAGATACCGATAATTCTGGTGATTTAACCAACGCAGATGTTGCTATTACATCTATTACAAGTATTGCAGGGCAATCTACAAAACTGCTCTTAGTGAAAGTATTTGTGCCTGCAAATGCGCAGGAAGGTGTTACAAACCTTACTACATTAACCCTAACAAGCCCTTGTGGTGTGATTGAAATCATTGATTCAACAAGAGTATCTAACACCAATATGGAGGTGAAAAAACTTCAAGCGATTGATACCACTTGTAACGGTGTTGCTGATGGCCCTTATTTAACGACTCAACTTTCAGTTGAGCCAGGCCGATGCGTACTCTATCAATTAATCGCTAAAAATGTAGGGATTAAAGATGCACTAAATGTTTCAATTTCAGATATAACGCCTGCTTATACCTCATTTATTGTTGCTGGTGGCGTACCATCAATTACTGCTGGTACGGTGAATAATATAGTGAATGGTAGTTCAGGCACAATTACAGGAACAGTTGGAACAGTTATACCTGGCGATACGGTAACACTAACCTTTGGTATAAAAATTGATGATTAAAATTTATTGATTATCGTTATTTATTAACGGGAACGCTTGCTTGGCAATGATTCGCCAAGCAAGTTTTTTTTGTTTTAAATTCAGAGGAAATAAAGGGGGGATGAAATGAAAAATAAAGTGAGAGGGACAATAAGTACTATTGTTCAGAAAGTAATTTTTGTGCGCGTTCATTACCGTTAGTTGCTGCTTTTTCTAACCAATATTCCGCTTTTTCATAAGATTCAGCAACGCCATCTCCATTCGCGTACATACTTGCCAAATTATACATCGCCTGATTATTACCAAAATCTGCAGATTGTTGATACCAATAGAGTGCTTTTTTATAATCTTGCTTAATTTGATACCCTTGATCATACAACTTAGCCAATTGGAACGTGGCTGGCTCATATTGGTTATTGGCCGCTATAGTTAGCTGTTTTAATGCTACGTCATAATCATTTTCAATCAGGAAAGGGTATTTAAACCCTAATGTAGCAAGTTGATATAGTGCTTTTGGATCGTTATCTTTTGCTGCAGCAGAAAAATGGAAGTAACTTTTTTCTAGATCGCGATTTACATTATGGATACCAAAGCGATAAATTTTTCCTAGTGTATGGTGTGAATAAATATGATTTTTATTGGCTGAAGACTGTAAAAGCTCAATCGCTCGTTCAATATTATTATTTGTTTGAAGGTACGAAATAGCCAGTAAATATTCATTTTCTTTACTTTTCTTTATATTATCCCCCTCCATGATTTTAATTGTGTTTATATATTCATCATTAATAAAGTAAAGGTAAGCAAGAGAATAAGAAGATGGAGAATGAGATTTTGAATGATTAATAAATAACAAACGTTCAGCTTCAAGATGATCGCTATTTCCTCCTTCACCATCAATAAGCATTAATGCGTAGTAATAGCGTGCGATTATATGATCATTATCTGCCGCTTTTTTATAAAGTTCCCGTGCTTTTTCAGGTGACAACGGGAGCAACTTTCCATTTCTATATAGTGTACCCAGATAGAACATGGCATTAGGATCGTTCTCTGCAAGTTTTTCTATTTCAGTAATATGGTTTGATTTTTCAATAGGATGGGTGTTAGCGTTTTCTAGTTTTAAAATATGCTCCTGTAAAGATGTCGGGTTAGGGGGAGGGATGTTTTTCATATTAGAGCCGAGACTTTTTATATCTGTTTTTTTGTTATTAACCGTAGTGTTATTATTACGATCAAAAATATCTAAAGAACAGCCGGAAAATAAAAATAAAGCTGGTAATAATAGTCGTATCATAATTGATTTCTCCTATCCCTGTACTATTGTTAATTTTAGAACATAAGTTAAGGGATGTATTATGCGTTATCTATTTATTTTATTATTAAGCAGTCTATTAACAGCGTGTTCCTCAAGTAATTTAACATCATCTTGGGTGGACACGTCATATACAAAGTTTCCAATAAAAAGCACGATGGTTGTTGCTATGTCTGACAATTTACGTGTAAGACGGATCTTTGAAGATGATATGGTAAAACAATTACAAACTCATGGAGTAAATGCGATCCCGAGTTCGCAAGTTTTTCCTAACGAGTTACCGTCTAAAAGCGATATTGCGGCTTATGTGAAAAAACATAATACACAAACCGTTTTTGTCGCAAAATTGATAAACATTGAAGATAAAGAAGTAAGATATCCGGGTAATACGGGATATAGCTATAACCGAGGTATTAGTTTTAACAGTTACTACAATACTTCTTATAGTTATATTTACGATGATAGTTACTCTGTTTCTTATGAATTTGTGAACGTTGAATTCACCTTATTTGATACGCAAAGTCATAACCCGATTTGGTCAACATCATCAGAATCTGTTGATCCAAGTGATATGAATAATATTATTGATGAATTAACGGGAATATTAATCACGAATATGAAAGACAATAACGTGATCAGATAGAAATTTAAAAATAGAACTAAGCCCTGCAATAAGCGGGGCTTTTTATTGCTTGCGAATAGACAATAATAAAGAGTATGAATAAATATCATACAGATAAAAGCAAAAATACTTCATTAAAAAACAAGCCTAATATTTGTTTGTTATACAAATTGATACTAGTCAATTACTAATATCCGAAAGTTTATTACTATCACCTCAAGAATTTGATGATAAACCTTTATAAATTAATGACTGCGTATTCATGCCTCAACATGCGCAACAATTAGTACCTTATCTCAATATAAATATTATTCACTTCAATTAGGTCGTAGTAATGGTCTCACAGCCTCATAATGTAGAAAAATATCAAGCCGTTATTGGTTTGGCTGGTCATGTTGATCACGGTAAAACCGCTTTAATTGAAGCACTCACAGGTATCGTCACAGCGCGTCCACATGAACAACAATTAGGTATGACACAAGATTTGGGTTTTGCCTATTTTAAAGACGATAACAATAATACCATTGGTGTTGTGGATGTCCCGGGACACGAGCGTTATCTACGTAATATGGTGTCAGGTGTATGGCACCTTAATGTTTTATTGCTGGTTATAGCGGCAGATGAAGGGTGGATGCCGATGACTACCTCACATTTACAAGTTGCACATGCGATGGGAATAGAAGATATCGTCGTGTGTATTAATAAGCGCGATAAAGTCACGGCAGAGCAACTCAGTGCGGTAGAAGATCAAGCCCTAGATAATGTAATGGAGATGACGGGTTTATTACCTGAGATTATCAGCGTATCAGCATTAAAAAATGACAACATTCCTGCGTTACGTGATCTACTGATTGAGGCGGTTAAAGCTAATATTGAGCGTAAAGCATTGGCTTATGTTGCAGATGATCAGGTCGTAGCCCCAATAATGTATATCGATCGTTCTTTTGTCGTAAATGGCATGGGCACCGTACTTACAGGTACATTGGCACAGGGGACGTTGAGTATTGGCGATAAGGTTCGCTGCTTTCCTAGTAACATCATGGGGACAGTTCGTTCTCTGCAAGCTTATCATCAACAACATCAGCAGTTATCTGCCACCTGCCGTGTTGCTGTGAATGTTAAAGGGATCAGCCGTAAAGAAGTAGGGCGAGGGCACTTATTAACATCTGCGACAATAACCCCACCATTACATAGTCAGAGCATCGTTCGTATCAATAAAACGGCAGACAAACTCAAGCAACGTAAACAACGTCATGTTGAAGTTGCAATGGGAACTTGGCATGGCTCGGCATTGTTAAGTTATATTCCGAATACTCAATTAGCACGACTAACCTTTGAAAAGCCCATCCCAATGATTTTTGGGCAACGATTAGTAATGATCCAAAAAGGTGGCTGTGGTCTACAACACGGTGCTGAAATTGTGTGGTCAAAACCTGTAATGGGTTATCAAAAACGCCGTTTATACCAAGCATTAGATAATTTACCTGCGCTTTTAAAGCCTGAATCACAACGTGAGATGTTACTCGCTCTACAAGGTTACTTTGAAACAATCGAAGCAGGTTTTGAGCCGGCACAAGGTCAAACTTATTTAACGCCTTATTGTTTAGAAGATAGCTGGTTAGCTGATAGTTATATACAAATACAGACGTTACTGTCTGATGGGATCTCAATGTCATCTGCCGAAATAGCAACACGTCTACGTATAAATGAAGCGGTGATTGATATTTTAATGCAGCAATTAAAGCTGCAAGAAAAAGTGCATGTTAGTTATGGCAAATGGTGCTTAGGGCAAGGTGATAACGAAGACGAATTACCTTCTGCGGCACAAGAGATTCTGCAACAAATACGCGAGTTAGGTAAAGCAGGGCTAGAGCTGAATAAAGTGACGGTTGCTGGTGGTAAAAAGTGGCTTAGACAACTCAGCCATCAAAAATATATTACCGCTTTGGATGATACCATTTACTTCGATATGGGCTTATATCTTGATTTAGTTAAAGCCGTGATAGCAGAGCATCAGCCCCAAGATCGTATATCGATGGGAGATATTAAAGATCGCACAGCATTAAGTCGAAAATACTCAATCCCATTAGCAAATAGAATGGAAAAAGATGGTTGGGTTCGTCGTGATGGTGATGAGCGTATTATCTTAAAATCATGGGTTTAGTGAATGTAGTTGCTATTTATTATTACTGACTGAAATGTAAACAAGACTTTATGGAATAGTGCTTACTTAAAAAGTATTTATTTGATCCGGTGCAAATTTTTGTAACCTATATTTCCCCTACAGTATTTTGCTAACTAAGCTCTCAACCGCGTGAATGTTTGAAATCATTCACGCGGTTTTTTCGTTTATATATTTGGGAGTTTGTTTAGTTATGGATTTAACAAAGAAATTTGCGTTCACTGCATTAGCGTTAATGGTTTCAGGACAAGTCGCTGCAGCCGATTACAGTAAGGTAAGTGAAATACCATTCAAAGATGATAATTTTAAGCAGTGTGTAATGGCTCAGAAAATTGAAGATCCAGCTACGATCACTAAGTTAGATTGTAGTCAATTTTCTATCAACACCATCGATGAATTAGCAAATTTCCCGGCATTAAAAGAATTACAGGTATCAGGCTCTGAGTTAAAGCATGTTGATTTAACCCATAACCCAGCCCTAGAAAGTGTATTTATCACCAAATCAAAGATCGACAACATTGATGTTAGTCAAAATCCACAATTAAAAGAATTAGGGGTTAGTTTTAATCTATTATCACAGATTGATTTGAGTCATAACCCTAATTTGACAGATTTAGCGGTAGTAGCAAATAAATTGACTACGTTAGATCTATCTAAAAACCCGCAGCTAAAATACTTATGGGCAGATCGAAATCAATTCACGACCGTTGATTTTAGCCACAATCCGAATTTAGTACAGGCGGGATTGGCTGAAAACCAACTGACAACCGTTAACGTAAGCAAGAGTAGTAAGTTAAAAAGCTTATCATTAATGTATAACAAAGTGGTTGCGTTAGATGTTACTCATAACGCGCAGTTAGAAAAACTAAGACTGACGGATAATAAGCTGACGTCAGTTGATGTGAGTAAAAATCCTAAATTACGCTCGCTATGGTTAACGGATAATCCATTAACAAAACTTGATATTAGTGCTAATCCAAAGTTAGACGATTATGAAGCTGATGACAGCGTAACGGTTCTTAAATAAGCCGTATCACTAACGTAAACCGCAATCAGTCAAGCGATTGCGGTTTATTAAACTCGTATTAGCTAGCTATAACTATTAACATAATGCGCATTATTGTTAATTGATTAAAGAAGTTGTGATTATGTCTTTACCGCCGTGCCCAAACTGCCAATCTGAATATGTCTACCAAGATCAAGCGAACCTAGTGTGTCCTGAATGTGCCTATGAATGGAACCCTGCGGAAGTTGCAGAGGAAGAAACTATTATAATGAAAGATGTTAACGGCACATTATTGCAAGAGGGCGATAAGGTCACGCTAATTAAAGATTTGAAAGTCAAAGGCAGTTCACTGGTACTAAAAATTGGAACTAAAGCGGTCATTAAACGTATTGTTGAAGGTAAAGACCACCAACTAGACTGTAAACTTGATGGCGCTGGTGACATGATGGTTACTGCAAAATTTGTTAAAAAAGCGTAATACATCATTACGCAATTTTATTGACAAAGTTTGATTGCCCCCGTCTTGGCGCTTATTTTTCATAGAGCGCCAGATACCGTTCAACACCTAACTCAGCCGCTTCTGTTGCCCCGGCTAAATAACCCGGAAATTCCGTTGCCCATTCACTGCCAATACCTGTTAAGTGTTGCGACCAAGTATTATTAATGGGGGATCGAGGCGGTGCTAAGCTATGGCTTAATGCTTGGCTATCCAGCGTTGTGGCAGTAAATGTATCTTGCGCCCAATCTTTTATCATATGAGCTGTAGGCTGTACTGCTTGCTCGCCAAATAAACGTACCAATTGTTGTTGGCAATAAGCCTTAATCTGCTCTTCCCCGATATCCTTACGTTGCTGAGCTGGAATACCAATAAACCCGAATAAAGCAGCATGTTTTGGCTCTGTGCTTAGCGATGCATCATGAATTTCAACCATAGGGCCAACCATACTGCGTACGCTGCCTGATAGCTGTTGCTCTCGCCAAAATGGACGCTCATAAACAGCAATATATTTCGCGTGAGGTGCCATCCAGGTCGCTGTATGTTGCCATTGCTGTATAAGTGTTTCTGGTAACGAAGGCGAGAATTCAATGAGCTCAATCGCTAACCGTGGTGGCAGCGCGAGCAAGACATGATCACTTGTTGCCATTTGCTGAGTGTTATTTTGACTATCGTGGTAGTGGATAATAACCTTGTTTTCCTGCCGCTCAAGTTTCGTCACTTGTTTCGAACAATGAATATTAGTGTTAGTGAGTTTTTCGCTTATCGTTTTAATTAAGCCGCTCATACCTTGAGTTAGGCGCATAGAAGTAGGCTCTGTGACAAAGCCTGAAATTTCATTCGGTGTTTTAGATAACGAACGCTCTACAAGCATGTTACCGGTATCGTATTGAGCAAAACTGTCTAACTGAAAATCATTAATAAGCTGTGAAAACTCAGGTTGAATGTCAGGCCAAAACCATGCTGGCCCCAGATCAAAACTGGCTTCAGTGTTGTGTGGTGTGAAAGATTGGATCCGACCCCCAAAACTATCACGGGCTTCTAATAACAGATAATCTGTGATCCCTTTTTGTTCAAGTAAATACGCGGCATAAAGACCACTTAAACCGCCACCAATAATAGCTATTTTTTTATCCATCATGACGTAGCCTCGCTTTCAATATTGGCAAATTCACCTTGTTTGATAAACACCGTTGCACCTTGTTTTTCCGCGGTAACGGTTGCTGCTGAACCTTTAGGTAAGCGCAGCCAGCTTCCTTGTGGGTAAGTGATCCCGTCATGTTTTACAGAGCCAGTCACCACTAAAATCTCCGTGGCATCGAGCGACAAATCACACACAAGGTTAAGTGCAGGGACTTTCTGTAAACTGACCGATTCAAATGGGTTGCAAAATAATGGGCATGTTTCACGACCCTCAATCACTTTCCAATTAGCGGGATCGTTGGTATCTACACGCAGTGTTTCTTTTTCGATTTCGCGCATTTGCCATAATTTGACAAAAATCGTCGTGCCTTGGTGGCTAAAAGGCGCGTGTGAAGATGCGGGAGGATTACGTAAATACCAGCCAGTAGGATAATCGCCTGTACTGTCTGAAAACGTTCCCGATAGCACTAAAATTTCTTCACCCCCTGGATGAGCATGATTAGGAAATGAAGAATGAGGAGCATAACGAACAACAGTGGTCGCACGTGCTTTTTCATCGCCAATACGATCCAGCATCATACGTTCAACGCCCGTTTGTGTTGATGGCACCCAATGATAACGATCACCACGAATAGTGACAGGGCGAGTAAAGTCAGTATTAATTTGCATGATGACCTCTTAGATTTAAATAAAGGGCGACAGTAAGATAATTAAGTAGTGAAATAGCAAATAGTGAATATCTATCGCCCTAAAAAGTGAGCTTTAAAAAGAAGGAGATTAATTACGCCCTGCCATCACACCGCCATCGATATCCCAAATAGCGCCTGTTACCCACTTAGCTTTATCAGACAGTAAGAAAGTAATGGTATTGGCAATATCTTCAGGCGTACCTACACGACCAATAGGATGGAAATCATTAAAGCCTTGCAGTGCATCATGTACTTCAGCCTTAGGAATAAAGCCTTCATAAATCGGTGTTTGTACAACCGCAGGTGACACCGCATTAACGCGAATATTGCTTGCCGCTAACTCCATCGCTAAATGTTGAGTGAGTGCATGTAATCCTGCTTTTGCCATTGAATAAGCCGATGATGGTGTTGCAGCAATGGCTTGTTTCCCCCACATCGAGCCGATATTTACAATCGCACCTTTTAAGCCATTCGCAATCATATTGGCTGCCACTTTTTGGGTGATAAAGAAAAAGGCACGGTTAAGCTGCATATACTTATCGTAGTCGTTACTGTCATGCTCAAGAAACGGTTTTGGAAAAAACACACCAGCGGCATTGACCAGTAGATCGATGTCTTGGTGTTTTTCAGTAATGGTGTCGATAAGCGAATTAACGCTAGCTTCACTGGTGAGATCAGCCGTTAGTGCTTCAACAGCGCCTAACGTGGCTAATGCTTGCTGCGCGTTTTCGGCTTTATCAGCACGATGACCCACAATCACAGTACTTCCGCCTTGCTCTAACACCTGACGAGCGGTTTCATAACCCATGCCGCTTGTACCGCCGATCACTAATAGTTTTTTACCTGAAAATAGATCACTCATGGCTTTGCTCTCTCTGTTTAGCGTTTTTTAACTACGACTATCAACAAAAGAAAAACTTTCATGCTAGGCTTGGGTTGATAGCTAATGTTGACATTTTTGTTGTTATTAGCTGTTTCGACAAATGAGATAATCTGTTAAACCGATAAAGAAAAACTTTACCGATATGAAATTACCGATACATTTGAATGCGTTAAAAGCCTTTGAAGCCAGTGCTCGTCACCAAAGTTTTTCTGCTGCAGCAGAAGAGCTAAATGTCACACCAGCGGCGGTAGGGCAATTAGTCAGAACATTGGAAGAATGGTTAGAAACGCCGTTATTTCACCGCGCTAACAGTGGCAAAATTCGACTACTGCCAACTGAAACTGCCGAGCGTGCCTTGCCAGAAATTCGTGCTGGGTTTGATAAACTCTCCCAAGGGTTAGAGCTACTTCAGCAAAGCCCTACGTGCGGCATATTAACTGTGACCGTTAGTCCAGCGTTTGCTGCTAAATGGTTATTACCAAGGCTTGATCGCTTTCAAGCGTTATGTCCAGAAACCGATGTGCGATTAGACACCAATTTAAAACCGATAGATTTTGTTATTCAGCGCGTCGATATTGGTGTGCGTTATGGCACAGGAAATTGGCAAGGGCTGGTGGCAGAGAAATTAATGGAAGAAGAAGTGTTTCCCGTTTGTTCGCCACAGTTATTAGCACAAGCAGATAGCTTAATAAAACCAGAACAATTATTAGCACAAACACTCATTCATGATCTGTCTATGGATGAGCACTCAGGCTTTCCAACATGGTCAGCATGGTTAGATAAAGCTGGCGTAGCGGAGCATCAATCAGCCCATAATATTCAAATTAATAACTCGGCTGCGGTATTACAAACGGCCATTGATGGTGGTGGTATTGCATTAGCGCGAAGTGTAATGGTGAAAGATGATTTATCAGCAGGGCGGTTAGTACGATTATTTCCAGATATCCAATTTGATTCCCCACTCGCTTATTTTGTGGTTTATAAACCAGAATCAATCGATATAGCTAAAGTACAAGTGTTTCGTGATTGGTTATTTACCGAAGCTATCGAATAATAAAAATATAAATTAATGTAACGATCTAATCGTGCTTATCAAACTGTGAATTAAATTTAATAATAAATAACATTAAAAAAACTAATGTTATTTGAATGCGGCATAAGTTGTGTTTATATAATAGTACAATATAAATATATAAGTAAAATTATGCCATCGCGTACTGTATTACCCACAACATTAAAAAAATTAGAAGTCTTCTCTGAATTTATAAAATCAGGAAGTGTCGAGATTGTTGCTAATAGTCAATGTATAAATAAATTATCGGTGTATAGAATATTACGTGAAGTTGAAGAAGATTTAGGATTTAAATTATTCAAAAGAAATGGCAGACGTTTGGAGCCTCTTGAATCAGCATCAATACTTTATGAATCTGTTATTCAAGCGAGTAAAAGCTTAACTGACGGTATAGCAAAAGCTAAAGCAAATTCAGGATTAAGCGATAAGCAACTGAACGTCGGAATTGTAAATTCATTATCTGTAGATCTTGTTCCTTATTTGATAAAGAGCTTTAACGAAAGGTGTCAAGACATTGACCTTAAATTTCATAGTGACTCTAACGATTCATTGATATATCAAATGGAAAACAATAAGTTAGATGCGATCTTGATTTATGGCGATGATGCAATAGAAAAATTGGCTAATATGGTAGTACTAAAAGTCATTGATGATACATTAAGTTTCGTTACCAGTACTGATTCGCAGTCAAAACCTGATGCTTCACAAATACCTGTAGGAGTGAAATATTTATCAGAACAAAAAATGTTGGTGTTAAAACAAGATTTTTGTTTACGTAAAATATACGAGCAATTGATAAAATCAACTACTCAAAAACCTAAAATATATTCAGAGTTCTCAAGTATCTTTAGTCTGTCATTTTCACTAAGAGCTGACGATTATGGAACCATTCTTCCTTCTAGATTATCTTCAATAGCAAAACAACTAGGACTAAACTTTTATCCTCTTGCTAGTGATAAAAAATATAGTATTTACCTTATTTTTCCGAGAGCAATTGAAAAAGCATTTCACATGCGATCCCTTGTTGCGGCTTGTCGGATGTACAGATTAAAAGATTAAATAACATTTATTAATCAACTTATATTAAAAACTTATTTTATATTTTATTCTTAATAGAAAAAATTAATCATTATATAGAAATAATAAATCAATAAGTTGTTATTAAGGAATGCGCTGAATATTATTCGTCTGCAGCATAAAAGCTGTAAATCAGAATAGTAAAGTGGATATTAATCATGAATAAGAAAATTGTAATCAGCTCGTTAGCAATATTAGCAAGTTTTGGTGTCGCATCAGCAGCATTTGCAGATGATCCAACGCCGCCAACAACACCATTAGTAGTACATGGCGGTACAGTAAACTTTAAAGGTGAAATAACAGCAGGTGCATGTGCTGTTGATCCTGATTCAATTGATCAAACAGTACAAATGGGACAGGTTAAAGCTGCTACCTTAAAAGATCCTAACTCAGTATCATCATCTCATCATTTCAATATTAAGCTAGATGACTGTAGTACGGCTACATATAAAAACGTTGCAATGTCGTTTTTAGGAGCAACAGATGCTAATGGTTCGCTGGCATTAACAGATGCTGCAGGCTCTGCAAAAAATGTTGGTATTGATATTTATGACGGTACAAATAATAAAGTTAAATTTGATGATAGTACGCCAACGACGGCCGTTAAATTCCATGATGGTACAAACGTTATCCCATTCACGGCAAATTATGTATCAAATTCGGGTAGCGCAACACCTGGTACTGCTAATGCAACAACTACGTTCAGTATTATTTATAGTTAATTAAAAAGTAATGTTGCAACTGCAAAATGTAGTTGCAACTTTTTTAAAGAGAATCGTTTTGAAAATAAAATTTTTATATTTATGCACATTATTGATTGCAGTGTTAACTTCAGTGAATACATATGCTGGTATTGCACTTGGCCAAACAAGAGTTATATTTGATGGTTCAAAAAAAGAAGTTGAATTATCAGTTTCTAATAATAAAAAAGATAGTAACTATTTAATTCAATCATATATAACAAAAAGTAATAATAAGAAAACAAATGACTTTATTATTACGCCACCATTATTTGTAATGAAGGGTAAAGAAGAAAATTTGCTCAGAATTGTCGGTGTTAATAAAGAGAGTTTAGCTAAAGATCGTGAATCATTGTATTGGGTTAATGTTAAAGCAATTCCAAGTTTATCTGAAAAAGATAAGGGGAAAAATATAATTCAAATAGCAATAAATAATAGAATAAAACTATTTTATAGGCCTCATAAGTTTAAAGTCACACCTATAAAAGCACAATCTATGATTAAGTTCTCCAGACATGGAGATAAAATAACAATATCTAACCCAACACCTTATTATATAACAATAATCAACATGATTGTTGGTAAAGGAAAGTTAGAACCAACGATGATTGCACCATATTCTGAACATAAAATTGATAATAAAAAAAATTATAGAGGAAAGATAACTTATCAAACAATTAATGATTATGGTGGGACATCTGACGTAATTAAAGCTGGTTCTATATAACAATTATGTTTGCCTTATAGGGCAATTATAAGGCAATATGGTATGAAATTAAGAATAAAAATATTTCTGTTTACTTTATTTTATAATGTTAATTGTGTTGCGAATACCTATTTCGATCCTCATTTTTTAACAAATGATGATAGCGATTTAGTTGATCTTAAAATGTTTAATAATGGTTTAGAACTTCCTCCGGGTAAATATAAGGTTTCCGTTTACGTAAATGGGGAATATATTTCAGATAAAGAAGTGAACTTTGTTTTAAATGAAAATAAAACTGAGTTAGTGCCAATATTAACAGTAGGGTATTATATACAGTTAGGCGTTAAAAAAAATATTTTTAAAAATAAAAAATATCAAGATCAAATCGTTGATATTTCAAAATACATTAAATCTGCGACAGCTGTAATTAATGTATCGAAAATGAAATTGTTAATGACAATCCCCCAGGCTAATTTAACTATTAAGCCAAAGGGATATATACCAATTGATGAATGGACTAATGGTGTAAATGCAGGGTTACTTAATTATAATTTTTCTTCAGGTATATCAAAATATGACAATAATTATGAAAGTGATAACTATTTAAATTTACTGACAGGTATTAATATTGGAGCTTGGAGATTTAGAGATAACTCCTATCTAAATCAAAGTTTTAATTCTAATCATAGTAATGATGATATTAGTTCATTTAATAATTTATCAGTATTTGCAGAACGAGATTTGCCATCATTAAGATCGCGATTAAAAATTGGAAGAATATATACACCAATAAGTGATTCATTTACTACGCTTCCATTACGTGGAATCTCATTGTCATCAGTCGATCAAATGAGGCCTGATAGTTTACTTGGTTATGCTCCTGACATTAGGGGGGTTGCGAAAAGTGAAGCAACAGTTTCAGTGTATCAGGATGGCTATAAGGTGTACCAAACACATGTAGCATCTGGACCATTTGTCATTAGAGATATTAATTCATTAACAGGAAATGGTGACCTTAAAGTAATTGTTAAAGAGGCAGATGGCAGTACACATTCATTCATTGTTCCTTACGCCAGTTCACCTTTATTAAAGCGTGAAAATCAAACTGATTACGCAATAACATTTGGTAACTATAGAGGTGAGAGTGGTCCTCACCCTACATTCATGCAAGCAACCCTTAATCACGGGTTTTCACAAGGGGTGACTGCTTCAACTGGTGTGCAATTAGCGAGTGAATATCAATCTTACAATATAGGATTAACGAAAAATCTAGGGAGTTACGGTACGTTAAATACTAGTGTTACAGATAAAAGAATTAAGTCTGCAAATAGTAGAGTTAAGAAAGGAAGTATTTTCGGCGTAAAATATCAGAAAGATTTTATTAGAAGTAATATAAATTTTGGCTTGGATTTTAGTCATTATTCAAAAAATGGTGATTTACAATTGGATGATTCTGAATATTTCATCAATGATAAGACTAATAATGGAAGTTTAAAGAAGAACACACTTTCAATAAGTCTTAGTAAAAACTTAAATAATTCATTGTCATTGTATGTAAATGATAACATTTATAGCTATTACAATAGCTGTAAAAATATTAATAATTTTAATCTGTCCTCCTCATATTATTACAAAGGGATTTCATTTTCTTTAGGTTTAAATAGTCAGTCTAATTATAATGGAGAAGGAAATAATAATTCTGTTTACTTTAATACATCAATTCCGATGTCATTTTTTAATGATGCAAGGATTAATACATCATTAAATGATAAAATTGATGATATAAGTTATGGGTTATCAACTGATTTGAAGGGAGATTCAAGTAGTCAATTAGGTATAAATGGTAGTTTAAATAATGGAAATCATTTAACTTATGGTATCAATATAAATAGGTATAAAAAATCAAGTGGTATGAGTGTCAATGTTAATAATAACAATAATTATGGCAGTCAAGGTTTGATATTCGGTAAAGATAACAATGGGTATAATATTAATTTTAATGCCACTGGTGGTATGATTTATTATAATGGCAATATAATACTAGGTCAGCCAATATATAACTCAAGCGCATTGATTGAAGTTAATGATGCAAAAAATATAAAAGTTACTAATGAATCAGATGTTAAAACTAATAAATCAGGATTTGCAATAATTCCTACACTTAACGACTATCGAAGTAATCGTATTGCTTTAGACCCTGAGTCTTATCCTAATAATGTAGATATAGCTATGCCTATAATAAATGTTGTCCCAACTGTTGATGCTATTGTTTTAGCAAAATTTAATGCGAAAATTGGCTATAAAGCGTTATTTAAACTTAACTATAAAAACGGAATTATTCCGTTTGGAGCATCAGTAAACTTACTTGGTGATAATAAAATATCTTCAATGGTATCTACAGATGGTTCTGTTTATCTAACAGGGCTACCTAAAAATGGTAAATTAAATGTTGAAATAAATAGAAATGAATCATGTCAAGCGAGTTACCATTTATCTAATAATGAAACCAAAAAACCGGTGATAGTGAAAGGGTTATTATGTCAGTAAAACTAGTATTATCCTTTATATTCATTTTTTTTGTACAGTCAGCATATTCTATTACGTTAGTTAATGAAATTAAAAAGACATCGATAAATATTACTGGAAATGTCATTGATAATAGTTGTGAAGTAGTCCCTAATAATATAGATGTAAATTTGTTTAATAATCCATTAAAGCAGTTAAGTTATAAAGGTGCTGTGACAGCTAATGTTTTATTTTCAATAAATCTTATTCATTGTGGTGATTCTGTAAAAGCGATAAAAGTTGTGTATAAAGGCGAAGAAGATAATATTGATAAAAATCTATTGGCAATAAATAAAGTACCAGGTTCGACAGAAGGTGTTGCAATCCAATTACTAAATTCAAACAAAATTCAAAAACCGATTAATCAATTAATGAATAATACGCAATGGATACCATTACATCCTGGTAGTAATGTGATCAACTATTATGCACGACTAAAAGCGACAACTAATAAGGTAATCTATGGACATGTCCGTTCCCAAGCAATTTTTAACATTGAATATTTATAAAAAAAAGTATTCTTTAATTTTATTATTGTTACCTTTTTTTTCTAATACAGCATTCAGTTCTGGGCCGCCTAAAATTACTGTTTATGGTAAAGTAGTTATATTACCATGTGAGTCTGTACCCGTTAATGAAAATATTGATATTGGGACATTGAAAACAGGTGATTTTATTAATAAAAGATCTTTTAGCCCATGGAAGCAGTTAACATTACATTTAGAACATTGCCCAATTAACAATTTTACAGTACGTGCTACTTTTAATTCTGAAAAAGGCATTAACGCCGGTGATTTTAAAAATACCGGAACGGCAAAGAATTTAGATATTCAAATTAAAAATGATGATAATGATCAATTAGTAAATAATGGTAGCTATGTAGAAAAAAAAATTATACATAACTCTGTGGATTATTCCTTATCAGTAAGAGCTTATAGTCCTTCGGGAAATATCACTAAAGGCACGATCAAATCAACAATCGCTGTTACTTATCAATATCTGTAGGTTTTTATGATTAGAATATTTATATGCTTTTTTCTTTTGTTTTCATTCAATTCTTTTGCTTTTACTTGCAGGGTTCGATCTACAGGACAAATAATTAGTTATAGAGGTGCAAAACAGGCAGACGTTACTGTTAGTTTAGTACCAAAAATTGGAGCGCATGAAAACATAATTATTGATTTTAGTCAGGGGTCTAGTGAGATTGACTGTAAAGATGATTTTCCCCAGTGGGTAATTGATATCTTTTGGCCAACGGAGGGTAATGAATTTATTGCGCCAGAAAAAATTAAAAATGGGTCTCTTGATTGGTGGGGAAAGAGGTATAGTTTCCCTATGCAAGCGCAACTTGGTGATACTCATGAGATATCAGACGGTGCGTATCATCCCCTAGATGTAAAGTTTACTTTATCACCAACTTCTAATGCGAATGGAGTGATAATTAAGAAAGGTCAACCGATCGGTTATTTTGAATATCATCAGGAGAATCGTCCGGCGAAAGGATCGAAGATGAAGAATTTACGTGACGATGGTGATACATATGGATGGCGAATTTTGGCTGGAAATGATGTTGTTATACCGACTGGTACTTGTGAAGCCAATGCGTATGATACTCAGGTAACACTTAATAATTATAACCCAAACAAATCTTCACGAAAGAATGTTGATTTAAGTATACATTGTGCTAAATCTACAAACTTGAGTTATAGTTTAGAAGGCCAATTAGAAAGTAACACCGATAATAGTGTATTCAAAAATACTGCTGATAATCCTGCTAAAGGCATTGGTATTAGCTTTTTTAACAATGGAAAAAAAATTAATAAAAATGAAGTTCAAAAAATAGGAACAGTAAATAACTCTTATAAATCGTTAAACTTATCAGCGGATTATGGTGTTGTAAAAGGAGTCCCTCTCTCTGCCGGGGACGTAAGATCACAGGTGACAGTGAATATCACTTATTCATGAAAATACGATAGTTTTCATTTTTTGTTAGTTGTTATCGTTATTTGTATATTATCTTTTAAATGTAATACAAATATAATTTTAAAAAATTATTTATTCGTGTGGAGTTATGTTAATAGTAGAGAAAGAAAAGAAGTTTGCATTAAATACTTTATTAGATAATAAGGTTTCTTTCTTAGCAAAGAATAATCATATTATTTCTTTTTCAGGATGTGAAAAGATAACTATAAAATCATCTTCTGGTTGTGTTGATTATAGTGAGAATGAAATTATTCTTTTAGAGAAAGGTCATGTTTACAAATTTTTTTTTATGAATACTGAAAATATAGATGGAATTATTTACTCTATAATTAACAAGCGTTGGAATAAGTATTATAAATTTTATTTTCATTATCTTAAATCAAAAGTAGAAGTGTTATCATGTGGTTTAGGAACAGAAAACTATATTATTAATGCATTGTATGTTAATTTTTATCATACCGTTAATGATAAAATGATTTCTAAATTTAATGAATCAGATATTATTAATTCTATTACATGTTTAGTGTCAAATGATTTGAAAAGAAAATGGAGTTACGATTTAATTTGTGAACTTCTTTATTTATCGCCTGCTACTTTATATCGGGAATTAAGTAAAAAAAACACTTCACTAAAAGAGTTAACTAATCATTTACGTTTAACGGAGGCTGCTACTTTACTTCGTGGGACTAAATTATCAGTAGGTAAAATTGCACATGAAGTTGGTTTTGGTAGCAGTTCTTATTTTGGCAAAGTATTTAAAAAGAGTTTTAACTGTACACCTGTTGAATATCGTAAACTGATTAACTAACTGAAAAATTTTAATGATTTTATTAAGTAATACGATTTCCCATAACTTATATATTTAGTTTATTTTTTATAGAAATATAATTGCCAATACAGTTTTCATGTTGGGATTAGTCTTTATATTAATAATATTAAAAGTAACCTTAACGATAAATCAATAAATTTACCATAGCACAAGGAAGTGCACCTTTTATATCTAACAAAAAATTGTAGTTAAGAGGTGGTTCTAATATCAATGCAGGTTTAAATGATTTTGAGTAATCAGTTAATAATTGTGATGATATATTAGCGTTACCTAACGTTTGAGTTAAAAAAACTATTAAATGGAGAGATAATTATAAATCATTTCTCTCTGATAAAAATGAATGATGAATAATAAGAGGAATTGATGTTATTAAAAGGTGTTTTTGATGATGAGTAAGAAGCAAATAGACAAGATGTTTTATAAAACTATTGAAAGAGCATTTGATAAAACTGGAACCGTATCATTATTATCAATCATCAATAGTCAAAGTAAACATAGACTTAAAGAAAACCTCTATTTAAAAAAGAGGTCGTCTAATGAAAAATAAATTTTTGTGTGGTAATTTTTACATCTTAAAATTAACAAAATAATAATTATGAAGGTTTAAGCTAGTATGAACACAGATGTTAAAGGAAAAAAATGGGCCTTAATTACTGGTGGTAGCCGTGGTATTGGAAGATCTCTTGCTCATTATTTTGTTGAACAGGGGTTTTCACTTATATTAATTGCTTGTAATGATGATGGGCTAATAAAAACAAAAGTTGAAATTGAATCACAATATCCTTTATCTCAAGTAGATATATATAATGTTGACTTTAATTTATCTGAAGAAATGGAAATGGTTATTCCTATTATTCTAAATCGTTATGAAAATATTGATGTATTAGTAAATAGTGCAGGTGTATTAATTGCTGGCAATATTTCGATGTCCTTTACTGATTTGAGTCGTTTAATCAATGTTAACTTATTATCAACAATGATGGTTTGTAACTTTGTTGCGACTAAGATGAAGCAACAAGGTTTTGGTGAAATCTATAATATTGGCTCTACAGCAGGTTTAGTGCCGGTAAGTAAGATTGCAGCTTATTCAGCGACTAAGTCTGCCATTATTAGTTATAGTCAGTCGTTATACGATGAACTACTTCCATTTAATATCACCGTGTGTTGTCTTTGTCCGAGTGTTGTAAATACAGATATGACAAATGACGGAAGAATTTCTAACGAGTTAAAGATCGAACCTGAAGATTTAAATAAAGCGATGCAATTTATAAGAACGTTATCTTCTGGCGCTGCTATGTCTATGTTGTCCATTCGTTGTCGAGCCATTGATTTAGAATAATGATTAATTCAACCTTTTGATTTATTACTATGATCGATGTGCTGGCTTTGTGCATATGTTTAATAGGGCTCACGAACATTAATTATATTCTATGCACAAAAAATCAAATTTACCCGCTAAGGTGTGTGTGGTTTGCCAACGACCATTTACTTGGCGCAAGAAGTGGCAACAATGTTGGGATGAAGTGAAGTATTGCTCTGAACGTTGTAGGCGCTCACGCCAGCATGTGGATTCATCAAGAAAGAAAGTAGGCTGACACATAACAAAAAATGTGTCAGCCAATGTCGTTTTTACGGTGTTATTTAGGCTTTAAAAGTCTTCAGCGACTTCAAACACCATACGCTCGCTAGTTGTTGGATGGTTGAATGCCAAGTATTGAGCATGTAAGCATAAACGATCGCCTTTTTGCCCGTATAAATCATCACCGACAATAGGCATATTCATCCCTTTAACATGAGCAGAATGCACACGAAGTTGGTGTGTACGACCTGTTTTCGGGTAGTAATAGACTTTGGTTCTGCCATTTTTACGCTCAAGCAATTCCCATGTGGTTTGTGCTGGCTTGCCGTATTGGTAACACACGATTTGACGAGGACGATCGTCTAAATCTACACGCATTGGAAAATCAATCAGCCCGTTATCACTTTCACTGTTACCTTCTAATAGGGCAACGTAACGTTTTTCGACAGTACGCTCAATAAACTGTTTTTGCAGTGCTTTGTGAGCATCTTTGGTTAAAGCAATCACCATTAAACCAGAGGTCGACATATCTAAACGATGGACAATCAACGGGCTATCGCTATTTGGGAACATAGCTTGCATTCGGCTATATACTGAATCGGTAATGGTTTTACCGGGCACAGATAAGAACTCCGCAGGTTTATTAACAATCACCATCGCATCGTCTTGATAAACAATACTTAGCTCTTTGCCTTCGGCTGGGTTTTGCTCTAGCGGATTCTCGTCTATCTCAATGCCAGACAACATATGGGCTAAAATAGGCGCACATTTATTTTTTGATGCTTCATAAAAATAAGCATGTTTTAGCATTTGTGGCGCGGGGGACTTACCCCACCAGAAATTTGCCATTGCTAACGGTGTTAATTGGTGGTTAAACGCATACTGAAGCAGTTTTACGATAGCGCAATCGCCCGCACCTCGTAATGGCTCATCAAACAACTGGTTAAGATCTTTATATTCCCCAAACTGATCGACAAAGCGGTATTGGCGATGAATAGTTTGTTCTAATTGTGCTGCTAATTTACTTTGCTTAGCTTTCAGTTCAGCAAGTGCAGTGGTATCTGCTTCAAGCTGTTCGCTTAGTGATTGCAGCGTTTGTTGCCACTGTTGGCGCAAGGCTTTTTGCTGATGTTTATCGTAAGCGCTTTCACGGGCTAGGCGATGAAACACTTCAGTTTTAACGTTTTCATCATCACTTTGCTCGGCAGCTTTGCGTTGTAATTTACGCTGTTTTCGCTGTTCAATCATCTGTAAACGAAAGGCTTCAGATTCTTGCTCAGCTTGCGTTTTCGCTTGAGTATATTGCTGTTGCAGCGCAATGAACTGAGGCGAAGACGCAATAGATTCAATGTCAGATTCTAGTGCTGTAAGCGCGCGTTTAATCGCTTGGATCTCAGGATCGGTGTTAAGCGCATCAAACACAGGTGGAACAAAGTGGGGTAACTGTGTTTGCCCTGCGATAGTGCCTGAAAATGCCGATAGATAACCGATGTTACCTTGCTCGCTTTGTACCACTAACACACCGAACATATTGCCAATGGCGTGATTATCACTGTCTTCATTTAAGCGATCTAAACCAAAATCGTGTTGCCATTCGGTTTGTGTCTTAAGGTGTTGTTGCAACTCTTGTGCAGCTAACACGCTAAGTGGATGTGGCTTATAACAAAAAGGATAAGTAAAACGTTCAGGTAAGGCGATAGCCTCAATCGATGAGCGAAATGGAGTAAAAAGGGAATCGTACATGGCTTAATCTATCGCAAAATGGGGCGTGGATTTTACCACTCTATGAGGGAGAGTACGAGTGATTGGATTTAGCTACAGGGTTAACGGCCATATTTGCCGTTCATGTCCTCACTTTTGCTGATTAAGAAATAACGCTTTCAATAAAAAACTATAACCATATTCTGCAACACTAGCCCCTTTGGTTTATTTCAATATTTACATGTAATTTAGCGCATGCCTTTCGCTATTATATAAGTAGTGACCCATTTCTTATTTCTACACGTAATAAAAGAGTTATTAGAATGTTGCTTTTAATATAAGTCGCAACAACCTAGTAATGCTGGGTTCTTATTTTTTATTACTTCTTCATGGTTTTTTACCGAACGTTAACATTGTAATTTTCTGACGGGGTATTATCAGTGGCAGAATGTTGCGAGTATTTATGACTTCATGGCTTAAGGTACGAGTAATTGCATTTAGCCACAGAGTTATCAGGCATAGTATTTATTATTAAGATGTATTTATGAATGATAGAAGATTAGCGTTAAAAAAAATATCAGCATTAGTTGCGATGTCTCTGTTATCAGGCAATAGCATTGCTCGTAGTTTAGGCGGTAATAACGAGTTAAGTAGTGATAAAGGTTACACTATTAATTACCCTGACTTTTCAGGTTCAGATGTGATTGAAATCTTTAAAAGTTCACTGGGTTTTGCTTTAAATTTTATTCCTGAAGTTGGCGGTGTTGTGTCATTTCTCGTGCGTTTATTGTGGCCGTCACCGAAAGAAGATGTTTGGGGAAAAATAAAAGACAAAGTAGAAGAACTGATTGATGAAAAATTAGACGAAGAGGTTTTTTCAAGACTAAGTACAATAGTAGCAGGCATGAATCTCTCTCTAAAAAATTATTTAAAACTTGTCAAAAGCGCTTCTCCTGAGGAGATAACGTCTCTTATTATTACGATAAATGATGACTTCATAAGAGAGGGCCCAGAGTTTCAACAAAAAGGCTATGAATATGTTTTGTTTCCATTATATGGTGTTTTCGCTTCGTTACACATGACTTTTTTAAGGGATGTTTTACTGCATCACAAAGACAATCTATCTAAAAATACGTATGACTTGTTAAAATCAGAAATGAAAGATTATAAAAAGCAATATTCTGATTACTTTAAACTGATGGTTAAAAACCAAAGAGATAAATTGGAAAAAAACAGTCCTCCTGCAGGGCAACATCGTACTGATACTTACAATTATTTTTTTGCGTCCAACGCCATCGCTGTAAAATATTGTGATGACTTTATAGAAATGTTTAGGCAAATGGATGTTGATGCAAATCCAGCTCCATTTAAATTGGATTCAAGTAAATTTCCTGATATTTACTCTCCAGCTTACGGCACTGCGGATGATTGGGATCAAGAGTGTAATGAAGTTACCCATGGTGGAAGTGGGGTGATAGGAGGAGTATATAGAGAGCCAACGCTATCTTTCACTTCACTGTATCTTGATTACTTCGATGGGCGCCCAGTAAACTTAGATGTTTATTATCCGGATGGTAAGGGACCTATTAATAATGATGGTCATAGAGTAAATAAAACAAATATTATTGCTTATCCAGCATCAGGGGTCGAAACAAAAAATGTCACGATAGAGAGTATTGAAGGTGAAGAATTTCCAATATCCTATGCAGTAATAAAGTCTCAGAGTCTACCGTCACATTTAACGCTGTATGATATTAATGATAAAGATTATGAGTTATGGGATAGTTATGAGGCTCAATTCCAACATGAACATAAAGTCGCATTTTTTCCTCGTCGACTTTCAACGATGACAGCTTGGACTCATAGTGCATATTTTCATCAGGCTATAGGTTGTTTGATTTTGGGCTTTACTTGGGTACCACCTAAAAATAAGAATGAAGAGTTTCTTCAGCAACATTACATATCATCCATTGAAGAGCCAGATCTTGACGTGTTAAGTGAAATTCATCAATTAGATGCTTACTCGTGTATAACATCTGAACATGAGGCTGCTCGTGATGAATTTTGGGCCTATGCCACAGATGGGAACGATGATGATAGAGGTGATAGGCGCGGTGGTTCTGTTGATGCATTGCCGTTAGTTGGGCTGGCAGGAGCGGCGCTTTTAAAAGAAGCGGTGAAGAAATAAGGTATTGTATTTGGAGAGTCATCTTAATGACTCTCTAGATATTACTAATGAAAAGAATACAAATACTGCTATTTATAAATGTATAAAGTAAAAAGGGAACTTGGCAGTATTTACGCGGTAAGATCCTCTAATCTGGCGTCTTAATTTGCTGTTCTTGTTTTTCTTTATTCTTCAGTTTTCTGTCTTGATCGAAGTGCCACTTGATCGCAAAATATCCTGCAACCATTAACGCAATGACTTTAATCGCCATAGCGACATAAGGGAAAAAGTCTGTCCAGTGATTCATCGTAAATCTCCATTCCAACCGATATCAGATTAATAACAAAGAATGTGTTATCAATAAAATTCAATAAAATCTGCCATCGTTAAATTAATATCAAAAAATCGCATGCAAAATATCAAAATATATCCAATTACACATAGGATATAGCGCACAGATATAAAAATGGGTTGTATTTTATTGAAATAAAAAGCCCCTCTAGTCACATATTTGGAATGAGGGGCAATGGTTTATGATGACCTAGACACTTGCATATAAATGTATAGTTAGGCTAATGCTTTTTATCAAGTGCATTTATCAAGTCGCACCTTCAATTTACTTTTATGTCTTACTCTTGATTAACTCGACAGGCATTGTCCCATAATGATAAATGAACAGCCGATTGCTATCGTCCAAGCGATGGAACGCAAAACACCGAGATTTATTAGATACAGTATGTGGTAGACAACTCTAAAGCTAACGTGGAGAAGTGCCAAGAACTGAATTTTTTCATTTGTGGTGCCTGTTGCGATAGCTAACACAATTGCCATGGAAAAAATAATAAGTGATTCAAAGGCATTTTGATGTGCTGCTAATGCTCGCGCTCCGAAGCCATGCAATTTCGCCTGTTGGTCTCGGGGATGGTTATTATCGTAGCCGCCAGCTCTATGCATTGCGACGGCGAGAGGTATCTTGGCTATGTAAGGAAGTAATGCTGCGGCAATTAAACTATAAATTAAAATATCCAATGAATCGTCCCTGTCTTTATCAACTAGCTATTTTATATTAATAAGTATACTTGTTCTTTACCGTGATCATCAGTCAATTAGGTATATGAAGGCAGAATCTATTGCTAAATTAAGATTTTTCTTGAGGACGTTGAAATAAGTTTTTAGCTGTTTTTCAATCACAAATACTGTTCATCCCTGACGATTTATTGATAGGGTATATATTGAATTGGGATTTAAGAAAGCGAAGGAGTTAACGATGGCACAACAAAAAGCAATACTTGCTGGCGGCTGTTTCTGGGGGATGCAAGATCTTATTCGTCGTCAAACAGGGGTGATCACAACCCGTGTAGGCTATACGGGTGGTGATGTGGCAAATGCCACTTATCCCAATCATGGTACTCATGCTGAAGCCATTGAAATAACCTTTGATGATGACCAAACCAGTTTTGAAAATATTTTGGCGTACTTTTTTCAAATTCACGATCCAACAACAACCAACCGCCAAGGTAATGATATCGGTACTTCTTATCGCTCTGCGATTTTCTATACTTCAGAGGCGCAAAAAAACACGGCCCAAGATTTGATTAAGCGTATCAATGCTTCTGGAATTTGGCCGGGAACGGTAGTAACAGAAGTCGTGCCAGCGAGTGATTTTTGGCAAGCAGAGCCAGAACACCAAGATTATTTACTTCACCGACCTAATGGCTATACCTGTCATTTTCCGCGTCCTGATTGGGTATTACCTGAAGAATAAATGTGAAGCTAAGTAATTTTGTGAGTATTAATATTACTTTTTTAGAATGAGACTTTTTTTATTTTTAGGCTTACATTCAGTGCCAGATATTTAAGAGAATTACTGAGGTGTATCATGAGCTTAAAAATCAAATGTGAACATATGGAACTAACTGATTCAATCAAAGCAGTAGTATCTGACTATATTGAAAAGATGATAATTATCGACCCTGAATTTAAACATCTTCATGTTGATATCATCAAAGAAGATACAGGCTACGCTGTTGATTTAAACATGGATACAGAAGTGTTCCATAAAGTTAGTGCTAAAGCACATAATGTAAATTTAGAAGAATGTATTAAAGAAGCATTTTTCCATTTTGAAAAAGTGGTTGAGAAGAAAGCAGCGCATCAATAATTTTATGCTATTGCATTTCTTGTCATCAAAATTAAAGGCTCGTAATGAGCCTTTTTTATTGTCTGCGTATTACGGCTATTGCTCTAAAATGAATGCAATATCCAATCACATAATGATGAATTTAATTCTATGTTCATCGTTAAAGCCCTTATACTGACTTGATAGCAAAGATTAAAATCATCTATCGCGTTAAATATTCAGCTTCAAGTCATTGTTTAGCGACTAAGATAAGATTGTTTTCTCTTTAGTAACGTATATTTTGGGAGTTATATGATGAAATCACTATTATTAGTCACGCTATCTATTCTTGCTTTTCAAGCACATGCACAAGATAGGTATGTGTGCAAAAGTGATCATTCTGAGCGTGTAATCGAAGTTGTTTATGCTAATCCAAATAGCAAAGTACCATGTGAAGTTCGCTACACTAAGCCGGAAGGCACTGCTGTATTGTGGGATGCGAAACATGAGGTAGGTTACTGTGAAGCGAAAGCAAAAGCCTTTGCTGAAAAATTAACAAGCTTAGGCATGTCATGCTCTGGCGTCGATGTCGCATCAAGCACTCCTGTTGCAACAGAACAGCCTACAGAAACCCAAACCCAACAAGATGCCGCGACTCCTTTAGCTGCACCTTTAGTTGATACTCCAACGGCTTCAACGCCAGAATCTACTAACACTGCGCCAGTTGTAGAATCACAAACGCATTCTGATTCACCAACCGCAACACAAATTCAGCAAGATGCAGCAGCACCTTTGGTTGATACTCCAACCTCTTCAACACCAGCATCTGCAACAGAAGCAGCAACGCCATCTCAAGCGGAATAGTTCTAATATTAATGGTTGATGTAAATTGAGTGGGTACTAACTTTCTCGCTCATTTTATTTCAATGCGATAACGGATAGTTTTGTTAAACTATTTTAGAAATAAGTAATACTGTTTGAGATTTATGAACTTTGAAGAAAAACCCTACCTACGAGAAGTCGAATTAAAGCGCGAAAAAATTGATAATTACGATCAATTTCCGTTTTGTATTCCAGCCATCAAAGAGTTAGATGTCATTGAGTTTCACCCTGATGTTACTTTTTTTGTCGGTGAAAATGGTTCAGGAAAATCTACGTTAATTGAAGCGATTGCAGTATCCATGGGGCTTAATGCTGAAGGGGGGAACAAGAATACCGGTTTTGCTACCGAGCAAACACATTCAGAGCTAGATCGCTACATTAAAACCGTAAAAAGTTTTAAACGTCCTAAAGATTACTATTTTTTAAGGGCTGAAAGTTTTTATAATGTCGCTACTTATTTAGATCAGCTCATGCCGCCACCGTTGCAAGGTTATGGTGGGCAATCACTACATCATCAATCTCATGGTGAATCTTTTATGGCGACGATCTCTAATAAGTTACGTGGTAATGGTTTATACATTATGGATGAGCCCGAAGCTGCACTCTCACCAGCGAGGCAAATGGCTGCGCTTTCAGAAATCCACCGCTTAGTTGAAGCAGGTTCGCAATTTGTTATTGCTACTCACTCGCCGATTTTATTGGCTTATCCAAGAGCTAAAATCTATCAGTTTAGTGGTAGTGGCATTGATGAAACGGCTTATGAGGATACCGAGCATTATGAGATCACTCGAAACTTCCTTAATCGCCATCAGCAGATGATGAAAATCTTAATGGAAGAAGAATAATTGAGTTTAATATTACTTGATGAATCGCCCAAATTTACGTATTCAGATTTGCAATGAAATCATAATTAGTCTATTAAATTAATGACATAGGTGTATTAAGATGTCATTGTTATCAGGGAAAAATGAAAAAAAAATTTATAGTTGTTTCATATATATGCATTACAGCGACAATGTTGCTGGGTTTACTTATTTCATACCTTTTGATTAATTTCTCTGATGTTGTTAGTAGCAATTATTTAACTTACCATCATGCAAAAAATGATAACTTGTTTGAAAGAGGATGGCTGCCTGATATTTTACCGCCATCAACATTTATGATTTCAGTAAATAATAATTTAGATTTGAATACGTCACATGGAAACTTCTATTTATCTAAGCCTGATATGAATGTATTTATCGACAACCTACTCATAACAGAAGATAAAGACAAGTATAAATATACCGATGAATATAATAGTGTTTGGTATTTCCATATTAATGATAATGGAAAAGTAACCTATGAGTTGAATTAAATAGCTGACTTATACCTTGTTATTATCTAATGAGTAAGGTCAGCTTTATATATTCTACGTTATTAAAACTTGCTTATTATTTAAGTTTACTTTGAATAAAGTTAATAAAACAGCGAGTCTTGGCGGGTAGTAACCGTGTTTCGGTTATGGCATAAATCGGTACAGGGGAGCTTTGCCAGTCCGGCAATATGCGTTGTAATTTTCCTTGCGCTAACTCATCAGTGATCATTTCTTGTGGAAGCAATCCCAATCCCATATTAAGCACTATTAATTGCTTGATCATGCCAATACTATTTACAAACAGCTTGCTGTTTACCTTAATATCTGCCGATTTATCTTTGCTATGTAATGCCCAATGGGCTGATTTTACGATACTAAAACACTGATGTTGGGTAAGTTCGTCTGGTGATTGTGGTTCGCCATATTGCGCTAAATAAGCGGGTGATGCATAAACATAGTGATGGAAGTTAGCGAGTTTACGAGCAATTAAGCTTGAGCTTTCACTTTCACCAGCTCGAATTGCCACATCGAAATATTCAGATGTCATATCCACACGCCGTGACGATAAATCAAATTCCAATTCAATCTCTGGGTACTGTTTTGAAAATTCGGGCAGTAATGGCGCAATGAAGTGGGTCGCAAAATCAATAGGGGCAGACACGCGAACTGTACCACTAGGGTTTTCTGCTATATCACTCAATTGTTGATGGGCGAGTTTGGCTTCTTCAACAATACGACGACAACGCTCGTAATACAGTTGACCTGCTTCTGTGAGTTCAATTTTTCGTGTTGTACGGTGGAGCAAACGCAGCCCAATGGCTTTTTCTAATGCACTAATGCGTCTTGAAAGGGTGGAATTAGGCACTCCAGTAATCTCAGCTGCTTGGCGAAAGCTCATTACGTTGGCGACTTCTACAAATAACGCCATATCATCAAGTGATTTCATGATTATCCCATTTTTGAACCAATCATTTCCATTTTATAGGATTTAATCCAAATATAGAATTATATAACATAGCTTCAACGTCAGAGATTAACGAGAAAATGATTATGCAAACTCAAAAGAAGAAAGTACTTGTTGTTGGTGCCACAGGTTTCCTAGGTCGTAAAATTTTACGTAGTTTAATGCAGCATTCAAACGTCGATATTAAAGCGATGTCACGCCGTGGTGCACCAAAAGGTGAATTTTCAGAGCTAGAGTGGGTACAGGCTGACATGATGGATCCTGCTTCTTTAGATGCTGCATTACAAGGTGTGGATGTTGTGATTAGCTCTGCTAACGGTTATATGAAAGAGAGCCTTGATGCCGATTTCCAAGGCAATAAAAATCTCGCAGAAGCAGCAGCACGAGCGAACATTGAACGCTTTGTTTTCTTGAGTATTGTTAATAGCGATGAAGCGCAGAGCGTGCCACATTTTCATGCTAAAAAAGTTGCAGAAGATGTGATTAAACAAGTCGGTATTCCTTATGTGTTTGTGCGTGCGCCAGCGTTTTTAGATCAAACGTCTGATTACGTTGCGGATGGTTTTAAAGCTGGTCGTTTTTACGCAATTGGCGATACAACGACTAAGTGGTCGTACATTTTAACTGATGATTTGGCTGATTATCTTGCTAAAGCAGCCGCATTTGAAGGCGATGAAATCAACAATAAGTCGATTGATGTAGGTTGGAGCGATGGTGCTAAAAGCCAAGCGGAATTGGTGCAATTAATTAGTGAAGTGACAGGTAAAAAGTTATCGACATGGACTGTGCCATGGTTTGTTTTCCAGTTACTTGTTCGCCCAATCAAACTATTTAGTGAGCTTGGCTATGACATGCTTGAAATGTTCCTGTTCTTCAAAAAAGGGCGTTTTGTTGCTGACATTAGCGATCAAGAACGTTTCTTTGGTCCAGCGCCATTAGCAAAAGATGTGATAACGCGTTGGGCAAAAAATAATAAGTTTATTGATTAATATACAATGTTTTTAATAGAAGCTGACTTAATGTCAGCTTTTTTATTTCAACTCCATTTAAGTAAGCATAAACCTCGCCAATAACATAATTCATTTTTGGTAAATGAAGTTTTGATAAATATTACTCGTCCTTGTTTGAAAATATTTTTATCGGAGTAGCATAAATGACAAGATAAAAGATAATAATTATTTGAAAGGTGCGTATTATGAAAACTTCAATAATTAAAAGAATAAATTTTGAAATTATTCCTGCTCAAATTTTCCTTTTTGCGTTTTGGCTTAAAAATGGGTTTATTGATAAAGTTTTTGGTGTTGCCTTAGGTGCATTATATCCGAATAACGCAATATATAGAGGTGACTCATGGGCTGGATGGGAGTCTTATATTGCAGGTAATTGGAATAAGTCAGAAGTTGCACATACTTTATTTTCACCTGTATATAACTATCTATTTCCTGTCATTATTATATTACAGTGTTTACCTGCTATTTTGATGATAGTTGCTTTTCTAAAAGGTGAGTTTTTAACTGGCGTTAATACGGTATTCACTAAACGCGCAGCGATTGCTTCTTTATTCGTTACTAGTGTATTGCTATTTAGTCAAACTATCGCTGGTGCACCTGATGGTCAGTACCTATGGCAACTTTTAGGATTGGGTATGATAGTGATGATGTATATTCACTATCAAGCAACGAAAAACAATCAATTAATTAACCTTCCTCATTAATTATGTGATTCTATTTATTATATAAAAGTCAGTTCCATGTGTGAGCTGGTTTTTTCATAATTTGTAATAATGATAGGGTATTAAAAACTTATTATGTTAATTTTTTCAATAAAACTGTTAACGATTGGTTTATTTGTTTAAGTGTTAATGGGTTTATGTGCTTTGTGCATAGATTGAATGCGGATGTATCATTTTACTACAAATTACCGCTGTAGTATTTTTATTCAATGTTAGTTAATTGCTTTAGTTCCTATTTTAAAAGTTACTTAAATTTAGCTGCTTATTTAGTGATTTTTAATATAAGTATTAATTATTATTGGAATATGAATCAGTGAATAAATTAACAGACGAAATTCAATTAGGCTTATCACAAGCAAAATTAAAAAATCGCATTGTTATGGCACCTATGACCATTCAATCTGCATTTTTTGATGGTGGTGTTACACAAGAAATGATCGACTATTATGCTGCTCGCTCTGGCGATGCTGGCGCAGTCATTGTTGAAAGTGCATTCGTTGAAAATTACGGCAGAGCATTTCCCGGTGCATTAGGTATTAATACCGACAGTAAGATTGCTGGGCTTAAGAAGTTAGCATCGGCAATTAAAGAGAAAGGCTCAAAGGCTATTCTACAAATCTACCATGCTGGCCGTATGGCAAATGGCGAATACAATGGTGGTCATCAACCTATATCGGCGAGTCCTGTCGCTGCGCTTCGCGATAATGCAGAAACACCACTTGAAATGACGAAAGAGCAGATTGGCTTCATGATTGATGCTTTTGCTAATGCTGTTCATCGTGCAATTGTTGCGGGCTTTGATGGTGTTGAGATCCATGGCGCTAATACATACATCCTTCAACAGTTTTTCTCTCCGCACTCAAACCGTCGAAATGATAAGTGGGGCGGTGATATTGAAAAACGTACGACATTCCCTCTTGCTGTTTTAAATGAAGCGAAAAGAGTTGTCGCTGATCACCAACGCGATGATTTCATTATTGGTTACCGTTTCTCTCCTGAAGAAATTGAAGAGCCTGGTATTCGTTTTGAAGATACCATGTACTTGCTTGATAAGTTGGCTGCGAGTGGTCTTGATTATTTCCACTTCTCGATGGGTAACTATACTCGAAATTCGATCGTAAACCCTGAAGATAAAGAACTACTTATTCGTAAATACCATGCGCTTAAATCTGACAATGTTGCCAAAATCCCTGTAATAGGTGTTGGTGGTATTGCTCAGCGATCTGATGCTGATCAAGCATTAGCGCAAGGCTACGACATGGTGAGTGTGGGTAAAGGTTTCCTTGTTGAGCCAACATGGGCGACTAAAGCGATCAATGGTGAAGAATGTGCCGAGTTCGCTGATATTGAGCAACAACATCAACTGAAGATCCCAACACCACTTTGGGAAATCATGGACTACATGATTGTTGATAGTAAAGCAGAGGCATTAAAGCACCAGCGTATTAAAGAATTACAAAACGTTGAGATCACCTTTGAGCCTGGTGAGTACACCGCTTATGGCTACGGTCATAATGGCAAATTACCTGTAACGGTGACGTTCTCTGAAGACAAGATCCTAGATATTATCGTTGATTCATCAAAAGAGTCAGACGGTATTGCTAACCCTGCGTTTGAACGTATTCCACAACAAATTATGGAAGGCCAAACGCTAAATATTGATGTGATTTCTGGTGCGACAGTGAGTAGCCAAGCGGTTATTGACGGTGTATCTGATGCTGTTGATTTAGCGGGTGGTAACTCGGAAGCGCTTCGTTGTAAAGCACGTGAAGCGGTTGAATGGTCTACGGAAGTTATCGAAAAAGCTGTCGATGTTGTTGTTGTCGGTGGTGGTGGTGCAGGTTTAAGTGCAGCGCTTACTGCTTTAGATAATGGCAAGTCTGTTATTTTGCTAGAAAAATTCCCTGCTGTTGGTGGTAACACTGTACGTACAGGCGGTTGGGTGAATGCAGCAGAGCCTAAGTGGGTCAAAGATTTCCCTGCGATTGCTGGTGAAGTAGATTACCTTAAAGCAATTGCTGATACACCTGAGTCAGACATTGCAGAAGAATATCTTGCAGATTTCCGCACTCTGAAGGATCAATTAGCCAACTATTTCCTTGATACTGAAAGTGGCAAAAATTACCTGTTTGATTCCGTTGAACTGCACCTAATTCAGACATACCTAGGTGGTAAACGTACTAACCTTGATGGCGAACCAATTCATGGTCAATACGATTTAGTACAGACGTTAACAAGTCGTGCAATGGAATCGATTGATTGGTTAACTGAAAAAGGCATCGACTTTAACCGTGGCATGGTGGATATCGCTGTTGGTGCGCTATGGCGCCGAGCACACAAACCTAGTCGTCCTAAAGGTGTTGAGTTTGTCGAAAAACTGCAAAAGCAAGTAATTGCCCAAGGTGGACATATCATTACGGATGCGCGAGCTGAAGAATTGATTGTTGATGATGGAAAAGTGGTTGGTATTAAAGCAACGCATTCAGACGGTACAAAATATGTGTTGACCACTCATTGTGGTGTTGTACTGGCGTCTGGTGGTTTTGGTGCTAACACCAAAATGCTGCAAAAATACAACAACTACTGGAACGAGATTGCCGACGATATTAAAACAACCAACTCACCTGCACTTATTGGTGATGGTATTGAAATCGGTGAAAAAGTCGGTGCTGATTTAGTGGGCATGGAATATGTTCAGTTAATGCCGATTGGTGATCCTAAATCTGGTGCGTTATTAACGGGTCTTATTGTTCCACCTGAAAACTTTGTCTTTGTTAATAATCAAGGCAAGCGTTTTGTCGATGAATGTGAAAGTCGAGACGTGCTTTCTCGCTCATTCTTCGACAATGGCGGTGTGGTTTATATGATTGCTGATGAAGCTATTCGTAAAACGGCAGCTAACACCACAGATGAAACCATTGAGCGTGAGATCGAAGAAGGTATTATTATTAAAGCGGATTCAATTGAAGAATTAGCTCAAAAAATTAATGTACCGACTGAAGCGTTAACAGAAACGATTCGCCGTTATAACAGTTACGTTGATGAAGGGCGTGATCCTGAATTCCACAAAGGCGCACTTGGCTTAAAAGTGGAAAAAGCACCGTTCTATGCAACGCCACGTAAGCCATCGGTTCACCATACGATGGGTGGTTTGAAGATCAATACTAAAGCGTGTGTATTGGATAAAACGGGGACACCAATCTCTGGGCTATATGCAGCCGGTGAGGTGACAGGTGGTATTCATGCTGGTAACCGTTTAGGTGGTAATGCGTTGATTGATATCTTCACTTATGGTCGCATAGCGGGTGATAGCGTATCTAACCGCATTTAATTAGATATATACCCAAGCATCTTGAAGTTACTTGGGTATAAAGGGAAGCCATGTGCTTCCCTTTTTACTATTTAACGAGAACAGACTTAATGGCAAGTTATAAAACACGTTTTCCTATGATGGGAACCTTTATTGATCTTGTAGTTCATCATGAACGTGGTGAAGCGTTGATCAAAGAATGTTATCTGCAACTTCAAGAATTTACTCAACGTTTTACGGTTAATCAGGCGCAATCTGAATTGATGCGCGTCAATAATTACGCAGGCATTCGAGCTGTCCGTGTAAAGCCGGATCTTTATGCGCTGATTAAGAAATCAAAAGCGATCAGTATCGATCCTCAAAATCCGTTTAATGTGGCGATTGGGCCACTAGTTAAAACATGGCATATCGGTTTTAAAGATGCCAAGTTACCCACAGATGCGGAGTTTGCGGAAAAATTACAGCTTGTCGATCCGTCAAACATTATCCTAGATGATGACTATCAGTCGGTATACCTTTCTCAAACGGGTATGCAGATAGATTTAGGTGCTATTGCTAAAGGATATTTTGCTGATCGGATCAAAGATTTTCTTACGGCTAACGGGGTCGAGCATGGCTTTATTAACCTTGGTGGTAATGTGCTGACCATTGGTTACTCGCCTGAGAATGCTTCACAAACATGGAATGTCGGTATTCAAAACCCGCTGGCATCTTCGCGTGGCGATATCTGTCGAGTTGTGCCTTTAAGAGGTTATTCAATGGTAACGTCTGGTATTAATGAACGTTATTTTGAATACAACGGGCAGCGATACCATCACCTTCTTGATGGGCAAACGGGTAAGCCTATCTCAACCAATATCGCGAGTGTGACGATTATTTCAAAGCTTTCTGTGGACGGTGAAATATGGAGCACTGCTGGCTTTTTATCATCCATTGATGATGCGCTTGCTTATCTTAATCGTCAGGCAGGCATTGAGGCGGTATTAATATCAAATCAAGGTGACGTTTTTTTCACTAATGGTCTTACTGACAACGGTACAGTTATTCAGATGCGCTAAATAGCAATATTTGACTATTAAAGTGAAATACAGCTCTATATTTTCCTGTTTTCACCACTTAAAACGACAAAAAATGTGTAAGTTGCATTTCCTACATTGCCCCATAATGATAAGTTTCTCACACAGATAGATGACTGGCTGGTATTTGAGTTTGTCAGTGTTTGTATAAATGAAACGATATTATTCAATTGCCAATTATTCGGTATGGAGAAATGAACATGGCGTGCTCAGCGATCAAAACAGCGGTTATTGGTTATGGTTTTTCCGCTCAAACCTTTCATATTCCATTTATTACAAGCCTAAAAGAGTTTGAGCTAACGGCGATAAGCACAAGTAAGCAACAACAACTTCAAGAAGATTGGCCATTAATTCAACATTTTGATAGTGCAGAAGCGCTGATAACTTCTTCCGATGCTGAATTAGTGATCATTACCGCGCCAAATGATGTCCACTTTCAGTTAGCTAAAGCAGCCTTAGAGAATGGTAAACACGTCATTATTGAAAAGCCATTTGTCACCAAGGTTGAAGATGGGGAAGTACTGATCGCATTAGCAAAAGAAAAGGGACTAATGCTGAGTATTTACCACAATCGACGTTGGGATGGTGATTTTCTTACCGTGAAAAAAATGATCGATGAAAAACGTTTTGGAGAGTTAAAACATTTTGAATCTCACTTCGATCGCTTTCGCCCTGTGGTTCGCGAACGTTGGAAAGAGCAAGCCGCAGATGGGGGCGGTATATTGTTTGATTTAGGCTCGCATTTGCTGGATCAATCGATCACCTTGTTTGGATTACCAGACGCGATCACTGCCGATTGTAGAGTCACGCGAAAAGGCTCTAATAATGTTGATTACTTCCACTTACTTTTACATTACTCAACTCACCTTGTTGTGCTTCATGGCGACATGATAAGTGCTGGCGAAAATAGGCGTTTTACTATTAAAGGTACTGGTGGCTGTTATGAAAAGCTGGGTATTGATCCGCAAGAGCAATACTTAGTTTCTGGTATTAAGCCTGTAAATGAAGATTGGTCGGCAGAATTACCCTCTCAGTATGGTCACTTTTATGATGAGAAAAACTGTTCGCCTGTACCAACAGTGAAAGGATGTTATCAGGAATATTATTACCAAGTGGCTAAAGCCATTCGCCAAGGTGCGACATGTCCTGTTAAAGCAGAAGACGCATTGTTAAACATTAAATTAATCGAGTTGGCGTTGGAAAGCAGCCGTTTAGGTAAGAAAATTCAACTTAGAGATGCAGTCTAAATACCGCTTCAATAGGCTTTAGATATTTAAGAACGCTAACCAGTTTTAAATAAAAGCCAAACTTAACTTTTTAAGTTTGGCTTAATTTTTGAGTTAATGAAATTAGATTGGTCTTATTGCACCGTTTTCATCTGTACTCCAGTCGACCATAGCATTATTTTTACCCACTAATCGACTTATGCTACTGACAAAATGACTTTCATCTGTGTTGGTATTATGACTATAAATTAAACCATAGAATTCATGAGCAAAAGCGTCAACGGTTTTGATACCATTATCATTTGAGAAGGTAAAAGTACCACCTAAATACACTTGGTCGGATTCGACTTCTTGAATATTGGCTTCTTGATCTGTTGCCTCTGGTATTTTAATAAAATTTGTTTCTTTTTGTGTGTTAGCAATATTATTTTGATTGAGCTTAAAAGTATTTGTGTTTTGATTAATTAAAGGTGCATGAAATTGTATGTCTTTAACAGTGCTTATCTGAATCTTATCAGCTTGCTTTTGAACAGATAAAGTCCCTGATATCTCTTCAATACTCAACCCTTCATTATGATTGCCACTATCGATAACTGCACAAGCATTATCGGTTTCGCCAATGTTAAGATCTTTTGCACAATTTAGAGCGCTTTCAGTAATAACTAAAAAAGTATCATAATTAACTTGTGCGTATTGCTTTTTAACATCAGATGTTAAATTACCAAGATCAAGTGGAGTAGCTTTGTCTGTACCACCGCCACCACCGCCACCACCGCTATTATTATCGTCATTACCGCCGCCACCGCCACAACCCACTAATATTGTTGAAATGAGTACGAATAGGCATAACTTTTTCATATAAAAACCTTTTTAAAAATGTGGGAAAATGTCATGTAAATAGATATATTTGAAAGATAATCAGCAAATAAATGTTAATAAATCAATTTTAAGTGACTGATTTAATTTGGTTATCGTTTTTAGGTTGGCTGTATTTTATTATTATCTATTGTCATGATATATAAACAAGCATTTATATAACCCATAACGAAATATTATGTTTTATATTGCTAATTATTATTGATAAGAAAATTAATTAGTGGTTTTTTAAATTAGGTCGTGAAAATATTTAATAAGCTTAAAAAACAAAGGTTATTGGTGATGTTTTTTACCAAGTATATTTTTACAGAAGTATTAAATAATAAAGACGTTTTCTTATGGTGGAGAGTATATACATAAATAGCTGGTATTACGCCGGCTTTTAAATGTATTGTTCTCTATTGGTCATATCTGGAGAGTTTGGTTACTAGAAATATGCAACCTCTATTCGCTGGAGATTCCGCTGAGTCTACCAGAATGAGTTATGTATACAGTAAACGACACATCGAGACTAGTAGTGATAAGTGGTGCGTAGCTATTACTACCAGTCCAAATGCTATATCCAATAAGCTCGACTAGCTGTGACTCTATCACCGAGATGCAGAGTCACATATTTAGCTAGATCAGAAAATACGTTTTAGGACGGGGGTCTTGCAGATAAGATAGCCAATTGCAAAAGAACCGATCACAGAGGGGATGGCAATGACCGCAAAGTTGATTAAGGGTGTTTGGGTCATAAGAGGTTGATAAAAGTCTACGGTTAACTTCATTGGGATAATCTGCACCACATAAGCCGCAAAAGCGGTGCGGGCTAAGATTGAACTCCATTGTCCCTTAGTATTGAATAGCATTTTGAAGCTATAGAGCAGAAACATCGACATCCCAATAACGGTAAATCCACGCATTACCATTTCACCATTCAGGTCATAACCGGAAGCTGTCGGAGAGATGAATGCGAATGCGACAATCCACATAAGAATCCCGAAAAAAGCATGTTTAAACTCTAGCTTATCCAGCCACTGATACCTATATGCTAAGATGCCAAAGTAAAACATGCTGATATACATCGGAAAATATTTTAGAAGGTGAAAACCTAAGAAATCGCTACCTAGAACTTCCATCATATACAAGCCAAAGAAATTGACAGGAATCATTATCACGGCAAACAGCAAGATCTGCCATGGTGCCGGAAACGGCTTATCAACGTAAACCTTTTGACTGCCAGTACGGCACAATGTAAATACCCCGCTAAATACAATCAAGGTCCAGCAGAACCAGGTTACTCCTAAGGAAATATTACCGTTGAGGAAAAAGCCTTTAAGATTTGATGCGGCAAGTTCAAGAGATACAATTGGAGTGATTATAAATAGGGTCATTAAGGTTGGGATACCGAGCCGCTTGAGCTTATCCAACATAAACGTCCTAGTTCCTTTACGCTCAAAAGAAGGGATCACGAAGTAGGCTGATATAAAGAAAAACAGCGACATAAAAAATGACTGGTTGAAACTCTGAAATATGCTTAAAACCCCATATTGATATTGCATCGATTCTTTAACATGGGGCAAATTAAATCCTATTTGATCGAGTCCTGCTGCGCCTGCACTATGGTGCAATATCACCAATACCGCTAACACCCATTTGATATTATCTAGGTAGTCGTAGCGTTTAACTTGTATTGAATTATTCATTGAGTATCCTGTTTTTATATGCATTTTTAATAAAGATATAAAAAGAGTGAGCCACTTAAATTCATGATAGAAATATTGGATGATTTGAGACGATTATCAGCAAATAAATATAAAATTTGATAAGAAACTGACTATTTTAAAGTATCTTTCTTTAAGTTGTGCGTACATTATTGATCTTTATTGTAATGATATATAATCACAAATTTAGATAATCCATAACCAAAAATTATGCTTTATATTTTTGTCTGTTTCATTAATAAGAAACGCATTTTCTGGAATTTATTTTCTTATTAATCGACTTTTATAGCATTTATCATTATTCATAATTGGATGATAAGGTGGATTGCTAAAAAGTAGAAATTCGTTTTAAGATGAGGTTGCTAAGGGTTTTTAATAAACTTGAAAAAATAAGGTTATTAGTAATGATATTTTTCAACCATATATAATTAGCCGACACTACGCCGGCTTTTAAATGCATTATTCAAAAAATGCTGGGTGATAGCTTACTTCACCTGTCGGAATTGAATCTTTAACAGGCAGGGCTAAGAAGTATTCAGCTGGCACACCTGTTAGGGTTAATTCTGGTTTGGCTTTAAAACCAAATCGACCATAATATTCAGGCTCACCTAATAGTACGAATCCCTCTGCACCATGTTCTTTTAACTGGGCTAATCCTTCGTTAATTAACGCTTTACCAATCCCTTTTCCTTGTTGTTCTGGCAATACTGATACAGGTGCTAAACCGTACCAGTTTGTAGCTTCACCATTGATTAGTACTGGGGAGAAAGCGATATGACCAATAACTTGATTGTTTACTTCTGCGACTAACGACAGTGTTAAGGCGTTAGCATCTCGTAGGCGGTTAACGATTAAGTGCTCGGTTGGTTCTGAGCCCGGTTCATGATGAGGATGATCTTTAAATGCACTGTAAGTTAGCGTTTCAATCACAGTAATGTCTGAATCTTTTTCTACTCGAATGATCATGTTTAACCTTTTTTCTTTAATACAAATAATTGATAGCCGTATTGACCTAAATAGTGCTCATGAATATGGATTTCGTTCTTAATATCTTTAATGGCATTGGACGTGAAATGTTGATTATCCAATTGAGCGATCTTGTTTTGTAATGGTGCTAGGTAGTTTGTCCATGACTGATCACTTTGGGTAAAGTGGCTGATCACTTCAAAACCTGCTTGCTGCATCTGTTTGACTCGTTGTTCGCTGGTGGTCATATCTGGATAGTTTTGCTGCCAGAAATCGACTGCTTCTTGGCTTGGATTATCGGCTAACCACACCAAGTCACTGATAACCAAATAACCATGAGCCTTAATAAATGGTTTCCATTGTTTAAGTGCTTGCTCAACCCCCATGATGTAAGCACTGCCTTCAGCCCACAGCACATCAAAATGTTGCTCTTCAAAAGGCATTGCAGTCATACTGGCGCAAACAGTAGTGATGCGATATTCAAGTCTGTTTTCAATGGCCGCTTCGTTTACACAACGTAAGTTATATTCATCGTTGTCTAATGCCGTGATATGAAAATCGCCATGTTTAGCTAATAGGGTGGTGACAACACCTTTACCACAGCCGATATCTAATACTTCACCAGATTTAATGGGTAATGTTTCGAGTACTTTTAGTGAGTCATCATCACAACTAGGGCCAAGTCGTTCTAAATCATCAAAGATCGATTCAAAGTCTGCCATGTATTGCTCATGTTCGTTCATATCTTTTGATAGCCATTTTAATCGTAAGGCTTGTTTTTCACTGAAACCTTGCTTCATTAGCCATTCTAAGTGAGCCGAGGGTGCTGCTGATTCCATTGATTGATGCCATTCTTTCATCGAATTTATACCCAGCATGGCAGAAAGCAAATCACGGGCTTTCAGTTTGTGGGCGATTTCTTCATCAAGAATATTTAGCCGTTGAAGTAGCAGATCTCGATCTATTTGGGCATCTAAACAGGATTGGCACTCTTTCAATGAAAGCCCGCCTGCTTGCAGTTGCTGTAACAGTTTTACCCGTTGCACATCTTTGTCGGTATAGCCACGATAACCATTGCTTAAGCGTGTGCCAGTGATCAGTTTAAGCTTTTCGTAATAAAGTAATGTGGAACGACTTAATCCCACCTTTTGCGCTAATTCTGAAATACGGTACATGGCAGTTTTCCCCTCATTGTTGATAGGCGAACTATAAACTATGAAGCTTTAGACAGGTCAAGGGTTTTGAGAGTGATGTAGTGAATTGAGATGTAATACGTATTGAATAAGTGCTTTGTGTTTAAAGCGATAGTTGAGATATGAAATTTGACTATAAAATTGCTTACTGTTGATAAGGCGTTTTAAAATTTGAACAAGCATAGGTTATAGAACACATGAAACAGTCTCTCATTACTGGCGTTATCTTAGCAGTTATTACATGCAGTGTTAGTGGTAAAGAAATTAGTGATTTAAAGGATTTTTTTATAAATGAGTCAACTGTTATCACTCAATATTCTGGTGTTTATATGCGTTTATTACGTGAAGAAATGGGGGATTTAAGCGCTTATCGTGGCTCAGAATGTTCTTTAAACATGCATCTAAGCGATAAAGGTTTGGTTGAGCGTGTAGAAATGCAATCACAGAGTAAGTTATGTCGAGTGGCATTTAATGCTATTTGGGATATTACGTTTTTTCCATTGCCTGCTGATAAACAAGATGCAGATAAGCTCAGAGATGTGAAGTTATTAGTGTCACCGCAATAGAATTGATTTAAAAAGCCGACATCACGTCGGCTTTTTCGTTTTATTGGTTACAGTAACTATTAATCATCCGCAATTTCATGGGTCCAGAACAAAATCACTGTCGCAATTAAGCTTAAGATTATTGGGACAAGTAACGCATACCTGAAGGAGTAATCCATCACTTGCGTTCCTGCAATTGCGCCAAGAAAGATGGATAACCATAAGCTGAAATGGCGAAAAAACGTGCTGCGATCGCCTTCACCCATAAATAGCATGGCAATAGAACGTCCAGTATTAACTAAAAAACCCGTTACGTAGGTTAGCGCGGTTGATTTTTCAATGGTTAACCGCAGTGCGATATTTTGAATCCCCATAGCAAAGCTTAAGAAGAAATTGGTCACAATCGGCTTAGCGATAGGTTCAACAAACAATGTTGCTGATAGCACTAATGTGACTAGCGCCATGATCATACTGCGATAAAAAGGTTTATTAGCAATCGCGATAGCTTCACCGACGGCAGCACCTAAAACAAATAATACAATAACCCCAATGTAGTGCCACGCTTGTGGTGTATTGCCTGATGTTAACAATATTCCCACATGGGTTGTGTTACCACTCATAAAAGAGATAAATAGGCCATTTTTCAGATGGATAAAGCCAATAGCATCAACAATACCTGCAATAAAAAGGAGATAGAAAGGCATGGTTGAATGAAGGTGTTTTTTCTTAATCATTTGTCATATTCATAAAGTAGGGTGGTAAATATCCATCTCGTGAAACTCAATTATAAAACAGTTCCTTCTTGTTCGTCGTTTTGTGTCGACACTACTGTCGAAATAAGGTGTCGACAGTAGTGTCGATGAGCGATCATCCTATGCTTATTTACTTTTGTTAGTGATAAAAAGTGAAGAGTAGGAGAGCGCGCTAAGTATAAGTGAATGATCTTTAGCTAATAAAACACAAGAATACCTTATTGGTATGATTATTGCTTTTTGTGATGCTTTTTGCAATTAACTGGAAAGATCATGAAAAGCTTTGTTGTTGCAGATCCCGACAAATGTATCGGTTGTGGTACCTGCATGGCAGCGTGCTCCGAAGAACATAAAAAAGTCGGACTGCAAAGTCATCCTCGTCTTACCGTGGTTAAGCATGACAATGCTACGGCACCTGTGATGTGTCGTCACTGTGAAGACGCGCCTTGTGCGGCTGTATGTCCGGTACAAGCTATTTCTAAACAAGCAGATCGTGTTGTTCTTAACGAGTCGCTTTGTGTTGGTTGTACATTATGTGCAGTCGCGTGTCCGTTTGGTGCTATCGCTTTTGATGGTAGTCGACCAATCGCGATGGCAAACAGTTACGATACCTATATCCCTTCTACTCCTCGTTCTAGTAACCCATCAACGTCAATCCCTAGCACTTTTGGTCAAGATATTTTGGCATGGGAGCCGGGCGTTAAAAGTATCGCTGTGAAATGTGATTTATGTGGTTTCCGTGAACAAGGGCCTGCCTGTGCGCAAGTATGTCCAACTCAAGCAATTGTGCTGATTGATGAGAGTAAAGTGATGAAAGCACGCCACAGTAAACGTGAAAGCGCGGCTGACAGTGTCGTTTCTGTGAAATCTGGAGCTATGAACAAATGAATCCGTTAGTTTTAGTTTTATTTGCTGTGATCAGCTACGGTGTAGCGGCCCTCATTTCTTGGCTTGGTCGTAAGGATGAACGCGATAGCTTACGTTTGGCAGGTGTCATTAGTGCATTTGGAGGTGTGTTTGGTGTTTTAGCTGGCGTGTCTACCATTGTGGGTCATTATGATTCAGCTGATTTTGCACTAGCGACGCGCTGCGTGGTGAATATGGATATGCTTTCAGCCTTAATGGTGGTGGTAATATCCATAGTGACCATGGCGGCGTCTATTTATTCGATTAACTATTTAAAAGAGTATCTAGGTAAATCTGGCTGGAAAATCAATATTCTATTTAACATCTTTGCTGCGGCAATGACGGTATTAGTGATTTCAGCCAATGTGATCACTTTTATGGTGTTTATGGAAGTGGTCTCAATCGCATCATGGTTGATTGTGATCAGCGATGGTAGTTTGGCAAGTCGTAAGGCAGGTTTGAATTACTTTATTGTCGATCATATTGCTAGCTTTTTGATCATGGCTGCATTTTTGATTCTATCGATAAATGCCCATAGCTATGACTTTAGTGCGTTCACGACTACACCATTAAGTGCTGGCTTTGCATCATTAACCTTCCTATTAGCGTTAGTTGGTTTCGGTATTAAATCAGCGGGTGTTGGTTTACACGGTTGGTTAATTAAAGCTTATCCTATTTCGCCTTCGTACTGTTCTACCTTGATCTCGTGTGTGATGGTGAAAATTGGTATCTACGGCATCCTAAAATTCAGCATTATTTTCCTTGGCGCAACCCAGTTATGGTGGGGCTTCCTTATTCTTATCTTCGGTGCGGTATCGTCTGTTTTAGGCGTAATGTATGCGTTAGCAGAACATGATATTAAGCGTCTATTGGCTTACCACACGATTGAAAATATTGGCATCATCTTAATTGGTGTCGGTGTCAGTATGATTGGTATTGCAAGTCATCATCCAGTGCTTGCGCTATTGGGCTTACTGGGTGGTTTATACCACTTGTTAAACCATGCGATCTTCAAAGGCTTATTGTGCTTAGGCTCCGGCTCTATTGTGTATCGTATGCATACCAAAGACATGGATAAAATGGGCGGTTTGGGTAAGACCATGCCAAAAACAGCCATTGCTTTCCTAATTGGTACCTTAGCTATTTGTGCGTTGCCACCATTTAACGGTTTTGTGTCTGAGTGGTTTATTTATCAATCACTATTTAGCATGGGTAAAGTAGGAACCGCTGCAAATATGTTGTTTGGCCCGTTCGGTATGGTAATGCTGGCACTGACAGGTGCATTAGCTTGTATGTGTTTTGTGAAGGTTTACGGTATCTGCTTTACTGGCGCACCGAAAACAGAGCAAGCGGCGAATACTCGTGAAGTGGGCGCTGGCATGACAACAGCAACAACGATGTTAGCGATATTATGTATCGTATTAGGTGTGGGGTCTCCTTGGATTGCACCTTATTTCTCTGATATTGCATCTTCAATTCTTCATCTTGGCCCTGTTCCTGTTGCAACAGGTAGTGCGGTTTATCCGGCTGTTGCTGATCAAGCGATCCTCTCTACGCCTGTTATTGCAATTATGCTAGCGCTATTAGCACTTGTTCCTGCGTTATTGCTTTATGTGTTCCGTCAACGTCGTTTGGTACGTCGCCAACAAGGCGATCCTTGGGCGTGTGGTTACCAATATGAGCAGCGTATGACAGTTTCTGCCGAAGGTATTACGCGTCCAATGCGTCATATGTTTAGCCTTATTTATGACAACCGCCCAAAGCAATCTTTGATTGATCGTCATGTATTACCTCATTTATTTGCGGTAGCTGACGGTAGTCAACTTAATGGTCGAAAAGTCTGCATTATGTGCTGCGCGGCTGCGCTATTTGTGGTGTTGTTCTTTCCTTTCATTTCAGGAGTGAGTTGCTAATGTCCCCACTTGAAATGCCTTCTGCTAGTTGGATCATGCTAGCTGTTGTTCAGGCTTTATTGATGCTACTGCTTGCCCCTTTGGCAACCGGATTTTCCCGTGTTATTCGCGCTAAAATTCATTCTCGTAAAGGGCCGGGAGTACTACAAGACTACCGCGATATTTATAAGTTATTGCAGCGCCAGTCAGTATCACCGTCAAATGCAGGCTTTATTTTCTGGATCACACCTTGGGTAATGGTGATCACTATGTTGTTGATCGGTATGGCATTGCCAACCGTGACGCAAGTGTCACCTTTCCCTATTTCGGGCGATATTATTACCGATATTTACTTATTGGCTATTTTCCGTTTCTTCTTTGCGTTATCAGGTATTGATTCAAACAGTATGTTTGGTGGCTTAGGTAGTAGCCGAGAATTGACTCTTGGTATCTTGGTTGAGCCAATGTTGATCCTGTCGATTGTGGTTGTTGCATTAGCAATGGGTACAACCGATCTTGGTTATATTAGCCATGCGATGGCAAATGACAGCTGGCATTCACCACTAGCGATTATCTTGGCAGGTCTTGTGTGTGCATTTGCACTGTTTATTGAGATGGGCAAATTACCATTCGATAGTGCAGAAGCAGAGCAAGAGCTACAAGAAGGTCCTGTGACTGAATATTCAGGTGCTGGGTTAGCGATGGTGAAATTAGGTCTAGGTCTAAAACAGCTCGTTGTTGCTCAGTTCTTCCTTGCGATTTTCATTCCTTGGGGTAAAGCCCAATCATTAGGTTTCGGCAGCTTATTCTCAGCAACCGTGATCTTATTCATCAAGCTTTTTGTGGTTTTCTTCATTGCAGGTATTGCGGAAAACACCATGGCGCGTTTCCGCTTTATGAAAATCCACCGCGCTATTTTCCCTGTATTTTTAGTGGCCGTGTTGGCACTTATCTTTTTAATTTTTGGTTGGTAAGAAACAGTAATGACAAACAATACATTTGAACAATATGCCACTAAACCGCAATCAAATCGGATTGGCAAACAGTATGTCGATGGTGTGAATCATTTCTTTCCATCAGCCATTATTGATGAAGAGTGGCAAACGGATAATCAAGTGACCATCACGGTAAAAATGACCTCTTTGGTCGAAGTGATGAAATGGCTTTATTACGATCAAGGCGGTTGGCTGACCGTTACATTCGGTAATGACGAGCGTACCTTAAATGGTCACTTTGCGGTTTATCATGCGCTTTCTATGGAAGGGGAAGTCAAAAGTTGGGTAACGGTAAAAGTACTGGTTGATGTCAATAGCCAAGAGTTTATTTCTATTACGCCAACTATTCCTGCTGCCGTTTGGGGCGAGCGTGAAGTACGTGATATGTACGGATTACGTCCAGTAGGTTTACCTGATGAGCGTCGCTTAGTCCTTCCTGATGATTGGCCTGAAGATCTACACCCACTACGTAAAGATGCGATGGACTACCGTCAGCGTCCACAGCCTACCACTGAAACTGAAACCTATAACTTTGATAACCAGTTAGGTGATGACAGCAACCGTATTGTACCTGTTGGTCCATTACACATTACCTCTGATGAACCGGGTCACTTCCGTTTATTCGTTGATGGTGAAGACATTGTTGATGCGGATTACCGCATGTTCTACGTTCACCGTGGGATGGAAAAACTGGCAGAAACACGTATGGGTTACCACGAGGTAGCGCAGTTAACTGACCGTGTTTGTGGTATTTGTGGCTTTACTCATAGTGTGGGTTACAGCAACACGATTGAAAACGCATTATCGGTTGATGTGCCATTCCGCGCCAAGATGATCCGCACTGTTTTACTTGAAGTTGAACGTCTACACAGTCACTTATTAAACATTGGCTTATCGAGCCACTTTGTTGGTTTTGACTCAGGTTTCATGCAGTTCTTCCGTGTCCGTGAAAAGACTATGGAACTTGCAGAGCTACTAACAGGTGCCCGTAAAACTTACGGTATGAACTTGATTGGTGGTGTACGTCGAGATTTTCTTAAAGATCAACGCTTAAAAGGTATTGCGATGGTCAAAGAAGTACGCAAAACCTTTTCTGAGTTGGTGGAAGTGCTTCTAGCAACACCTAATATCGAAAGCCGTATTGCAGGTGTAGGTATTTTATCGAAGCAAGTTGCTCGTGATTACAGCCCTGTTGGGCCACTTATTCGTGCTAGCGGCTTTAAGCGTGATGTACGTATTATTCATGGACAATCTTTAGAGTCTTACGGTGATGTTCCAATGGAATTACAAACCATGGACGGCGGTGATGTGCAATCACGTGTGATGGTTCGTATCCGTGAAGTATTTGATTCACTAAATATTGTTGAATACGGCCTTGATCACCTACCACCGGGTGCAATTCTCACTGAAGGTTTTAACTACGTACCGAATAAGTTTGCGTTGGGCTTTACTGAAGCGCCGCGTGGTGAAAACGTGCACTGGAGCATGACAGGGGATAACCAAAAACTATTCCGCTGGCGTTGTCGTGCAGCAACGTATGCGAACTGGCCTACGTTACGCTACATGTTACGAGGTAACACCGTTGCTGATGCGCCTTTAATTATCGGTAGTTTAGATCCATGCTACTCATGTACTGACCGTGTCACCATTGTCGATACGAAGAAGAAGCGTAGCAAAACTATTCCATATAAAGCGATTGAGCAGTACAGCATCGACCGTAAAAATTCACCGTTTAAGCTGTAGGAGGCGTTGTGTTTAAGTTATTAAAGACCGTCTTAAAAACCGGTGAAGTAACAACCAAATACCCATTCGCACCATTGGAAGTGAATGAAGACTTCCGTGGTAAGCCAGAGCTAGATGCAGATCAGTGTCTGTCTTGTGCTGCGTGTATGCGTGCTTGTCCTGCCAATGCGTTGGTAATGGAAACTGACGAAAAAGCGGGTACACGCCGTTGGGAATTGTCGATGGCACGTTGTATTTACTGTGGTCGCTGTGAAGAAGTCTGCCCAACGAAAGCCATTAAGCTTTCGCAGAACTTTGAATTAGCGGTAACCCGAAAAGAAGATCTGTATGAACATGCGGTGTTCCAACTGGCGAATTGTCGCCAATGTGAGCGTCCGTTTGTAGCGAAAAAGCTATTGGACTATGTGCTAGACACCTTGGCACAAACTGGTGTTTCAGCTGATCAATTAGAGTTACGTCGCCAACAATTAGAAACCTGTCCTGAGTGTCGTCGTAGTAACAATATGCTAGATAGCGAAAACGTTAGCCATCTACGTTACCTTGAGGAGGAAATGTGAAAGGTATTAAACAGCTAAATGGTACAGCTCATACCCAAACTGTTCCTGTTCCATTACCGCCTAATAGCCAGAAATTAAAAGACGCACTTATTAAGCAGATTCGTCGCTCGGCGTATGTGTACCGTGTTGACTGTGGTGGTTGCAACGCCTGTGAAATCGAAATTTTCGCAGCCACAACCCCTGTATTTGATACTGAGCGTTTTGGTATTAAGGTTGTCGCATCGCCACGCCATGCCGATATTCTTCTCTTTACGGGGGCTGTGACTCGCGCAATGCGTGCACCCGCCCTTCGTGCTTATGAAGCAGCACCTGATCCTAAGATTGTGATTTCTTATGGCGCGTGTGGTTGTGATGGCGGTATCTTCCACGACTTATATTGTGTCTGGGGCGGTACTGACAAGATTGTACCTGTTGATGTGTACATTCCGGGCTGTCCTCCAACACCTGCGGCAACGATTTATGGTTTTGCGGTAGCTTTAGGTTTACTTGATCAGAAACTGAAAGCGAAAACGCACAATCCTGATGAGCAAAAAGCGAGCCTTAAACATACTGAAATTCCACTGGATATTAAGGTGATGATTGAGCGTCAAGCCCGCTTACTTGCAGGTTATGTTCAAGGCCAACGTATTGCAGATGAAGTGATGGATGTATTGGCAACCTGTAGTGCAGATAACGTTGATAGCAAGATTGCTGATTACTTAACGGAAAAAGACGATCCACGTTTAACGGAAATCGTGAATATTCTGCTAAGCAAAACCATGGCTGCATTAACCGGACAACCTGCGTGTGCGGCAGAGCAAAAAGCGTGCTGTGGAGGCGAAAATGCCTAATAGCAAGATTGCCGATTTACCTGAAGAATTAACGCAATCTCGTCACCTTGAGCAGAATGTGTATTTCTACAGCTTGGGTCGCAAGTTTGTTGATGAAAGCTACGATGTACCAGAAGAAGCCAAGCAAATTATGTACTACAGCTTGGCGATTGGTCACCATCTTGGTGTGGTCGATTGCTTAGATGCGGTATTGAAATGCTCAGGTCATGAGTACCTTGAATGGATCAGTGGATTAGACCAAAGCGGTGAAGCTTTTCGTAAAATGAAAGGCTTTCTGGTGTTTGGTGAAATCACGATTTATCCCGAGCATTTAAACATGTTGGCACTGGCGTTTGATGGTATTGATAGTGCGACTCAAAGCGAGAAGTCAAAGCAGTTAACCCACGGATTTATTGAAGCCTTAGGGGATATTCATCGCGAACCAACCATGTACATGATGATCCGAGGAGGACAGTAATTGTGTTAGAGGAAATTAACCTCTCTTCTGTCATGGGCGTAACGGTGTCGAATGACGATGTCGATCTGTCGGTCAGCAATATTGTATTGACGGTTGGTAACAGCATGATGGCAGACGATGGTGCTGGTCCATTACTCGCAAAGATGATGAAAGAGAATCCGATTGCGGATTGGAGCGTGCTGGAAGGCGGCTCGATGCCTGAGGATTGCTTACACCTTATTCGTAAAGCAATGCCGAAGCGAGTGCTGGTGGTTGATGCCGCAGATATTGGTGAAGAAGCAGGAGAAGTGCGAATTATTGATCCTGAGACTATCGTTGATATGTATGTGGTGTCGACCCACAGTTTGCCGCTGAATTTCTTAATTGATGAATTGAAGACCTTTGTGCCAGAAGTGATCTTCATTGGTATACAGCCTGCGATTGTTGCTTTTTCATTCCCTTTAACGGAAATGGTACAACAAGGTATTGAGCAAATTTATCAACAATTGCCAACTTGGCAAGGATCAGGCGGATTCACCCATTGCTAGCAGTAAACTGCGATAGTGACGATGCTTAATCGTTTGCCTGTCGATAAAGTGTCGATGAGATGTGACGAAGCGTGTCGATGATGGTTATCGATACGTATCGCACATGTTCATTGCTGTAAATAAAGCCTGATCTCGATCAGGCTTTATTTTTTTGTCTTAAATATTAATGGGTTGAGTTTTTACTGTTCAAGGTGTAAAAACTGGCATAGCTCATGCTTATAAGGTATCGCAATGCAGATAAGTATTGCGATGTATCGACATCAACAAGGGATACACCATGAACCGATTTGTTTTTGCAGATCCAAATTTGTGTATTGGATGCCGAACTTGTGAAATTGCTTGTGCGTTATCGCATCAAGCAGAAAATACGGTAGCAGGAATGGCACCATCGGATTTTGCACCACGTTTAACCGTCGTGAAAAATGCCCATGTAACTACGCCTGTAATGTGTCGTCAATGTGATGATGCGCCGTGTGCTCAGGTTTGTCCCAATAACGCCATCGTATTAGAAGATGGTTTTGTCAAAGTGATTCAATCTCGTTGTATCGGTTGTAAAACCTGCGTTATTGCATGCCCCTACGGTGCAATGAATGTGGTGACAACGATGGTTGAAGAGACAAAAGGTGCTGCGTTGTTTACGCGTAAAGTACCGCAAACCCAAGCATTAAAATGTGATTTATGTCATCACCAAGAGTCAGGCCCTTCTTGTGTTCAAGTTTGTCCTACTGGTGCGATTCGAATCATTGAACCTGAGACGTTGACTGAAACTAGCCAACAAAAACGTGAAGCAGCGGCAATGAGCGCTGTAGTAGCAACAGGTTGCTAAGGTGATTGTTTAATCACAATGCTATTGACGTTTATTATTACAACCCAAGGTTAGTATGAAGAAATCAATTGTTGTTTGTCCCTACTGTGGTACTGGGTGCAAACTAAAATTGGTTGTCGAAAATAACAAAGTAATTGCAGCAGAGCCTGCAGATGGCCGTACCAACGAAGGTCAACTGTGTTTAAAAGGTTACTATGGCTGGGATTTCCTTAACGACACCAATTTATTAACTCCACGCTTGAAGCAACCGATGATCCGCCGTACACGCGATGCCGCGTTAGAAGCGGTTTCATGGGAAGAAGCTATTGATTTTGCCGGCGAAAAGCTAATGGCAATCAAGAAGCAATATGGCCCTGACGCGATCATGACAACAGGCTCTGCGCGCGGTCCAGGTAACGAAGCTAACTATGTGATGCAGAAGCTCGCACGTGCGGTGATAGGGACGAATAACGTCGATCACTGCGCCAGGGTGTGACACGCTCCATCAGTCTCCGGTCTGGAGACAACAGTAGGTAATGGCGCAATGAGTAACGCCATTCCCGAAATTCAAAAAACAAAATGTTTACTCATATTCGGTTACAACGCGGCTGATTCTCACCCAGTTGTAGCAAGGCACATTCTTAAGGCTCGCGCTAATGGTGCGAAGATCATTGTTTGCGACCCACGTAAGATCGAATCTGCACGTGTCGCTGATCAATGGTTAGCGTTGAAGAACGGTTCAAACATGGCACTGGTTAATGCGTTAGCGAATGTCATTATTGAAGAAAACTTATACGACAAAGAGTACGTTGCAAATAACACTGAAGGCTTTGATGCGTTCCGTGAACTTGTATCTCGTTATACACCTGAAAGTGTTGAAACAACGACAGGTTTAAAAGCAGAAGATATTCGTTTAGCGGCACGTACTTATGCAGCAGCACCTGAAGCGATGATCCTTTGGGGGATGGGTGTTACCCAATACGGACAAGCTGTTGATGTTGTGCGTGGTTTAGCTGGTCTTGCATTATTAACCGGTAACTTTGGTCGTGAAGGTGTAGGTTGTGGTCCTGTTCGTGGACAAAACAACGTACAAGGTACCTGTGATATGGGTATGTTGCCACACCAGTTCCCAGGTTATCAGTCAGTAGAAGATGCCGACATTCGTGCAAAATTTGAAGCGGCTTGGGGTGTACAATTATCTGGTAAGCCGGGTTACCGTTTAACAGAAATTGGTCACAAAGTTGAGGAAGGGATCTGTAAAGCATTTTATGTTTTCGGTGAAGATCCTGCACAAACTGAAGCCGATCTTGCTGCGATGCGTGAAACCATGCGCAAGATGGAATTGGTGATTGTTCAAGATATCTTCATGACACAAACAGCAGAATTTGCTGATGTGATTTTCCCTGCGACAAGCTGGGGTGAACATGAAGGTGTATACAGTAGCGCCGACCGTGGTTTCCAACGCTTCTATAAAGCGATTACGCCACCGGGAGACGTGAAACCTGACTGGGAAATTTTCAGTTTGCTAGCAACCCGTATGGGTTACCCAATGTCTTATCAAAATACCCAAGAAATTTGGGATGAGATGCGTCAGCTTGCGCCATTATATTCTGGTGTAACGTACGAGAAGATGGAAGGGTTAAAATCTGTACAGTGGCCATGTCCAACTGAGGATCACCCGGGTACACCTTTCTTGTTTGAAGGTAATAAATTCAGTACACCATCAGGTAAAGGTCAGTTTATTGCTGCGGAATGGCGTGCGCCATTAGAGCAACCTGATGCTGAATACCCGTTAGTATTATCTACTGTGCGTGAAGTAGGCCATTACTCTTGTCGTTCAATGACGGGTAACTGTTCTGCATTACAGACATTGGAAGATGAACCGGGTTATGTGCAGATGCACCCTGATGATGCGCGTCAGTTAGGTATTGACGATCAACAATTGGTTTGGGTTTCATCACGTCGCGGTAAAGTTATTTCACGTGCAAACTATAATGAGCGTGTAAATAAAGGCGTGGTATACATGACTTACCAATGGTGGATTGGTGCATGTAATGAATTAACCATTGAGCATGTGGATCCGATTTCAAGCACACCTGAATTTAAATATTGTGCCGTTAAGGTAGAAAATATTGAAGATCAGTCATGGGCGGAAAATTACGTACAAACAGAGTACAGTAATTTGAAAGCACGCTTGAAGAGCCATGTTGTTAATGCTTAATAACAAAAAATGAGTGTATTTGTTTATTTTATTATTCAAATAAACCATTAATGAAAATAAGGTTTCCAAGATAGAATATTGTATATTTTAAATTTGGAAACCTTATATTTCATTGCTTTGCTGTATATTGCTACTAGTCATTCATATCGCTCAAATAATTAGCGTTCACTCTATTTTTCATCATTAGTTTGCATTTATATTTATTGTTTATTGATTGATATCAATACTTGGTTATTAAAATGGTTGAGAATTGTATAACAAATGCTTGAATTATTACTCTCTATTCGAGCGACATTATCAGCAAGAGTTAATGCCAACATGGAACGCTTTGAAAGTGATTTGATGACTTTTTCTAAAGCCTTATTATCAATCAATGATATTTCAGGCGTAATGGATTTTCTAAACAATGAAGATCTATTATTTATCAATGTTGAACGTGTAAATCTACTTTTAAAAAATGATCTTGATAGTCAACCAAGCCTTTACTACCTTGATCAAGATAAACAATGTCAGCAATTTGATTATACAGGCGCAAGCATTGGGCTGCATGGGGTTACCATGCGTGACTATTGCCATCAGATGGATGGTGAAACGCTATATCAAACTTTTCCTCAGCTAGAAAGTCATCCTGCGTATGACTCGGTTTTTAATTATTGCAAAATACCGCTATCTATTTGTAATCAACCTTTAGGTGCTATTGAATATATTAATTTAACAATGCCTGATGATAGTGAGAGCGAGAAGCAATTCAAATTATTTAATAATATGATTTCAGCAATGATTGAACATATTATAGAGCACCAAACTGCATCAACGTTTACTGAAAAACTAACAACTGAGAAAAACAATTTTCAGGTTCTGGTTGATGTGACGAATACTGTTATAAGTCAAAGTACAAAAAAAGAATTGATAGGCTCATTATTACGCTTTTTATATCAGCATTTTGGTATGACTGATCTATCCATTATTCAATTACAAGATGGACATTACAATCAGCATTCTGCTTGTTTTATTAATAATGAAATTGATTATCAATGTCATTTCTTTACCAATGATAAATTAATTAAAAATGCAATTAAGTATAATCAACCGGTATTTTTAAATGCGATAGATATTAAGAAAATGCAGGATGATGATAATAGCCCGTATTTTCCTTGTCGTGTTAAAACCGCTTGTGTTATGCCACTCGTATTTAGAGGCATTGCAGTGGGTTACATCAGTTTTATGAAGCCTAATGAAGCCCCTTATAAAAACACGGATCTTGAGTTATTTAAACAGATAGCTGCACGTGTTGCCTTAGCAATGCATAGTATAAAAACACATCAAGCGAGCATTCCAAATCGACCAATAACTAAGTTTGTAAACATTGATGAAGGAATGGGTGAGCACGTTATTTTTGACGATATTATTAGTCAAAGTGAAGTGATGAATAAAGTCCTTGAACAAGTCGCCCTTGTTGCTAGTTGTGACAGTACGGTGCTGATTTTAGGCGAATCGGGGACGGGAAAAGAGTTAATTGCTCGTGCTATCCATAAGTTAAGCCTACGTAGCAAAACGGATATGGTGAAGATGAATTGTGCCGCCATTCCTGCTGGCTTGTTTGAAAGTGAATTATTTGGTCATGAACGTGGCGCTTTTACTGGTGCTATTAGCCAGCGTGTTGGTCGTTTTGAGCAAGCGCATAAAGGTACGTTATTTTTAGATGAAATTGGCGATATGCCTTTAGAGCTTCAGCCTAAATTACTACGTGCATTACAAGAAAATGAAATCGAACGTGTGGGTAAAAACGCATTAATTAGTGTTGATGTGCGAATTGTTGTTGCCACGAATGTTGATTTATTACGCCGTGTGGAAGAAAAGAAATTTCGTAATGATCTTTATTATCGTTTAAATGTTTTTCCTATACAAATTCCGCCATTGCGTGAACGTGCTGAAGATATCCCATTATTGGTTAAACATTTTACCCGTGAATTAGCCAAAAAAATGGGCAAAACGATCACCGTAATTGCAGCAGAAGATTTAGCGGTTATGAGCGCATTCCCATGGCCGGGCAACGTTCGTGAATTGCGCAACTTTGTTGAACGCTCTGTGATTTTAACGCGTGGTAATGTGCTTAATGTCCCTGTTCATGAGTTAAAAACAACGACTCATTCTGTCAGTGTACAAATAGAGAATGTGCCCCCTGTAGGATTGGTTAACCCTAAAGCTGAAGGTGATATCAATACGTCAGAATCAGCAATTAAAGGTGACGTAGTTAAACCCATTATTGGTAAAGAAGACGTCATCAAAGCATTAAAGGCTTGTCATGGTGTGGTGGCAGGGCCGAATGGTGCGGCAAACCAATTAGGACTGAAACGGACAACCTTGTTATCTCGAATGCAGAAAATGGGGATTAATAGCCAAGATTTTCGAGGTGGTATCTGATGCGTTTTATACCAGCCTACATTTTTATTTAATTATAGGATCACTATTTTGACCACTCTTGATGTGCAATCAACCGATGCCGTTAGTGATGCTTGTCAGCGTCCGATCATTCGCTATCGCAAAGGAGAAAGCGATTTTAGAGAGATGGATTTCATTATTGAAGAAACGCCAGTGGCTCTTGCGTTTAATGGCGTTGCGTACACCGTGATGATGTGTACCCCTCACGATTTAGAGCAGTTTGCGATAGGTTTTTCATTGTCTGAAGGAATTATCGATCATCACCGTGATATTCACGATATGGTGATTACCCATCATGATAATGGGATCAATCTTGATATTACGGTTGCTAATCGTTGTGCTGAGCGTTTAAAGCAAAAACGTCGTTCATTAGCGGGCTTAACGGGCTGTGGTATTTGTGGTGAAGAAAAATTGGAAACCGTATGTCGGATGCTAATGCCATTGCCGATGACAGTTGAATTTGATTTAAGCCACTTAGAGCAAGCGTTACAGCAATTACTTGAACACCAAGCTCTTAATCAACTCACTGGTGCTGCACATGCGGCGGCATATATCGACGCTAATGGTCAATTACTCGCAACATTTGAAGATGTTGGTCGCCATATCGCGTTAGATAAATTAATTGGTTATATCCATCAACAGCGTTTATCTGGCGGCGCTGTGTTAGTTACCAGTCGCGCTAGTTTTGAAATGGTACAAAAGGCGGCCTCAGCCGGTGTTGAAGTATTACTTGCCGTTTCTTCTGCAACAAAAATGGCCGTCGATTTAGCGGATCGCTTAAATATGACGTTATTAGGGCATTGTCGCCGCGGCCGAGCCGATGCTTATTCTCACCCAGAACGTGTTTTTGGCATGATTTGATCTCGTGCTTTCATCGTACTTGACGCTTAATCATCGCGTGAAGTGTTTTATAACTCTCCGGATTTCCGGTTACTTTTATTAAGAAGATATTAATATGAAAATGAAACATCTAATGTTGGGCTTGCTAACTACTTCTTTTTCTCCTCTTGCTTTAGCACACCCAGGTCACATTGGTCCTCACGCTTCTGCGTTCATGAGTGGTTTTGTTCACCCATTTACTGGCATGGATCACCTAAGTGTTATGGTGGGTGTGGGTCTATTAGCGGCAATGATGGGGGGGAAAGCGATTTCACGTCTACCTCTTGCTTTCATCTCAATCATGATTGTTGGTGCTGCATTAGGTGTATCAGGTGTTGTGATCCCAGGTGTTGAACTAGGTATTGCTGTATCTGTGATTGCAATGGGCGGCATGCTATTAGCGGGTGGTCGTATATCTGCGAAAGTAGCGACAGGTGCGGTAATGGCATTTGCATTATTCCACGGTATGGCTCACGGTATGGAAATGCCTTTAGGCGCAACGGCTGTTGAGTTCTTTATCGGTTTCGTACTAGCAACGGCAATTCTACACGCGTGTGGTGTGGTATTAGGTAAAGCTATTGCGGCTTCAGCTGCTAATCGTCGTGTTACTAATGTCCTAGGTGTCGTTATGGCGGCATTTGGTGGCATCTTAATGCTGTCTTAATTCAGGGCAGTTAGCGTGACAGACAACATTGCACGACAATATATTCATATTACCGGCATTGTACAGGGGGTCGGTTTCCGCCCCTTTGTCTACCAACTAGCGACACAACATGCGCTAGTTGGTTCGGTGATCAATGATTCAGAAGGGGTGAAAATAGATGTGCAAGGCTCTCTTGATACATTAACTATTTTCACTTCGCAGTTAATCGACCAAGCGCCTCCTTTAAGTCGCATTTATGATGTGGCAATTCGCACTTTATCGCTATGGTCTGAATTGGAAAAGCCGAATACCTTTGGTATAGAGCAAAGTCAGTGCCGTGAAAGCACAACGGTATCTATTTCACCAGATCAAGGGCTTTGTGATGCTTGTAAGCGGGATATTTCCAATCCAGATTCTCGATACTTCCAATACCCATTTACCAACTGTACCCATTGCGGTCCACGTTACAGCATTATAAAAGCGCTACCTTATGATCGTGCAGTAACCAGTATGCAAGACTTTTCGTTGTGCCCTGATTGTGCCAAGGCATATCAAAATCCAGTCGATCGTCGTTATCATGCTCAGCCGATTAGTTGTGACTGCTGCGGCCCTTGGGTAACGCTTTATGATGCACAGCAACGAGTGAGAACGAGTGCAGAATTACCACTTGTTGCAACTAAACAAACAGCGATTGAGCAGCTTGCGCAAAAGATTAAAGACGGCGAAATTGTTGCAATTAAAGGCATCGGTGGTTTTCATTTAGCGTGTGATGCCACTAACGCTCAAGCTGTGGCGAGTTTACGTAAGCTTAAATATCGTCAGTCAAAACCGTTAGCCATCATGGCGGCAAGTGATGACATTGCTCAACAATTCGTTGAAGGTTGTGATGCTGAATGGAGAGCATTAGCAGCGCAAGCTAGACCTATTGTTCTCATGAATAAGCGTTTAGATATTGTTGTAGAAGAAGTAACGCGAGCAGATGACGTATTAGCTGAAAATGTAGCTCCGAATGTACCGTATCTAGGAATCATGCTGCCGTATACGCCATTGCATTATTTGTTGTTTGATGAATTAAAAGCAATAGGTGCGACAAGTGCACTTGTTATGACCAGTGCGAACTTATCAGGTATGCCTATTGCCACTGAGTTAGCTCAAGTCTGTACTCAATTTTCAGGGAATATCAGCGGTATTTTAGATCATAATCGTCCGATTGAGAGTGCGTGCGATGATAGCCTTGTACATTATGCTGGCGGAAAGATCCGTGTGCTACGTATGGCAAGAGGCTATGCGCCTGTGAGTCATTTCGTTACAGGTAGCAAGCAAAGTACAGGCAATATCACCGTAGCCTTAGGCGCTGAGCAAAAATCAACCATAGGGTTAGCATTACCTCAGCAATGGCTAATATCTCCCTATATTGGTGATTTAGATGATCTCGATACAGAGCTGCGTTATCAAGAAACCTTTAACCATTTAACAGCGCTTTATAATGTTAAGCCACAGCAGTTGGTGTGTGATAAACACCCTAATTATCATTCCTCTCAATTTGCTGAAAAATACCAAACCCAAGCCCATTTGGTCACACCACTTTTAAAGGTGCAGCACCATCATGCCCATGTATTAGCAGTGATGGCTGAGCATAATTTAACGGAGCAGGTTTTAGGTTTTACCTTTGATGGGACTGGTTGGGGTGACGATCACACCGTGTGGGGAGGTGAAGTCTTACTTTCTACACCACAAAGTTATCAACGTGTCGGACATTTACGTCAATTTCGCTTAATTGGAGGCGAAAAAGCGATAAAAGAGCCTGCTCGTTTGTTATTTGCCCTTTTATTGGAATGTTACTCAGTCGATGCGATTAAAGCGATGCAGTTATCAGCCTTTAAAGAGTGGAGTGATATTTATTTTAATAATTTATACCAATTATGGCTAACAGGCAGTCAATCGCCTTATACCTCATCGATGGGACGTTTAATTGATGCGTGGGCAAGTTTGTTAGGTTTGGTTGATCGCGTTGATTATGAAGGTGAATGTGGGTTGAAACTCGAACAAGCGGCAATGAAAGATCGATGCCATCAACCTATTTCTTTTGCTGTTGATGCTAATGGTGTGATTGATTGGCAACCACTTTTTGAATATGCATTACCACTGTTAAGTTTAGTTGCCGATGATTATCGCCCAGCATGGCGAAATTGTTTGGCGCACAGTTTTATTAGTGCCATTGCTGACGTCATTGTCACCATCGGACAAACTTATAAGCCATTACCGATTGTTTTAGGCGGTGGGGTATTCCAAAACCGTGTATTAGTTGATGAAGTGTTTGAAAAAGCCAGCGCGCACAGTTTATCCCTTTTTTGTGGTGAATCACTCCCTACTAATGATGCATCTATTTCAGCAGGTCAGTTGTGGTTTGCCATACATCAAAAATAAAAATGAAGAGATCTCGTCATGCATGAATTATCACTGAGTATGAATACGGTAGATACCGTGGTTGAACAGGCGAAAAAGCAAGGCTTCCATCGTGTAACTCGAGTGACATTATCGATTGGGACATTATCGTGTATAGAGCCCCATGCATTGGCAACAGGATTTGAATTTGCAACACGAGGAACTATTGCAGAAGGCGCGAAGTTAGCCATTGAGTCTGTACAAGCTCAAGTTTGGTGTATGGAGTGTCAGCGCTATATCGAAATGGATGAGCGTGGTGTCTGCTGCCCTCATTGCCAAGGTTATCAGCTTAAAGTTGAAACCGGTGACGAATTAATGATAAAAAATATTGAGGTAGAGTAATGTGTAATGTATGCGGCTGCGGAGATAGCCATGTAGAAGGTGTCGATCACCATCATCATGGTTCTCACCACCACGATCATCATGGGCATAGTCATCACAATGACCATCACCATGATCACGCGCACTCCAATGTTCATAAAGCGAGTAATGAACAGCCTGTTGTGATCCATCATCACTACTATCATCAAGGTGATGTTCACCATCATGTACATTACACGTTACCCGCAACATCGCACCATGAACACAGCCACCCACATCATCAACATTCTCACCATGACCATGCATCGCACGAACATCACAATCACGCTCATGATAGCAATGGCCATCATCAGCCTGAAACCTTAGATAAAGGTGATTTGCACTACGGTAAAGGCGAAGCTGAAGTGCATGTAGCTGGGGTTTCTCAACGTCAACTCCTGACGTTAGAGATGGATATTCTAGGTAACAACAATAAACTGGCTGAACATAATCGCGAGCATTTCAAAGCCAATAAACAGCTTGTGCTGAATCTAGTATCAAGCCCAGGCTCTGGTAAAACGACCTTACTTACTGAAACCCTGATGCAGCTAAAACAGCAGTATCCATGTGCGGTGATCGAAGGGGATCAGCAAACCTCTAACGATGCGGATCGTATTCGTGCTACCCAAGTGCCCGCTATTCAAGTTAATACAGGAAAAGGCTGCCATTTAGATGCACAAATGGTGCACGATGCTTATCATCAATTAGCAATGAATGAGCCAGGTTTCTTGTTTATCGAAAATGTCGGTAATTTGGTGTGCCCTGCGAGTTTTGATTTAGGTGAAGCATGTAAAGTCGCGATTTTGTCTGTTACTGAAGGTGAAGATAAGCCGCTTAAATACCCTAATATGTTTGCTGCCGCTGACTTAATGCTGATCAACAAGGTCGACCTATTGCCGTATGTTGATATCAACATTGAAGATTGTATTGCTAATGCACGAAAAGTGAATCCCAATATTCAGGTCATAAAACTTTCAGCCAAAACGGGTGAAGGGATGGATGCGTGGTTAAATTGGCTGACTGAGCAACTTCAACAACATCAATAGTTATTACGGTTCAGTAGACATTTAAAACCACAGGTTCATGAAAAGTGCCTGTGGTTTTTTATAAAGATGCGCACAAAAGTATGAATTAAAATGTAATGCCCCTTATTTACCTTCCTCTCAATTCACATCCTCCGTGTTTAATTTTGCTATACCTCATTGCTTAATAGATATTTCTATAAAATTTCCAAGCAGGGATCTGCAATGCATAAATATGGTTGGCTTATCGCATTTTTATTGGCTGGGTGTAACTCTTCAAGTTCTGATCAAAATCCCTTACCCGTTAGTTATCAATCATTAAAGACTACTGATTTTAATGAAGATACCAGTGACTTATCGTCTTTTGTGAGTACGGTGAAAGGCTATGACATGGTGGGATTAGGGGAAAGCTCTCATCAAGGTAAGAAAACATTTAGCTATCGAGCAAGGATGCTAAAAGCATTACATGAGCAAGGTGATCTTGATTTCATTGCAATGGAGTCAGGTTTATATGATGGGCTTACGGCATGGCATAATTACTTAACGGGTAAACAATCTTTTATTGATGCCGTTACAGGACCTGATGCTAATTACTTATTTATGTATCGCTTAAGTGCTGATTTAGCACCGCTATTTAATTATGTAAATAATGTTGATCAAAATGATAATCCCTTATTGTTAGTGGCTTATGATGCAAGGATAAATAGCGACCCCGGTTGTAGTGTGATGTTTGATGAATTAGAAATGTATTTAACAGAGCAACATTTACTTCTGGATGAGTTTGCAACGATCAAAGCTATCTCTCCTAGAATGATGTGCCCTTGGTCTTTTGAACAAAAATATGTTCAGTCAGATCATGATTTGCTTATTTCTGCATTGGTTAAATTAGAAACTTTGCTTGCGCAGCAAAAGCAACATGAAATTGTTCCATTATACGAACACCAAAATCCTAGAGATTTTAGACATTACGCCTCATTCTGGCTACAGATCGCAAAAAGTCTTCAAGCTCATGCCAATACAAATTTAAATAATCTTAATCATGTTTATGCGGATTTTCAGTCTGCAGACAATATCCGTTGGCTAAGAGAAGAATGGTTTAATGTAAAAGGGCAAACCGCGGTGTGGGGACATAATATTCATGCAACCCCGCTAGATAACTCAGTTATTGATGCTACACAAACACGCTATCCGGATGTGTCTATTTATAGTGTGATGGATATAACGCATTCTGGTTATCGTGCACCATTTACTTCTGATACCACTAAATGGGCGACAGATGTAGAGAATATAGTAACGACGAAAGGAACTGTGAACCATCGTTTATTTGAATCAGGATTACCAGATTCATTTATCGATTTAACGGGGTTGAATAATGATGAGAAAGTGTATTTTGAGTCGATTCAAAAGATAACACCCTATACAGGCAAACTCCAAGTTGCAGCACCATCTTCATTGATGGATGGTATTCTATTTATTCCTGTTGAAGAGCCGACGGTTGCAAGGTAAGCCATTCATTATTGTTATATTTCTAATTAGAAATAAGGGTAAATATGATTAGTTCTAAAGGTATCGAGTACCATTACATTACAAATACTTACGCTAAAGATTGTGTAGTGATCAATACGGGAGCTAACGTTACCATCGAAGATAACCGATGGTTACAAGATGAGTTAGCAAAGCGTTACAGTGTACTTTTATTTAATCGAGGTGGTTATGGCAGAAGTCCACTCAATACAAAGGTAAGGACACCAGAGGTTGTATCTCAGGAGTTGCATAGTTTACTTATAGAGTTAGATATTAAAAATGCCATTTTGCTTGGTCCATCCTTGGGGGGACTTTACGGTCGATATTTTAACTATAAATACCCTGATTTAGTTAAAGCCTTGGTGGCTGTTGATTCGCCAATTAGCTTTATTTTTGAGAAAATTGAAGCGCATCTTCCAAAAGATATTAAGCAATTCGTTCAGCAAGAGCTTTCTCTTTTAAAGTCAATAAATCCCGTTGTTGACTCTGAGCTGCTGGAGGTAACTAAGTTGGAGTTTACGGACTTTTCTTATCATCAAAAGCCTGTACTTAATTTTTATAATACCTATTTAGGAGATGATGCAGAGTTCGTTAGTCAGTTAATTGTTGATGTTGCTAAGCAAGAAGCAGAAAAAGAAGGTTGCGTTAGATTGGCATTTTCAGCAACAGGACATGATATTATTTCTAATGATTTGGATTTTTTCTTGGCAACATTTCATCGTTTTATCGATGATATAAATAGTGACTCTAAATTTTAAATAACACAGTGACGTTAAGTATCTGCTTTGATTGAAGCCCTGATAAACAGGGCACTATTAGTTACTTTTTATAAATAACAGAAATGATATCTTCAGGTTGCTGATGATTTAATTGTGCTATTTGTACAATGGACTGCTTAGGATTATCAATTGTAAAACCAGCCAATTTTATTTTATCTATTAAGTTATCAATGGGTTGATGAGTTAGCTCTGACATCAACGTAATTGGAGCATTATCGATAGAATCAAACAATGCGACAGAGATATTGTTAGACTGTTCGACTTCTTTATCGCTTTGGATCATTGCGATACCCAGTAATAAAATAGCCGCCATCATTACAATGTTATTCTTACGTGATAAGTGCTTGATAATTGAGTTCTTATATAAGAAAGCATGCCCGAGAACGGCAATGACCATTAAGATGCCAATCCACTCATGCATAAGAACAATATTTTTCGAATTAATATCTAAAAATAGGAGAGAACCAGAAGTTAGCACAAGTAGTGCACAAACGAGTGTTAGTGGCGTCCAGTATTTTTTCATTTGATCTACTTTTAGTGTTTATAAAGACAGAGCAAAAAGTAGCATGATTAAGCTTTGCTCATTTTCGTTTGAGCGCCAACATCATCATTCTTTACGCCATTCCTATGAATAAAGACATTCTCTAAATTGTGTATCTTGAATAAGGTGCAACATTCATTAGCCTGTTGATTATTGATGCAACTAAGCAAGTTGCGTTAGATGGTTTTTTTCTCGATAGGACATGACACAACGGCTAATGATTTGGGATTTTTATTGGCAACACTTCATCGTTTTATCAGTGGCTTAATAGCTTCTTAATAGGATATTGCTTCGATAGTTAATTTCAGTAACGTTAAATTACAATGCCTATTAATTAAGTGTTATTTTTACAAGGAATTAACTTGGTGCTTTATGAGAGTGATCTTCTTCAAAAGAATAACTGTCGAGGTTAATTAACACTACCAATTTTTTTGTTTATCTATAGAATTCCGCGCAACTTCGCTAATGGCATTTCGTTGATAGTCATATTTCGCCTGCAATTAGTGACACATTTTGATGCTATGAATAGTCTACGATGAAAACTAAAATCTTACTGCTTGCTCTACTGCTTTCTGGCTGTGATATGACAGCGACTCCTTTTACTCCACCTTCTACCAACGATATCGAGCAGTGCCAAATTTTGGTAACGAATACAACGCAATATGCTGCTGAAACCATTATTGCCAATGATTTTGAAAATAAATCTGAAAGTAACCGAGGCTGGGTGTTTGTCGATCACATAAAACCGGCTCAACGTGGTGATATTAACTTTCGTTGTAATTTAGAGAAAAATAAAGTGGAAGTATGGGCACCGGGTGCCGCAATGTGGAATGAATTGTAATACTTTCATTGCTAGTGCTTAAAGTTAAGCTTAGCTTTCTGCTTATATAGTAAAACTACAGTAAAAAAACGGCGATACCCCAATATCGCCGTTTTTTATTAATCGTTATTTGCCGTTTTTAATCGGTAGTCAACACGTCCAAACTTTTTCTCTGCACTTGCTGTACGACCAATCATCGCCGTTGTAATTAACATGAATAAAGACGGCAATAACCAACCTGCATGTGCGTTGTAAAGCGGTAATGTATCGCTGAAAAAGTCACCGAGTTCTTTTGGCATCTTACCTAAGATATTAATAGCATCAATAGTACCGAAAAGCGTCGCTGTGATCAGAACCGCACTGTGTGTAAGGCGTGAAACGGTAAATGTTGATGCCGCCAATGATGCTAAGACTAATGCGATGGCAACCGGACAAAGTACAAGGATGGCAGGTAAGCTTACTTTTAGAATATCGTTTAAACCAAAGTTTGCGATAACCCCTGTTAGCACAACAATGATTGTTGCTGTGAAACCAAATGAAGCTTTAAACGTATCTTGGTAATATTCAGCACACGCATTGGTTAAACCCACTGTGGTGGTTAAACATGCCATTAAGATAATAGCGGCTAATAACCATTGACCATAATGACCAAACTCACCTGCAACGTAACGAGTTAAGATCACGCTACCATTAACACCATGTTCAGCAATCGTTGATGATGTTGCGCCTACATAGCCCATAATGATGTAACAAGACGCCATTAACGTGGCGTAAATTAATGCTACTTTAATGGAAGTTGATGCAATACCTTGTTGTGTTGTAACACCCTTAGCTTTTATTGCATGAATGATCACCCAGCCGAAACCGACAGCAGCAATGGCGTCCATCGTCATGTAACCTTGGATCAAACCACTTGTAACAGCACCGACTTGGTAATCACCAGATGGAGCAGCAGGTGTACCGAGAGGGCTAAGAAATGCAGCTAAGCCTAATCCACATAATAAAATAATCAGTGCCGGCGTCATGATCTTACCTATGTAAGTCACAAGGTTCCCTGGTTTAAATGCAAGAAATAGGGTAGCTGCAGAAAAAATGATTGAAAAAGCAACCAAATGGTCATTAGTAAAAAATGGTTGAATACCCATCTCATAAGCAACAGTAACGGCGCGAGGCATACCAAATGCAGGGCCAATAGCGGTAAAGAGTAATACCCAAAAAGTTGTACCTAGCCACTTAGGTAAAGCCTTGGTTAAATTATTGGTATTACCAATTCGACCTAGCACAATAATAGTAAATGCGGGTAAGCCTACGGCAGTAATTAAAAAGCCGGCCATTGCGGAGGTCAGAGAAGTACCGGCATCTAACCCCATTGCTGGTGGAAAGATCAAGTTACCTGCACCAAGAAAGAGGGCAAATGTTGTGAGACCGAGTACGAAGATGTCTTGTGTTTTCAAATGTAGTTCCTGCATTTTTGAAGTTATAGACAACCATCGCGATTAATGCGCAATGAGTTAAACGTCCATGATTGAAATCGTATTCCGCAGGTTTGCTGAAAGAAGATATTTGACTTGATAGTATCCTCCGCCAGCTCGGCTGACGGAAGCTTGCCCGCCAGCCTAGCGAATAATCACTAGGATAATAGCGGTAATAATTCGTGTTGTATGTTTTATATCAACAACAGAAGCCTCGCTCCAATTAGTCAATTGGCTCGATGCTAAGTTTTTTCGTGTTTTATGTTCGCTTAGTGCTGAATACATAACTTAACAACTTCTGTTTTGTGATTGAATTAACGCTTACAACATATAAAGAAAACGTAGAGTTGTAAACGAATTTTTTATGGTATGCGTTTTATTGTGACTAAATAAAACCAATTAACTAACTAAAATCATAATGATAGGTAAATATATGAGCATTTACGCAGAATTTTGTATTTTTATGCTTCTATATAAATGATGGAAGGCTGTAGTAACGCTGATATTGAAGCTATACCAGTGGCATAGCTTCAATTCTTTATGTTAGCCGATAGCAACTGCATTTCGATTACGTTGAATAATATGAATCACTTTACTGCTAAAAATGGTTACTAGAACAGGGAGTAGCCATGACGCATGAGCATTAAACAAAGGTAACCATGCTGTTAGATCTTGATGAATAGCGGAAGGGATTTTACCCAAAATGTTTAGTGCATCAATACTGCCAAATAACGTGGCGATAATGACGATCAGTGTTTGGCTCATCGAGAATTTACGCTTTTCGTTACTCACAGTGTTCGGCATAAAAATAATGGCGATGATGAGTGATACAGCGATAGGGCATAAAATCAAAATAGCAGGTAGGCTGACTTCAATAATCGTTTCTAAGCCAACATTAGAGATAATGGCTGTTAAGCTCATGATCACAGCGGCACTGATTTTAAAAGGGACGTTATAGGTATTCTTGTAATATTCGCCATTTGCATTGGTTAAGCCAATGGTTGTGGTTAAACAAGCCATTAAAGTGATAGTTGCTAATAAAATTTGACCAAATGTACCAAACTCACCAGCAGCATAGCGCGTTAAAATTTCACCGCCATTGGTTGAGTTGGGAGCAATAGAAGAGGAAGTCGCACCTAAATACCCCATAGCTAAATAACACAAAGACATCAGTAATGCGTAGATACCAGCAATACGCAATGTATAGTAAGAAATCGCTTTGTTACAGCTAATACCCGTACTACGAATCGTTTGAATAATCACCCAACCAAATGCAACCGCTGCGATAGCATCTAATGTCATGTAACCTTGGATCATACCGTTAACCGTCGGTGCTGATTTATAAACAGCATTGGCATCTGTCGGAGAGCCCAATGGGTTAATCAAAGCGGCAATCACTAAGACTGCTAGCATCACGATTAATGCAGGCGTCATTACTTTACCAATATAGCTAACTAACTTACCGGGCTTCAGTGCCAAGATTAAGGTTAATAAGCAAAATAGAACTGAAAATAGCATTAATCCGTTTCCGTGGTAGAAAGGTTTAATACCCATTTCATAGGCTACAGTTACCGCCCGAGGTAGAACAAAGGCTGGTCCAAGAGTCGTTAATACTAAAAACCAGAAAGTACGATCCATCCAATGTGGTAATGAGGCAGTGAGTTTATCTGCAGATGAGAGTCGACCTAAAACGATCAGTGTTAAGGCTGGTAAACCAACGGCGGTTAGTAGGAAGCCTACTATGGCGATTAACCAGTTTTCACCGGCTTGTTGTGCCATCATAGGTGGAAAAATAAGGTTTCCTGCCCCTAAAAATAAGGCAAAAGTCATAAATCCAATGGCGGCAAGTTCTCTTCTCTTCAAACGGCGTACCTTCTAAATGAATGGTCAGTTTGGCTGGAAGATAAAAAGGAGAGTTAACATATCCGCCAGCAATAGTAACTGACGAATAAGCTTAAACGTCAGCGTTATTTGACGACGACGACAACAGAGACAAGCGCAATAGTATTCATAACAAATACAGTAGAAGATACTGCTAAATTGTTGTGATTGATTGAATACATAATTTATGCGCTCGAATGAAATAATTGACCCAAAACTAAAGCTATTTAAGATGATTGTAAAGTGATATTCGGCAATTATTCGTATTTAATACGGAATGAACAGTGTATATATCGCGAATATAAAATAAAAATTCGCGATATATATCAGTTATCAGATTTAACTTGTTGTTTCTAAGCTAATATTTTTTCAAGTTCAGCCAGTGTTGATACTTGATAGGTTGGTTTTATATTTTCAGGTAATAATTGGTTTTGATGGTTAAACCAACATGTATCTAAACCTGCATTAATACCACCTAAAATATCTGACTGTGGGTTATCACCTACCATAAGTACAGAAGTTGGCGCAGGGTTACCCATTTTTTCAAGACTATAATCAAATATACGGCGATCGGGTTTAGCGACGCCGACCTGCTCTGAAATAACAAGTAGATCAAAATAATCGGCTAGTCCTGTTTTTTCTAAGCGGATTTTTTGCAGTGCAGTAAAGCCATTAGTAATAATGCCTAATTTAACTCGACCATTAAGAGAACGAATTAGTGATGTTGTCCCCGGTAATACTTCGCAAATATCAGCCATCGCTTGCATGTAATCATCATTAAGCTGTTGCTCTGTTGTTTTTAGTTTTTTTGCCCATTCCCGAAAACGTGTTTGTTGAAGCTCACTAGCTGAAATATCGCCATTTTGATATTGCACCCATAATGGACGATTAATTAACTCGTATTGTTTGAAGTCAGCGTCACTAAAGGCGATATCATAACGAGAAAACATGAGCTGTAGACCTTTAAAAGCGTCAAAATAGAACAGGGTTTCATCAGCATCGAAAAGAATCCAATCGTATTTCATATGTATCATCGCCTTATAACATCTATATAAAAATCATCGAGTAGCGCGCATATTACACTATAGTGAATGAATAAAAAGTGTGATTTTAGGTGAGAAGAAGTCAAAAGATCTTATGTGATAAAAGTTAATGTAATCATATTTGGTATATAAGTTTCTTATTATTTTATAAAATCTCTGACAAAGATTTGAACTTCGTTAGCTGATACCTGTCTACACTTACCAATTATAAGTATTTACAATTTTAATAAGTATAGGAGCTCTTAATGGGTATTTTATCTTGGATTATTCTTGGTTTGATTGCTGGTGCATTGGCAAAGTTTTTAATGCCTGGTAAAGATGGCGGTGGTTGGATTGTAACAATGGCATTGGGTATTGGCGGTGCATTTGTTGGTGGGTTTGTTGGTAAATTTATTGGTTTAGGCCATGCTACTGGTGTAAATATTGGCAGCATCATTACCGCTACCTTGGGTGCATTTATTATTCTGTTTATCTATAATCGTTTTATTCGTTAATCTAATGCAATAATAGATTATAAAAGCGAGAAATTACCGATAGTAATATAACTGGTGATTTCTCGCTTTTTCATTTTAGCTGTTTAATGCTAAATGCTGCTCCGCACCTCGTAACATCGCATGAATTAATTCATTCGCTTCAAATTTTGTCAGTGCTTCTTGAGCACCAACTTGGTGTGCTTGAGATACACTTATTTCACTTGAAAGGGATGTGTGTAAAATAATATAGGTTGAGACGAGCGCATCGGTGTTTTTGACATTGAATGCGAGTTCATACCCATCTAGCCCTGGCATTTCGATATCACTAACCAAAATATGGAATGGATCTTTTGCTTGCGCAGCCGTTTGCATCATATTAAAAGCATCTTGCCCATTTTTGGCAACAAAGTAGGGCACACTGATACTATCAAGTGCTTGAGTTAATTGTTTTCTGGCGACGGCGGAATCATCAACTAATAATATTTTTAACGGGCGTAAAGTCTCACGTTCAATATCTGTTAATGTCGGCAGTAACGTTGAAGGATCATCTGGAAAAATTTTAGAGAGAAGCAATTCAACATCTAATAGTTGAATCAATTTGTCTGCATCGCGCATAACACCAGTAACAAAAATATCACTACCTAAATGTTGGGGAGGTGCTTCAATATTTTGCCAGTTACACTCTGTGATCCGTTCAATCCCTCTTACCAAGAATCCGACTAACTTACGTCGACAATCCGTAATGATAATAAAGCAACGTTGACGCTCTTCTTGGCTGATAGCGGGATAACCAATTGCTTTGGCCATATCAATAACAGGAACGGTGTCACCACGTAATGTAGTGGTACCAAGTACAGTTGGGTGAGATTTTGGGATAACACTTAAATTTGTATAAGGTACGATTTCACGGACTTTAAGCGTACCAATCGCAAAGCTTTGTAGTGTGGACAGCTTAAAAAGTAACATCCCTTGTGATGCATTCGTTGCATTCTTTATCATACCGAATCCATTGCATAGATAATTTATATTAATAAGTCATTATAATAACACTATCGTAATTTATACCAAACGTTTATAAATAAAAATCCACAATTAATATATTAGTAAATTAACTTTAATATTATTTTTTGATCTTAGTGGAAATAATGAGTAAAAGTACATTTGTTATCTTTATTTACTGCGAATATCGTTACTAACGATAAGTATTATTCATTGGCATTGTCTTTCTTTCATCGTGGTTGGTTTTTTGATTGCTGACTAATAACTCGGCCTTATTTTTCTATCTAACATATCTTTATTATTTATTGATGAACAAGGTAAGAGATAAATTTGGTATGGCGACATAATGCTACTAAGTGGTTGGTTATAGAAATAGTGTTGGAAATATCACTACGTTGTCAGTGAGATGATTGCACTACCTGTACTAGGTAGATGGAGTGGAATATGTGTATAAAAATAAAAAAAGCATGGATAGCATGTGTTACATCTAGCCTAATTGTAACTTGTACCTCAACTAATGTGTATGCAGTACCTATGCATAATAAGAATGTTATTGGTTATCTTACGCAGTGGGAAGCCGCAAAAGGTGTTGAGGCTGGGTATTCTATTCAAGGTGAAGCGACACAGCTTAATATTAATTTAGATATATATTCTATGATTAATTTCTCTTTTTTTGGTGTCGCAAAAGATGGTTCTTTGCATAGTGGTGATTTTCGTAATAGTGAACTGTATCTAGAGAGCACAGCTCAAGAACCAGCCCCATTATTTAGTACATCAAATAGTTGGGACCTTCCAATCTTATGGGGGGAGGTAGAATATATTGATTACTTCCCTTTTAACGAAGTGTCTGATGCGGATAATTTTGCCAAAGTCAAAGCGCAAGGATTTGTTCCCCAGGGACATGGTTGGAGACATTTGCCATCAGGAGTTACGGGTAATATGCCGATCCCTCTAAAAACAAAAGGAGAGGCACTGGGGTTGCTTGAACTAGCTCACCGTAAAGACGTTAAAGTGATGGCATCAATTGGTGGCTGGAGTATGTCTAAACATTTTCCAGAGATGGCGGCTAATCCGGATAAAAAAGCCCGCTTTCTTGCAGATATCGATAAATTAATCGCCTTTGGCTTTGATGGTATTGATATCAACTGGGAATATCCTGGTTTTGGAGGCATGAATTTTAGTGGTAGTACCGATGATTTCGCCAACTTTGAACAATTAATGGAAGATATTCGTACTCATATCGGACCTGATAAATTACTGTCTGCTGCATTTTCAGCCTCGACATCAAAGCTTGCTGGATACGATTGGGGGCGTTTAGCGAAATCGATAGATTATTTTAATATGATGACGTATGACCTTGATGGAGGTTGGTCGACTGTTGCAGGTCATAACGCGCCACTTTACCCTTATCCGGAGAAAACCAGTGATTCACTTAACCTTGATACTCTTCGAGGTTGGCTATTAGAACGTGGTATCGCGCCTGAAAAAATAAATCTAGGCATTGCATTTTATGGTCGTGGAGTAAAAACCACAGCAGCCAATGCCTATGTCGGTGCCCCTACAGCTAAAAGTAAAATGGAATTCGTTATAGATGGTCCAGCTATGTCTGCTGCTGATACTTACCATTGGGCTGCACATGATGGTCAACCTAATTACAATAAGATTGTTAAAGCGATTGGCTGGGAGCATAAGTGGGATGCAAACGCACAAGTTCCGTATGCAATAAAAGAGCAATATTTTTTAAGCTACGATAACCCCCAGTCAGTAACGGAAAAAGCCAAGTACGTGGTTAATCACGATTTAGGTGGGGTCGTGGTTTGGCAGGTCAGTGGTGATATTCAATGTTATGGTCAGTTCCTATCTTACGGTGATAAGTTAAAGCAATGTACTCAGTTGTCTTCGCCATTAGCCGAGGCGATAGATAATGTTTTTTCAAATACAGAAAAGAATACAGCTCCAAAGCTTATCGTACCGTCTCAACAGTCGACTGCGTCACAGCAAACGTTACAATTTATGGTTGCAGCAACTGATGCGGAAAATAATTCATTAACTTTCACAGCAATAAATGCACAGATTGTCACTGCAGAAAATGGCAGTGCGATTGTTAGTTTTACAGCGCCTAAAACGACAACTGATGTCACCACAAGCGTGACGATTATCGTGTCAGACGGGCAAGCTGAAACGATAAAATCAGTTATTATCACTGTGAAAGGAAAAAAAGAACCCCCTTTAAATGAAGAGCTCTGGGATATAAATACCGTGTATCATGCAGGTGATAGTGTCATGTTTAACACTGTGCGTTATATCGCACAGTGGTGGACGAAAGGTGAAAAACCAGATGTATCACCTGTATGGGTTGCTGACAATCGCGATGATACGAATGTAACCCTTCAATGGCAGCCCAACAGTGTTTATCATGGTGGTGATAGCGTGAATTATCAGGGGCATATTTATCAAGCTAAATGGTGGTCACAAGGTGATAAGCCTGATCATAAAAATTCACCATGGAAATTAATTGAATAATTGAATGGCTATTTATTCATTGTATATTGCGTTAAATATTCATAATGATCTTTTCACGGCAGGATTTTTATTCAACGTTATACTCACAATGGTATATCAACAAAGATCGGTTAAGGAGTGAACATGGACTTAGTGAATAAAAAAGGCGAAATCGCAGTCTTGGCAGATAATCTAACATTAAAAGAAATTGTTGATATGGGATTTTCCGTCGACTTATGCGATAGCGCTTATGATAAAAATGAACATTGGACAGTAGAATCTAAATCAGAATCACAAGAGTAATCGGAAAAATAAGAAAAGCTTCTTTATTAAAAGAAGCTTTTTTGTGAATTCTATTATTGAATAAGAATCGATATTAATATCAATTAAATAAAAAATATTTAAGCGATAATCTAAATACCGATAAGATGTAATTTTTATCAGATAGGAGTAAGTTATTATTTTTTACGTAATGGGTATAACGAGTACTTTACGATGAATACTGCAGATCGAGAATTATTAGACAAAATTATTGAACTTGATGGTAAAGATTTAACTGCATTAAACCATGAAGAGAGAAAGATATTTGAAAGCTTTAAAAAACGTGAACATGAGTTTGGTTTACGTGTAGAAGTTGTTACTCAAGCACCGATTGAAGATTTACAACAAGGAACATCAAGCTATCTAGTCGAGAGTGAGGAGCATCGTTGCCCAAACCGAGTTTTGATCGTTAAAGAATAAGTGATGATATAGTCGTATCCGATTTTAAAAAATCTGTTCTAAATAATGCAACTTGATTCTTAATTGGTATTTGCTGTATATTTACAAAATATCGAATTCATGAATTATAGTAATGATTAATGCTGCTGAAGAATATTTAACGCCATTTTTAGCTGGTTTCCCTGGTTTTCTATGCGTTCGAAATAAAGAACATCGAATTGTTTTTATCAATGAAAACTTGAAGCATTGGCTGAATTTTCATACTAATGTTGATTTATTGGGTATGACGTATGAAGAAGTGATGTCGACTAATGTTCTTTCATCCTGTTTTATAACTTACGTTTACCACCATAATCTAGCTACGGATGTAAGTGCTCATTCATCGGCAAATGTTATTGAATGTAAACTAAAGAATAATACTCTCTATTTTGATGTAATAGAGTTTGACACAGTTATAAACACAGAGACGTTTTATTATACAGTTGCAAAAGATATTACTGATCTTTATTGTGAAAAAGAGCAATATCAGCATATATCATTAATTGATGATTTGAGTGGATTATATAATAAACGTTTTTTTAATAACTATTATTTCACAAATAAAAGTACCATTATTCTTATTGATTTAGATAACTTTAAACATGTGAATGATGATTATGGACATGTGAAAGGTGATGAATTAATTAAAAAATTCTCTTCATTGTTGCGTTCAATTTTTCGTTCAGAGGATTCGGTTATTCGTTATGGTGGGGATGAGTTTGTGATCATTACTGAAAATAATAATGCCTTGGCAATTAGAAATAGAATTAAGTTGATTAATGAAAAAATAAGTAATGATTTTGGTGACTTATCATTTGTATCATTTAGTTATGGTACTGAAAATTATCAAGGTGACATCGTTAAGACAATGAATATTATTGATAAAAAAATGTACGAGAATAAGAAATCAAAATTGTAAAATAATTTTACCTTGGATAAATTGAATGAGTTTAGACGTTGTTCATCTTCGATTAATTTAAGATACATAATATATCTGTTACAGGTTATGCGTGGTCAACCAGTATTTTAGACCTTTTAAATTAAGTCACTGTGCATAGAGGATATTTTATGAAACGTTCTATTCTAGCAGTTGCAGGTATTGCTGCTGTAGCGTGTATGAGTACTGCTGTATGGGCTGCTAATAATACCACTGAATCTATCAAGCTATATCAAGAGCCTAATGTTTCAGCCAAGGTAATTGAGACGATAAAAACAGATGTACCTTTGATCACTATCTTTAAAAATGAGGGTTGGTCTAAGGTCGGCGATCCAAGTAATGGTCAAACAGGTTGGATCCAAACGGTTGATTTAAAGAATGTAGATAGTGCATCAGCTAATGTGCAACCAAATCAAACGACTAAAACGGTAAAAACAGATAATGGTGAAAAAACCGTTACTAAAGGGACTGTGCAGACTCCACAGGGCCCAATGAATTATGAGATTGTTCAATTTCAATCCAAAGGTGATAACGCCAAAGTAGATAAAGCATTCTTTAAACAGTTGCAGCAACAACAAATTGAAATGAATAATGTATTTGCAAACTCATGGAATGATATGGGGGATATGCAAATGAATATGTCTAACTTAATGGCAAAACAGCAGCAGCAAATGATGGAAATGCAAAAGCAATTTCAGCAACTTGCGCAGCAAACAACGGTATCTTCCAATAATAAAATTGAATTAAAAGATGCAGCACCAGCGCAGGTACAGCCAGCAGCGAAATAAGCTTATTTTTAGTTAAGCAAGAAAGCCTCCAATAGCTTTAACTCTTAGAGTATAAAGATTATTGGAGGCTTTTTTTTGCTGAAATTAACAAGCCGTTTATGAAAAGCTCAGGTTTCAGATTGATTGAGGTGCTTGATTTGCTGAAATAGTTCATCAGCTTCTGCTGTTAACCGAGAATAGGTTCTGATGTCGCCATTCCTTTGTGCATGCATGGCTTCTTCAAGTAGCATTGAGTGGCGTTTTTTTAATTTTTTGGCGGGATAGTTTTTAAACCAAGAAAACATATAGATAACTCCATTAATTATATTTATATCGTATACGTAGTATGTGATATAAAAGATTAATTAAGCTAAAATTTAGACCTACTAATTATATTAACGCATTGAATAATAAACGTTCTTATGTTCTATTGTTTGTCTGACCTTGATTGGAAATATTACTGTGTTAATTGATATTCACTGCCATCTAGAAGGTGTGCTAGCGGTTGATAGGGAACGGTTTTTTAAGCAAAGCGGCAAAATAGGTGCTGTGTCTATGACCGAGGCAAGCGCGTTAGAATTGATACGCTTAAAACAACAATATTCAGATCAGATTTATCTATTTCTTGGTATTCACCCTGAGAAAGATGTCAGTGAACAAGAGATCCAAGCTGTTATTGATCTTATATACCAACATCGGCATTTATTATCTGGAATTGGCGAAATCGGTATTCCGTTTTTTTATTTAGATGAGAAAACAGAACAAGAAAAACACCTTATTAAACAGCACGGAAGTGAACGGTTAGCGCGTTTTGTTAAGATTGCAGCAGAGCTAAAACTACCTGTAAATTTGCATGTGGTAGAAGATGATATTCATTATGCGCTGCCTATTTTAAAGAACTATCAAATCAAAGGGGCGTTGTTCCATTGGTATGAAGGCAGTGACGAAAACCTCGCCTTACTTCATCAACAAGCGCATTTCATTTCAGTAAGTCCTTGGATCTTTGTCGAGCCCCATTACTTAGAGTTTGCGAAGAAAATTCCGCTTGATATGCTGTTGGTGGAGTCAGATTCACCGTGTAAATACAATGGCGTGCAAGGGGAGCCAAATATGATCAATCAAGTGATTGATGTATTAGCAGAACACCATCAATTATCTCGGGAACTAATGACAACACTAATCAATGAAAATACGAAACGCTTTCTGAAAATTTGAATTTGATGGTTTGTGGTTGTTTTCGCGTGCGACTATCAAGCTGACATATGAAAACCAAAGCCGCCTCGAATATATTAATTTGTGGAATACATTAAAGACGGCTTTTATTGTGGTGTGTTTAGCAAAGCAGAGGATTGCGCTTGGTTGCTTTAAGTACCCCAAGCTTGCACAACAACTGTTTTTCGATACGATTCGGTGAACGTCTGAAATAGAACAAATACTCGGTCATAACGGTGAGTTCTGCTTTTTCATTAACCGTTAGCGCATCAACACTTGCTAGTAACAAATCAACAGACTCAAGCTCTGTTATTACGCATTGTTTCTTTTTATGAAGTTGATCATAGAAGAATTCTAAATTGATATCACACTCTTGTTTATAGCTCTGTCTTACAGCAATTAAACGGAGTAGAGCAATAATGTAAGCTTGGCTCATCTCTTTAGCTTCAAGTTCAGCCAACTGGTTAAGTACATACACGCGCGCTGAAATACGTAATCGTACTTCGCTAAGGGCTTTTTGTTGTACCCATGCGTCCCAAAAGCCAGTGATTAAGGTAGAAACCAACGGAATATAAACACGTACGCTACTACGTGATAGCGATTTTTGTAGTAGTGCCTTAATAATAAAATTGCTGAGTATGTCTTTACCGGTATACAAGGCAACTTTGATATAGCGGAATTTACTAAACTGTTTATAAGGTTTTATTCCATGAATATTATCAACGGGCTCTGAAAGCTCCATAACGGCACGCACTAAGGATGCTTTCATTCTGTCACAAAACTGGTATTTAGCTGACGCGCGGTTGATGAGAATTGCGGTGGTAATAAACCCAATTTCAAATAGTAAAAATAATTCCAAGCTGATAAAGACAATGTTAATGACAACGAGTCTTATTAGGTTATCTAAGGCTAACCAGTTTTCTCCGAGTAACTCTAAATAGATTTCGAAAGAAACGATAAAAAAGGTTGTGATGAATCCAATAAAAAAAGAAAGCACAACACATAACTGACATAGTTTTTTATCATTTATAGTTTTGAAGAGACCCTGAGTTATTGGTAAATAACGCTCAACACGTTTGAGTCCCCAGTTTTCAATTTTTGCTTCAATCATGTTGTATATATCAAGCTCTTATAGAACATAATAATGGATGAGCATTTTAAATTGTAGAAAGGGAAACACATAATTAATTTCTAGAGGCGTATTAAAAATAAGCAGTTAGAAAAAATATCCAACTGCAATTTAAAATAATGAGTTGCTTTTAACGCATAATCACATAAAAAAGAGAACCTAATAAAACGGTAGTTTATTGTGACTGCTGTTTTGTTATTTCGTTACTTAGCAAGAAAACCAACATGAGATAATTGTTTTTTTGCTGATTGTTTTGATGGCTCATTTGATGATATTTGCGGTGTTTGTTCTGGCGTCTTAGCTTCTCTTGCAAGTAGACGGAAAACGGGTTGTCCATCTTCTTTTCTCACAAAAGCAACATCACGATAAAGTAGCTCGTCATCACTTTTAATGGCATCTAATTCTTGGTCTTTAATCAGTGATAATGGACCAATCATGGCTGTACAGTGATAGATTTTATGCTCGTAGTTATTAAATAACTTACAAGGCTGGTCGAGTACAAAAGTTTCACCAGGTTCTAAATGACGGCTATTTTCAACTGCACGGTTGATGTCAGAGATGCTAGCAAAAACTGTTGTTGATAAGCTAAGTAGTACAATACTCGTGAGCATTGTTAAGGGGGATTTTGATTTAAAAGTAGACATAATGATTATCCAAACAAAAAGCCAATACCTTATTCTCATCGACTAAAATATTGGCTTTATTAGTATGATGGCTATTGCGACTGGAGTTTACTATCCGTCAGGGGCAAATAAAAAGACAATTATCACAACGTTGTTTTTATTTACCACCTGGCGCTTGTTGTATAACCCAAAAGCGCAGCCTAATTTTCTGAGTCTACAGACCGTGAGACGCTAGCAAGTTATGAAAATACATTGAGATACTTGCCCAAATTCGGGTGAGCCAACCACCTTGCTGAACGCTATTTAGCGCGACAAGTGGCTCGGTTTTAATGACTTTGCCATTATAAGTTACCGTCATTTCGCCTAATTTTTCACCCTTATCAACCGGTGCTTTGATATCATGGTCAAATTGGAGATTAGTTAGCAGATCTTTCTCATCAATACTTGAAGGAAGAACTAAGGTTAGTGGCTTCTCAAGACCTAAAGAGACATTATCTTGCTGTCCTCCCCAAACGTGTTGTTCAGAAAGTTTGCTGTCTGCTTTATATAAGGTGTCTTGCTTGAAGAAACGGAAGCCATAATTGAATAGTCCTTTACTTTGAGCTGCGACATCATTCAGTGATTGCGTGCCTAGAACTACCGCAACCAAGTTCATTGGGTTATCTGGCATCTTAGCAGAGCTTACCAATGAGTACCCTGCGGCTTCTGTACTGCCTGTTTTCATACCCGTCGCATATTGATAAGTAAACAATAAGCGATTGAAATTTGGTTGGCGGATATGATTGTATTCAAAATACTTTTGACTGAAAAAATGAAAGTATTGAGGGTAGTCGTTCATGATGTGCTCTCCGAGAAGACCAAGATCATAAGCGGTAGAGAAATGTGCTGGTGCTGGCAGACCCATAACAGTGGTGAAGTGGGTATTGTGCATACCTAACTTGACTGCAGTCGCGTTCATCATCGAAACGAATGAAGATTGCGAACCCGCTACGTAATTTGCCAGTGTTACAGCGGCATCGTTCCCCGATTCAACAATGACACCTTGAATAAGATCTTTCACTGAAACATAAGAGCCTGGCTTCAAGAACATTCTTGAACCACCAGTGCGCCACGCGACTTCTGGCACGAGTACTTTCGAGTCTAGTGAGATTACACCGTCGGCCAGTTTTTGCTCAACAATGTACATTAGCATTAATTTTGTGGTACTGGCTGGAGCCATGCGCATGTTGGCATTGTTGGAAGCAATAATCTGTCCAGTGTTGGCATCAATTAAAATGAAAGCCCGTGCATTAAGACTCGGTGGGAATACTCCTGCCTGAGTCCACTTCTGCACCATAGTTTCAGGGATACCATTTGCACCACCGGCTTCTACTGGTGCAGGGGGCACTTGCACATTTTCTGGGATACTAACTTTTACGTCGATAGCACCAAAGTTATTGAGTGGAGCTTTTGCTTCTTTGTATTGTGTTGCCGCATAGTAATCACTATTAGGCATGGTGTTCGCCGCATCATTGCTAGGCGTGGCAAATACTGTACTGGAGGAAAATAATGCAGCGATTGCTACTGCTAAGGAAAGCTGTTTTATAGTTGTCATAAGGGTTTTAAATTTACAGTTATTCACTAAAAGCGCGATATAAAAAAGCGATTAGATAAGATACTGACTTCAGCGGGTCATTATTGCCCGCTGGGTCAATCCATCACTACCACGGCAATGGTGAGTGCTTTTCCGTTCTTAATCAGCTTTACGATGACTTTGGTCACGGACCGCATTATCCATAATGATGTCCTGAGCATTACGCGCTCTAGTGACCTGAATACTGTTGATAGCTATAACCAAATTATGGTGTTTAAGTCCTGCTTTCTCAGCAGGTCATTCGTTACCCGTATTGGTTATAGCCCTCGTATCTTGTCTGCTTCTATCCTACCAGCAGAACCATTATGGAAACCTGAACGGTAATGATATTTATGCAGCAGCAAATTCGGCAAGTAGCTCTTTTTGACGCTCACTTAGGTTCTGTGGTGTTTCAATTGTTAATTGAACAATTAAATCGCCAGTATTGCCTTTACGATCTGTGACTCCTTTGCCTTTGAGGCGGAATTTACGACCGTTTTGTGTCCCTTCAGGGATCTTAAGGCTAATCGCACCATTTAAGGTATTTACTTCAATCTTGCCACCTAATGCAGCAGTCACAAAGTCGGTAGTTGCTTTACAATGTAAATTATTACCTTCGCGCGTGTAACGTGGGTGAGGGCGAATATTCATTTGAATAAACACATCACCTTGTGGACCACCGTTGATACCCGGGTGACCTTTGCCACTTAAACGAATTCGACCGCCATCTTCAATACCTGCAGGGATCTTGATATTGAGCTTTTTATTTACTTGGCTCGTGCCTTCAAATACGGGTAAATCAATAACACGAGATGCACCATTAATCGCATCTTCTAAATCAATTTCCATTGTGTATTGAAGATCTTCGCCTTTTTGTGGACGAGTGGAATGACGGCTACCAAAGCCTCCACGACCACCACGAGCATTTGAGAACATGTCACCAAATGCGCCACCAAAAATATCTTCAAAATCACCGTAACCGCCACCTTGGAAACCGCCGTGATGACCGCTACCATGATGTCCACCGCCCATACCTGGGTTATCAAACGCAGCATGACCAAATTGATCGTAAGCTGTACGTTTTTCTTTGTCGGTTAAAATTTCGTAAGCTGCTTTTACTTCTTTAAATTTGTCAGCAGCCGTTGGATCATCCGGATTTTTGTCTGGGTGAAACTTCATTGCGAGTTTTTTGTACGCTTTTTTAATTTCTTTTTCTGATGCAGTTTTGGCGACACCAAGAACTTCATAAAAATCACGTTTTGACATTGGTAACACCTCTTATCTCAACTGAGATAACTATCTGGAACATTCTCCGCTAATCATACCCAAAAACGATAATTGATTTAAGCGTAATGAACGATTAAAGGCACAGATAGTTAGCCAAATTAGATTTACATTTTGCATGTTGTTATTGTAGAAAAGGGCGAGAGATGTTGATCTCTTCGCCCGTCTCTATTCATTGCGATTGAATGCTACCACTGATAGCAAACTATCGGGAGTAATTACTTCACTTCTTCAAACTCTGCGTCCACAACATCGTCGCTTTTTGCTTCATTTTGCGTTTCTGCTTGATGCTGGTTGTTCGCTTGAGCCTGCTCCATCAGCTTTTGTGCTGCAGTCATCAATGCTTGAGTGTGTTTTTCAATGGCGTCTTTATCATCGCCAGATTTCACACTCTCAAGTGCAGAGATAGCTGCTTCAACGCTTGCTTTATCTTCTGCTGGTATATTATCGCCAGCTTCAGTTAACTGTTTGCGTGTGCTGTGGATCAATTGATCTGCTTGGTTACGCGCTGTGACCAGTTGTTCAAATTGCATGTCAGCTTCTTTATTTGCTTCAGCTTCTTGAACCATTTTTTCAATCTCAGCCTCAGTTAAACCACCTGATGCTTGAATCGTGATCTTTTGCGCTTTACCTGTCGCCTTATCGGTTGCTGATACATTCAAAATACCGTCAGCATCTAAATCAAAAGTAACCTCAATTTGTGGCATGCCACGAGGCGCAGCTTGAATACCTTCAAGATTAAACTGACCAAGCGATTTGTTATGCATCGCTTGTTTACGTTCACCTTGAAGAACATGGATCGTTACTGCACTTTGGTTATCTTCAGCGGTTGAGAACACTTGCTCAGCTTTCGTTGGGATTGTGGTGTTCTTGTTAATTAAACTTGTCATCACACCACCCATGGTTTCAATACCAAAAGAGAGAGGAGTAACATCAAGTAAAAGAACATCTTTTACATCACCCGCTAATACGCCACCTTGAATCGCAGCACCCATAGCAACTGCTTCATCAGGGTTAACATCTTTACGTGGTTCTTTACCAAAGAAGTCTGCAACTGTTTTTTGTACCAGTGGCATACGTGTTTGACCACCTACTAAAATAACGTCAGTGATATCACTTACATTCAAGTTAGCGTCTTTAAGTGCTGATTTTACAGGGGTCAATGTACCTTGTACTAGCTCATCAACTAGTGATTCCAATTTTGCACGCGTGATCTTAACATTCATGTGCTTAGGACCTGTTGCATCCGCTGTCACATAAGGTAGATTCACATCAGTTTGCTGTGCAGAAGAAAGCTCAATTTTCGCTTTTTCAGCCGCTTCTTTTACACGTTGCATTGCAAGTGGATCATTGCGTAAATCAATACCTTGATCTTTCTTAAATTCATCAACAAGGTAGTTGATCATACGAGTATCGAAATCTTCACCACCAAGGTGTGTATCACCATTGGTTGCTAATACTTCAAATGTTTGTTCGCCATCAACGTTATCAATTTCGATAATAGAAATATCAAAGGTACCACCACCTAAGTCGTACACTGCGATTGTGCGATCGCCACCTTTTTTATCTAAACCATAAGCTAGAGCTGCTGCCGTTGGTTCATTGATAATACGTTTAACTTCAAGCCCTGCAATACGACCAGCATCTTTGGTTGCCTGACGCTGTGCATCATTAAAGTAAGCTGGTACTGTAATTACAGCTGCTGTTACTTTTTCACCTAAGTATTCTTCTGCTGTTTTCTTCATTTTTTTCAGAACTTCAGCAGAAACCTGAGGTGCCGCCATTTTTTGACCTTTTGCTTCTACCCATGCATCGCCGTTGTCAGCTTTGATAATTTTGTATGGCATCACAGAAAGATCACGTTGAATTTCTTCGTCTTCAAAACGACGACCAATTAAACGTTTAATTGCAAATAACGTATTTTCAGGGTTGGTTACCGCCTGGCGTTTTGCTGGTTGACCGACTAAGGTTTCACCATCTGTATATGCGATCACAGAAGCTGTAGTACGTTCGCCTTCCGCATTTTCAATAACACGTGGCATGTCACCGTCTAATACAGAAACACAAGAGTTAGTTGTACCTAAGTCAATACCGATAATTTTACTCATAAATCTTTTCCTCAATGTATCGCATTGATTAGTTATTCTTATCTGAACCATGTTCGATATTTTATTAACGATAAGAGTGATGTTAGTTGAAGCGCTTACTTCAAGCCAAATATCAATGCAATTTAAATATGTTTTCCCAATAGGGGATGAATATAGTGAGCTATCAACCAGTCGAATTTAGGTCGAAATAAGGTGATAGCTCTAAATATGTTATCTACTTAAGGCTAATTAGTAGCGTTGAAATTACTCTTCAGTTGGCAGTGTTGCTGCTTTACCAATAGCAATTTTGCGTGGTTGCATTGCTTCAGGTACTTCACGCTCTAAATCGATATGAAGTAAACCATTCTCTA
>NZ_MSCJ01000002.1 GCF_002954615.1 Photobacterium angustum | reverse complement strand
CCAATTTTCTTTCACTTTTATAAAAAGTGAAGACAAAAAGTTAAGATACTTGTTTTGAACGGCAGGTATCGGATAAAACGAAAGTTTTATCTCCGTGTGGAGCGGTAGTTCAGTTGGTTAGAATACCGGCCTGTCACGCCGGGGGTCGCGGGTTCGAGTCCCGTCCGCTCCGCCACTTATTAAGAAGCCTCGCTAGAAATAGTGGGGCTTTTTATCGTTTATAGTATTGTATAATAGACTCTTACGAGCCTTCGGCTTGAGTACCGCTTGAGCGCAATCCTAATGGTTCTGCCATTTTATCAGAGAAACCTGAATCGAAAGATTCAGGTTTTTTTTCGTCTGTAGATAAGTGCTATAGATATAGTTAAAAAACCTATATAGCGTAGAGCGTTACACAGAGATTGTTTACTCTCTACAGAGTAATGGGTGATTTGTTATTGTTCTTATTCATTAGTATAAAGTGATGATTCGTTTAATTTGGATATAAAAAAACCGCCATGCAGGCGGTTTTTTTATATCGGTTATCTATTAACTTTTCATCATAAGCTGGTAGCCAACATAACAAGCAGCAATGCTGACAATAACGTTAAGTAAAATGTTTAGGCCTGCTTTGAAAAATTCACCTTGTTGCATCAGTACAACGTTGTCCATTGAGAATGTAGAGAACGTCGTTAACGCACCAAGGAAGCCTAAGCCGATAATAGGTCGCCATGGTGCAGCTTCAATCATTCCTTGATTAAGTGCTGACATTAATAACCCCATGATCAAGGAGCCCAGCACGTTTACGGTTAAAGTACCGTATGGGAAGCCACGGCCAAATAGCATTACGCATAGCTCAGAAATTAGGTACCTTGAGCAGGCGCCGAATGCACCACCAAGCGCGATGAATCCTAGTAATAAATATTGGCTCATTGGGATCTCGTTTATATTTTCAAGTAATGATAAAAGCGCTCATGATAATCGCTAGCGAGAAGAGTGAGAACTCTCCAAAAATGCAATCATTGATTCAAATGAATATTAAATAGTCAGCGGTATACTTAGTTGTATAGCTACATTTATAGCATCATAATCATAAATAATGAATTTACTATGAGCCTTAGCTCAAGGAGGCTAGATATGTCGCTTTACCAAACAGTGTTATTAGCGGTTAATCCTGAAGATAAAAATGCGCATAAATTGATGGTGAAAGCTGGTGTAATAGCAGAGCAAAATCACGCTGATTTACATGTTGCTTATGTTGAGCCAGGGATCGGAAACGTAAGTTTTATTGATGTGGAAGTTGAGCTACAAGAAGAGCATGATGCGATTGCAAAAAAACGCATGAAAGAGTTATCTGATTTAATTACAGCTTCTTCTCATAAAGTTAAAGCGATACATACCGCAGATGGTGATGTTTCAAAGCATATAGAAGCTTTAGCAAAAGAAATTAATGCTAGTCTAGTGATCACAGGTTACCATAAATCAACTTTTCACTTGTTTGGTGATTTAAGTGGCTCTTTAGCTAATCACCTCGGTTGTGATGTATTAATTTCACAGTAACAACGATTAAAATATGCAATGTAATAATAAGCCGTGTTGATGCACGGCTTTTTGTTGTCTGTCACTTTTTATTATTTTTCTCTATATAAAGGTTGTTGCACTATAACGGCTTCTTTATACTCATTGCTACTTGTCGGAGTGCCATATGGCTGAGACCGCATTGCGGGATCCGTTGAACCTGATCAGGCTAATACCTGCGAAGGGAACGAGAGAATGTCTTCTGCTACATATCTTAAGGGATCACTGTATGCATCTGCATAGCTGTACTTAGGTACAGACCTCTTGTTTACGCCCATCCGCCAAGCATTTTCCCCTACATTGAAAAATCAAGGAAACTGCTATGTCGAATCGCAAGCAAGCGAGACTGGAAGCGAAACAATTTATTGAATCATTAACAGCACAACCATACCCGAACTCACAGAAAGTGTATGTTCAAGGTAGCCGTCCTGATGTGCTTGTTCCTATGCGTGAAATCACTCTAGCTGATAGCTTGGTTGGTGGCGGTAAAGATAATCCTATCTTTGAGCCTAACGAGCCTATTCGCGTTTACGACACTTCTGGTTTTTACACTGATCCTGAAAAAAACATCGATATTTATAATGGCTTGCCGTTAGTGCGTGAGCAATGGATCGCAGAGCGTGACGATACTGAATTACTAGAAGGGTTAAGCTCTGAGTATGCCAATGAACGTTTAGATGATAAGACGCTTGATGATTTACGTTTTGCGGAACGTGCGCGTATTCGTTGTGCAAAAGCTGGGCGTTGTGTGACGCAATTACATTATGCGCGCCAAGGTATTATTACGCCAGAGATGGAATATATCGCGATCCGTGAAAATATGGGTCGTGCGAAATACCGTGATGAAGTATTAAACCAACAACATCCAGGTGTGAGCTTTGGTGCTAATTTACCAAAAGAAATTACGCCTGAGTTTGTGCGTAAAGAAGTGGCTGAAGGCCGAGCAATTATTCCTGCCAACATTAACCATCCTGAAACTGAGCCAATGATCATTGGCCGTAATTTCCTTGTCAAAGTGAATGCCAATATTGGTAACTCAGCGGTGAGTTCATCGATTGAAGAAGAGGTTGAAAAACTTGTCTGGTCGACGCGTTGGGGTGGCGATACGGTAATGGATTTATCAACAGGTCGAAATATTCACGAAACGCGTGAGTGGATCATTCGTAATAGCCCTGTTCCGATTGGTACGGTACCTATGTACCAAGCGCTTGAAAAAGTGAATGGTGTGGCTGAGAACCTTAACTGGGAAGTGTTTCGTGACACATTACTAGAGCAAGCTGAGCAAGGTGTGGATTACTTCACTATCCATGCAGGCGTACTTCTTCGTTATGTACCTATGACGGCGAAACGTGTTACAGGTATTGTATCGCGTGGTGGCTCTATCATGGCGAAGTGGTGTTTGGCACACCATAAAGAAAGCTTCCTCTATCAGCACTTCCGTGAGATTTGTGAGATCTGTGCGCAATACGATATTTCACTATCGCTCGGTGATGGCTTACGTCCAGGCTCTGTCGCTGATGCCAATGATGAAGCCCAGTTTAGTGAACTACGCACATTAGGTGAGTTGACTAAGATTGCATGGGAATACGATGTGCAGGTCATGATTGAAGGCCCTGGTCACGTACCCATGCACATGATCAAAGAAAACATGGAAGAGCAGCTTGAGCATTGTCATGAAGCGCCATTCTATACCTTAGGCCCACTGACGACAGATATCGCACCAGGTTATGATCATATTACATCGGGTATTGGTGCGGCGATGATTGGTTGGTATGGCTGTGCAATGCTTTGTTATGTGACACCTAAAGAGCACTTAGGCTTGCCTAATAAAGACGATGTAAAAGTCGGTCTTATCACTTATAAACTCTGTGCCCATGCTGCCGACTTAGCAAAAGGCCACCCTGGTGCACAAGTGCGCGATAATGCCTTATCTAAAGCGCGGTTTGAATTCCGTTGGGAAGATCAATTTAATCTTGGTTTAGATCCTGAAACGGCGCGTGCCTATCACGATGAAACTCTCCCTCAAGAATCTGGCAAAGTAGCCCATTTCTGTTCAATGTGTGGCCCTAAATTCTGTTCAATGAAGATCTCTCAAGAAGTACGAGATTACGCCAAGGGATTAGAAGACTCAGAAATCGCGATCAAGCTATTAGATGATCCACTTGAAGGTATGCAGCAAAAAGCACAAGAGTTTCGATCTAAAGGTAGTGAGTTATATCACCTAGCTAAAGAGGAAAGCTAATGAGCACCTTAAGCTTACCAAAGGTCTTATCGTCTCTGGTGATGCATATTGAGCCATTATTAGCCTCTGCTACAGAGTATCAGTTAGGTGAGCAAGTCACGTTAATACCATCAAGCCAAGAGTGGATTGAGGTATCGACGCCTTCTTGCGTTAAACGAGTGGGCTTTGAACAAGCCTGCTCCTCTCAGCTAATTGATTATGTATTTCAAGATCAATGGGTATCTTCTGAAGTAGATCTTTCGCTGATCAAAGCGCAAATACTGGAACGATCTAACGTTGTGGTATGTGGTTTACCAGTCAATGGTGGTTATCTTGATCTTTGGCATCATGATGGTGACGTGCGTGGTTGTTTCAGTGTTGAGCTTGGTAATGCGACTCAACAGCGAGCGATGTTATTGGTAGCACTCGCGCTTGATTACCCCTTAGAAGATGCTCTAGTTCTGGCAAGAGCGTATGCCCAGTCAACGCAGATGGGCATTTGGCCAACTGAGCGTGATGCTTTCCCTGATATCGTTTGTGCTAATTTTTCAAAGCTGTCAGATATTGGTTGGCAATTCGAATGCCAGCCAGTTGAAGCTTTTGCAGCTGTTGATAGTGAGAAACTTACGTTATATCCGGTGGTGGATTCCACTCAATGGGTTAAGCAGCTACTTGAATTGGATGTGAAAACCACTCAGCTGCGGATCAAAGATCCGAATGCTCAAGGTTTAGAGCAAGATGTTGCTCATGCTATTGCGTTAGGTCAGAAGGCAAATGCGCAGGTCTTTATTAATGACTATTGGCAACTGGCTATTGAGCATGGTGCTTTTGGGGTGCATTTGGGACAAGAAGATTTAGCGGTCGCTGATCTCAATGCCATTCAACAAGCGAATCTTCGCTTAGGGATCTCAACCCATGGGTATTATGAGATCCTACGTGCGATGGCATTTAATCCCAGTTATATCGCCCTTGGTCATATTTACCCAACCACAACCAAGCAAATGCCGTCATTACCGCAAGGTGTTCACCGCTTAAAGCTTTATCAACAATTGATTGGCAATACGTTTCCAACAGTAGCAATTGGGGGTATTGATTTATCTCGTGTGCCAGTGGTTTGGAAAACAGGGGTGAGTAGCGTTGCGGTGGTACGTGCGATCACCCAGTCAAGCGAGCCGGCGATTGCCGTCGAACAACTCAATCAATGCCTATCTGAGCGGGAGGTGATGTATGACAACTGACAGACTCTCTGATACTGCTTTTATTCGATATAACCGACAAATCATGCTGGAAGAGATGGGAGAGCAGGGGCAACTTGCACTTAACAATGCCAAAGTATTGATCGTCGGCGCGGGTGGTTTAGGCTCAGCTGCTGCAATGTATCTAGCTGCTGCGGGTGTTGGGTTGCTGGTGATTGCAGATGATGATGAGGTTGAGAGTTCGAACTTGCAGCGTCAGGTGATTTATCGAGAAACCGATGTGTCACTCAATAAAGCGCAAGCAGCCTGTGATCAGCTTTTAGCATTGAACCCATTGGTACGAACGCGTGCAGTAAAAGCCAAGCTTGCAGGCTTTCAACTCGTGATGGAAGTACAGCAGGCCGATATTGTGCTTGATTGCAGTGATAACTGGGCTACCCGTTATGCGGTCAATCAAGCTTGTTATCAGCATCAAACACCACTGATTGCTGGTGCGTCGATAGGTTGGCAAGGACAGTTACTGGCGTTTGATTTCCGACAGACCTCACCGTGTTATCAATGTGTGTTTCCATTGAGTGCTGAAGCGCCACCACAAGATCAAAATTGTCGTAGTAACGGCGTGATGGGACCCGTTGTTGGGACTATTGGCACGTTACAAGCGCTTAATGCGATCAAAGCTATCGCAGGTGTTGGTGAAGTCGGTTTTGGTTTGCTGCAGCAATTTAATGGCTTAACAGGAAAATGGCAGCAGGTATCAATTGATGCTGCCCCTTGTTGCCCTGTATGCCGTCAGCAAGAGCAAAGGGAGGTTGTGTAAATGGCTACCATGATAACTATCTGGCTGAACGATGAATCTATGTCTTGCGAGGCTGAGCAAACCGTTCATCAATTTGTTATGCAGTTAGATTTACCCATAAAAGGTACAGCGGTCGCGATAAACCAGCGTATTGTTGCTGCCAGTGAGTGGCCGACAACCGTCATTGCTGACGGCGATCAGATCGCGTTATTTCAAGCGATAGCAGGAGGTTAATATGTTGACTATTGCAGATAAAACATTCACATCGCGATTATTTACCGGAACGGGTAAGTACGCTAATCGTGATGTCATGGCTGAATCGATTTTAGCGACAGGCTCTGAGCTCGTGACCATGGCACTAAAGCGGGTCAATATTGCTGAGCGTGATGACGATATCTTAGCGCCATTGATCCAAGCTGGAGTGAATTTACTGCCTAATACGTCAGGGGCGAAAAATGCCAAAGAAGCGATCTTTGCTGCGCAGCTAGCCAGAGAAGCATTGGGGACGAATTGGCTAAAATTAGAAATTCACCCTGATCCAAAATACCTCATGCCTGATCCGATTGAAACATTAAAAGCGGCTGAGCAGTTGGTAAAAGAAGGGTTTTTCGTACTGCCTTACTGTCATGCTGATCCTGTGCTTTGTAAGCGATTAGAAGATGTGGGTTGCGCTGCCGTGATGCCATTAGGTGCGCCGATTGGCTCGAATAAAGGGGTCGCCTCTCGCGATTTTCTTCGCATTATTATCGATCAGGCACAAGTACCTGTGGTGGTGGATGCGGGCATTGGTGCACCTTCTCATGCCGCAGAAGCGATGGAAATGGGGGCTGATGCGGTATTGGTTAATACTGCCATCGCAGCGGCAAGTGATCCGATTGCAATGGGGCGTGCATTTAAATTGGCCGTGGAAAGTGGTCGTATGGCATATGAAGCTGGTCTTGCAGGTAAGGTGAACCATGCTATTGCATCAAGCCCACTAACGGCATTTCTTAACGAGTAAGGAGCCAACATGAGCTTTGTGGATGTTTGGCAACAAATGGATTGGGATGATATCCGTTTGTCGATTTATGCTAAAACGGCTACCGATGTTGAGCGTGCTTTAGGAAAATCAACGCTGGATCTAGAGGATTTTAAAGCCTTAATTTCACCTGCGGCTGAACCTTACTTAGAGCAAATGGCACAACTCTCTGCGATGCTAACACGTCAGCGGTTTGGTCATACCATGAGTTTTTATGTGCCGTTATATCTTTCGAATCTGTGTGCCAATGCGTGTACCTATTGTGGTTTTTCGATGGAAAATCGCATTAAGCGCCGTACCTTGGGTGAGCAAGAAATAGAGCGAGAGTGTGAGGCAATAAAAACGCTAAATTTTGATAGTGTATTATTGGTCACTGGCGAGCATCAAACCAAAGTCGGTATGAATTACTTTCGTGATGCGATCCCTCGAATCAAACAGCACTTCAGCTATTTGGCAATGGAAGTACAGCCACTTGAGCAAGATGAGTATCAAGAGCTGAGAGAACTTGGTTTAGATGCGGTGATGGTGTATCAAGAAACCTATAATGCGCCAACCTATGCGAAGCATCATTTACGAGGCAATAAAACCAATTTTGAATACCGCTTAGCGACACCAGATCGGTTAGCAAAAGCTGGAATAGACAAGATTGGGATTGGGGCTTTGATCGGTATGGAAGAATGGCGCACGGATTGTTTTTTTGTTGCCAGTCATTTGGCTTATCTTGAACGTACCTATTGGCAAAGCCGCTATTCGATTTCATTCCCACGTTTAAGACCCTGTACTGGTGGATTAGAGCCTAAATCGGTGATGACTGATCGCCAACTGGTGCAATTGATTTGTGCATATCGACTGTTTAATCCTGAAGTTGAGCTGTCGTTATCAACGCGAGAGTCACCGCATTTTCGCGATAATGTATTGCCCTTGGGGATCACTAGTATGTCTGCGGGCTCTAAAACCCAACCGGGCGGATACGCCGATGACACGCCAGAGCTAGAACAGTTTGCAATCAGTGATGAACGTTCGGTCGCAGATGTTGCTACAGCAGTCAAGCAAAAAGGGTTTGAAGTGGTGTGGAAAGATTGGCACCACGCCTATTCCGGATAATAAAAAAGCCAGTACGCGATGTGTACTGGCTTTTCTTTTTCTTATCTATGAATTAGCGGCTTAGTGGTGATGTTGCTTGTGTTAGCCACTCAAGATCACTACCTGTCAGCGATGGGCTGATCACGTTAAACACGGTTTGGTGATAGTTGTTTAGCCATGCAAGCTCTACGTCAGTTAGTAGTGCAGGATCGATCAAACGCTTATCAATTGGCGCTCGGGTCAACGATTCAAAGCCCATGACGTTCATGTCGCCTTGAGTTTCAATATCGACGACCAGTTCAAGGTTTTCGATACGAATACCAAATGCGTCTGCACGGTAATAACCCGGCTCGTTAGATAACACCATACCTGGCAATAGCGCAGTTGGGTTAGCCACTTTAGAAATACGCTGAGGACCTTCATGAACACTTAAGAAGTGACCAACGCCATGACCGGTACCATGGTCATAATCAAAACCATACGCCCATAGATGCTGACGCGCGAGTGCGTCAAGCTGTGAGCCTGTTGTGCCTTTCGGGAAACGCGCCGAAGCTAATGAAATATGACCTTTTAGTACCAGCGTGAAGGCTTGTTTTACTTCATCACCTGGATTGCCGATAGCGATAGTACGGGTGATGTCTGTTGTACCGTCAGGGTATTGACCGCCTGAATCGACTAAGTAAACCGTATCCATTTGCAGCTTGCCAGGTTGTGGCTGATCAATGTGGTTATAGTGACACATTGCTGCATTACCAGCAGAGGCTGAAATCGTATCGAAGCTCACGTCACGACAGCTTGGATCTTGCTGGCGGAATTGCCAAAGTTGATCGGAAAGCGCAGCTTCATCTAATAGATTGCCACTCGCAACTTGATTATCTACCCATGCAAGAAATTTAGAAATCGCGACACCATCACGGATGTGACATGCTTTCATACCTGCAATTTCTGTCGCGTTTTTTGCGGCTTTTGGTAGTAGCGTTGGATTAGCTGCTTCAATAAGTTGTGCGCCAGCCTCTGTTAGTTGCTGAGCTGCCCATGCATTACTGTTCGCAGAATCAAACTGTACACGTTTACCTGAAAGTGCGGCTAAACCTGCAGCGAGTTGTTCTGGCTCGCGGATATTAACGCCGTTACCTACGTGTGTTGCAAAACCTTCGGGTAGACGGTGATGATCGATATAGAAATCAACAGATGCATCGCTGTGGATCACGGCAGCTGAAAGCAGAACGGGTAGACAGTGAACGTCATCGCCACGTACATTGAGTAGCCAAGCAATGCTATCAAGCTGACTCAAAAAGGCAGCATCCGCTTTTTGTTTTTTTAGCAGTGCGGCAATTTGTTCACGTTTTTCTTCACTTGATTGACCCACATACTCTAGCCCCATTAACTCCGCATCCGACAGTTTTGGTGCTGGGCGATCGAGCCATAGTTCATCAATTGGGTTTTCGTTAACTGGTACTAGCTCTAATTCACCATCAAGGGTTGTCGTGGCATTTTTCAGCCATGCTGCACTGTGTAGGCGGTTATCAATAGCGACTTTACTACCTGCTGCTAGATTTTCTAGTGCCCAGTGGATAGGTGGCTGCTCGATCAGATGGCAATATTCAAACACATCCCCCGGTACTTGCTTGCGAACTTGCACAACATAACGACCATCAACAAACATTGCTGCACGGTCACGAGTGATCACTGCAGCACCAGCTGATCCTGTGAAACCAGTTAGCCAATGAAGGCGTTCGTTATGATCGGGAATGTACTCACCAAGATATTCATCTTCATGAGGGATCAGTAGGGCATCGAGTTGCTGTGCTTCAAGCCACTGACGGATCTGCTCAATACGTTGTGCGATAACTGCTTGCATGTATAGGTCCTTGTCAAGAAACCACCATTGTAAGGCGGTTAGATCGAATTCACCTCAATCACCATGGGATAAGCGATTCAGGTTTAATGTTGTTAAGTTAGCTTGTTTAGCGGTTTGCATCAATTGTCTCTATGATAAATGACAGACTATTCACCTCACTGCTTTATTTATCTTAGTGATTCATCGGTTAGCAGGTGGATTCCAATTTGGAAAAGCGGTATTGAAAATAAAGCATTTTTATTTGGCATCATAACACCGTAGACTTGCGCGAAATCTTTTAGAGGCAGTATTCGCCTTTATTAGTTTGTGTTAAACGTTATCAGCGAAGATGATGGGTTTTTTGGGTGATTATGTTTCTTAGCCAAGTCAGCGCTTGATCATTTTCTCTGTCTCTATGCCAAAACAGGGTGTAAGCCATAGGAGGAAACTCTAATGGTAAGGGTAAAACCACCATATCTGACTGCTTTGCCGCGACTTTTAAAAAGTGATTGGGTGCTGTGAAGATAAAATCAGTGTAAGAGCATAAGCTCGCTGCACTATTAAAGTCGGGAACGGTGACAGCGATATCTCGCTCATAACCCATATCTGCAAGTCGATAATCAAGTAACCAGCGATCATTGCCATCACAGCGCACTTGTACATGTCGTAATGATAAATATGCCTCTAGATTCCAGCATTTTCTTAAAGCGGGATGGTCTTTTCGAATGATACACATTTGGTGATCACGATATATCTCTTGTTGGATAATATCATCAGGCGGGAACATGGTAAGCATGGTGAGTTTTGCATCATTGATGTCAATATCTTTCCCTGTAATACCTAAATCCAGTTCACCTCTTTGGAGCATTTTAAATGTTTGTTCTGTCCATGCGTGAGTGCTGATAGTCACACTTGGTGCCTGTTGAAAAATCGCGGGTAAAAATTGAGGCAGAATTAAGGGATATACACTTTCAACCGTTGCAATTTGAAAGCGATATTCACTGTTATGTGGATAGAAATCTTCCGGCTGAGTTAATAGCTCTAATTGATTGATCAACAAATCGAGTTTGGGTTTGAGAAAGAGAGTTCTCGGAGTTGGCGATAAACCATATGAATTTCGAATAAACAAAGGATCATTAAATTGAGTGCGTAATTTAGCTAAGGACTTACTCACTGCTGATTGACTTAAACAAAGTCGGTGCGCAGTTCGAGTGACATTAAGTTCTTCTATTAAAACTTTAAAACAGACTAATAAATTGAGATCTAAGCGAGCTAACTTCTCAATATTCATATGATTTTCCTTATGGGAATAATGGTAATGAATATACATCATTTCCATTCATACCATAGGGTGATTAAGCTTTCACAAATTTTATTTTAATGGAGAACCGTGTGAGCCCAAATATAAATAGCAAAATACAAGTGGCTTTATTGATCACACTTGTATTGTTCAGTCCTTTAGCGATTGATATTTATCTACCTGCTTTACCTGCAATGGCGAATACGTTTTCTGTCGATCCTACTCGTGTGCAAGATACTGTGACATGGTTTATGTTTAGCATGGGATTAGGTCAATTACTAGCAGGGCCATTAGCTGATCGTATTGGTCGTCGACCTATCGCGCTAGGCGGTATCGTGATTTATGGTTTTAGCTCAACCATGGCTTATTTAGCCCAGAGCTTAGATTTGTTATTGCTTGCCCGTTTGCTTCAAGGTTTTGGTGCATGTGCCACCTCCGTTGCCGCCTTCGCTGCGGTTCGTGATAGCTTTGGTGCTGAAAAAAGTGGTCGTATGATCAGCTATTTAAATGGTGCGATTTGTTTTATTCCTGCGTTAGCTCCTCTTTTAGGCACTTGGCTTACTTATCATTTTGGCTGGCGTTCAAACTTTAGTTTCATGGCAGGATTTGCGGTCGTTGCAGGGCTTTTTATTATGGCTGTGTTTAAAGAAACGCGCCCTACAAACTCTGATGTTTCTGGTTCAATGATTAGTATTAGCCGTTACTGGTCGGTATTACGCGAACCAACATTTTTATTTCATGCTACGCTTTGCATGTTAGCGATGGCGGTGATTTTAGCTTATGTAACTTCAGCACCAGTGTGGTTGATGAACCATCTTGGTCAGGACATGCATCAGTTTACGGTATGGTTTGGGATCAATGCGGTATTGAACATTACTGCTTGTATGGTTGCACCTAAGTTCATGGATCGCTTTGGTACTCGTCGTACTCTTCGTACAGGACTTATCACATTATTGTTTGCTGGTGGATTAATGTTGTCGTTGAGCCAATTACAGCAAGCATGGGCATTTATGGTGCCAATCTTCATTTGTTCATTTGGGTTTGCTTTTGTATTAGGCTCTGCAGCCGGAAAAGCATTAGCACCATTTGGCGATCGTGCTGGAACTGCAGCGGCATTATTGGGATTATTTCAAATGAGTGGTGCTGGTGTCATGGTGAGTTTAACTCAACGATTAGATTTCTCATCACCGGTATTAATGACGTTACAAATGTGGTTGCTGATACCAGGATTATTGATTTTAGTGTCGAAAATCGGGCGTCGTTGGCACCCTCAGTTAACGGTACAGAATTAATAAATATTATGAGTTTAAAGGTGAGGTGGTGACAACCTTATCCGTATAGCCTGTCAAATCGACAGGCTTTTTTTTGGATAAAATTTAGTTATTCAATAATCGCGCTTTTTTACTTTGCCATTGTTGGATTACGAGTCCTGCAATAATTAGCATTAAGCCGATCAATGTTGAGGGATGAATCGTTTCACCAATAATCGTGGCGAGCAGTAATAAAGAGATAAAAGGTGAGATAAAAATCAGGTTACTGATCTTAGCGGTATTACGGGTTAACCGTAGCGCATTGAGCCATAAAACAAAGGTTATCCCCATTTCAAACAAACCGACATAAGTGACAGCTGCCCAGCCTTGCCAAGGTACACTTTGCCAACCGCCAAGATACAGACTCAAGCCGATAGAAAATGGCAGCGAGACTAAAAAGCCCAGTAATAAACCTAAGATGGGATCGGCTTTATTTTTGGTGTTTAAAATCCAATAGCTGGCCCATAACAGTGTCGAAAATAGCGCTAACGCAACGCCTAACGGACTGGTGAAATTCAAGGCGGAAATATTTCCTTGAGTTGCTATCACCACCACACCGCCATATCCCAGCACGCAAGCTATCCAATCTTTGCGCTGAATTTTTTGTCCTAAGAAAAGTGCTGCCATTAAAGTCAGAGTGATCGCCCAACTGTAGTTGATGGGTTGAGCCTGTGAAGCAGGTAATAAGTCGTAAGCTTTAAATAACACTAGGTAATAAGCAAAAGGATTGATAAACCCGAGTAATAAGTAATAAAGCGGACGTTGAAGAAAAGTCGACTTAAGCTGGTGGAGTGTTTTTTTATAGCCAGCTATAACAATAAGGGCGAGAGCAGACACGCTACTGGCAACCACCATCATTTGAACAGGTGAAAAATAATCTAAGGTAATTTTAAAAGCGGTGGCGACAGTAGACCAAAGTAAAACAGCGGCAATGCCATATCCTAAAGCGAGGCGTTCGTTCATGACTATCCCTGTTAAAAAATGTAAGACGGTAACGCAGTGTAGGAGATGGTTGTACAGGTGAATAGCGAGTGATGATATAGCCTGTGATCGAGTGCAAACAAAAACGCTTATATCCATTATTTATTGTTTAAGTTGTTCTTCGTTAGCTGGACATTTATCCAGTATCCTCTTAGCCTTAAAAGCGAGAATAATTCGTCAGGAAGATAGAGAATTTACTATGGCAGAATGGTTAAGTGGTGGCGTTATTACCGCATTAGCAACATTGTTAGGTGCCACCGTTGCCAGTGTGATCACGGCATTCTGGTATAAAGGTCGATATGAACAAATGCTTCAGCTGGTCGAGCAACAAGCAGAATCAGATGCGCGTTTAGCATTAAGTCGTGAGCAGCAATTACAAAGTCAGCTAGCAGAAAGAAACCAAGAGCTGGAAGAGTTAGATGACGATCGTGACAGATTAACCCATGAAATACGTCAAATGCATGGCCGACTTGCGGCGGCATTAGAGAAAATGCGTCACTTTGACGCGCTGCAAAATGAAAAACAGTATTTAACCGAGCAGCTTGATCATTCTCGCTTAGCCAGCGCGGGGCTTGAAGCCGATCTTCGCGAGCAAGATGCCCGCCATTTTGAAGAGCAAAAAGCGGCAGATGAAAAAATTAAGCTACTAGAAAATGCTGAAGAGCGTCTACGTATTCAATTTGAAAGTTTAGCTAATCGCTTATTTGAACAGAAGACCCGAACGGTGGATGAGCAGAATAAGATGAGCTTAGAAAACTTGTTGAGTCCACTCAAAGAGCAACTTGAAGGTTTCAAAAAGCAGGTTAATGATAACTTCACGCAAGAGTCTCGTGAACGCCACACCTTAGTGCATCAAATCAATAGTCTTAAACAGCTCAATGAGCAGATGGCGAAAGAGGCAATTAACTTAACCCAAGCCCTAAAAGGGGATAACAAAGCCCAAGGTAACTGGGGCGAAGTCGTGCTGGCGCGAGTATTGTCTGACTCAGGATTGCGTGAAGGGCATGAATATCAAACTCAAGTCAGTTTAGAAAACGAAGACGGTAAACGTTATCAACCCGATGTTGTGGTGCATTTACCCCAACAAAAAGATGTGGTGGTGGATGCCAAGATGTCATTGGTGGCGTATGAACGCTTCTTTAATGCTGACACTATCGCTGAGCGTGAACTCGCCATGAGTGAGCATGTTGCCTCGATGCGCGCCCATATGCGAGGGTTAAGCCGTAAGGATTATCATCAGCTTCATGGCATTCAAAGTCTTGATTATGTCTTGATGTTTATTCCTGTAGAGCCTGCGTTCCAAGCTGCGATTGAAGCCGATCCGGCATTAATCCGTGATGCGATGGATTTAAATATCATGCTTGTGAGTCCAACGACCTTGCTGGTGGCACTGCGCACCATTAATAACTTGTGGCGTAATGAACGACAAAATCAAAATGCGAAAGAAATTGCCGAGCGTGCAGGCAAGCTTTACGACAAATTACGTTTGTTTGTCACTGACATGGAAGCGATGGGACAATCGTTAGAAAAAGCGAACCAAAGCTATCAAGGGGCAATGAATAAACTGGCGACGGGGCGTGGTAACGTGATCCGCCAAGCTGAAAGCTTCAAACAATTGGGCGTCGAAGTGAAGCGTGATATTAGCCCAACGCTGGCAGAAAAATCGCAATCTAACCTAATGGAATATCGTGGTTTTTCTCATATAACCTCAGCATCGGAAGGTGATTTATCATAATGGTGGGGTAAAGGACTTTGAGCAAAGAGCAACCATCAAGTACACTAAGCCAGTTGAATAAATGAATTTAATGCTTATCGGTGAGTGAAGTCTATGAATTTTGCGCATCATAAGTACATATAACGGATTGAACATGACGGACACCACACAAGATACTACTCACTTTGGCTTCCGTACCGTTGCCAAAGACGAAAAAGCAACCATGGTTGCTGAGGTCTTTCACTCGGTCGCAGCAAAGTACGACATCATGAATGACTTAATGTCGATGGGCATTCACCGCGTTTGGAAGCGCTTCACTATTGACTGCAGTGGTGTACGCAAAGGTCAACGTGTACTTGATTTAGGCGGTGGTACGGGTGATTTAACCGCTAAGTTCTCACGTATTGTGGGCGAAACGGGTCAGGTTATTCTTGCTGATATCAATAACTCGATGTTGAACGTAGGCCGCAGTAAACTGCGAGACAGTGGTATTGTCGGTAATGTGGGTTACGTTCAAGCCAATGCGGAAGAATTGCCTTTCCCTGATAATTACTTTGACTGTATCACGATCAGCTTTTGTTTACGTAACGTCACCGACAAAGACAAAGCGCTACGTTCAATGTATCGCGTGTTAAAGCCTGGCGGTCGTTTATTAGTGTTAGAGTTTTCAAAGCCGTCACTAGAACCATTATCAAAAGTTTACGATGCGTACTCATTCCACCTATTACCAAAAATGGGTGAACTTATCGCCAATGATGCAGAAAGCTATCGTTACCTTGCTGAATCTATCCGTATGCATCCTGATCAAGAAACTTTGAAAGGTATGATGGATGAAGCCGGATTTGATCAAACCAGTTATTACAACTTAACGGGCGGTATTGTTGCCTTACACCGTGGTTATAAGTTCTGAGGATGACTCTATGCCGTTAGATGCTTTTGTTACCGGTGCGGTTGAAACATCACTGAATCAATTACTCAAAGACGATGCTGATAGTCAGCGTCGTCTTGCTCGTTTACGCGGTAAAGTCATTAGCGTTACGCTAAATGAATTTAACAAAACCTTGTACTTTGTTTTCAGTCATCAAATTGATGTTCTTGCTGGATTTGAAGGCGAGGTGGATTGCCAATTAGCTTTAAACCTTACGGTGTTACCCGAGCTACGACAACAAGCTAACTTAACGCAGCTAATTAAAGCGGATAAGTTAGCACTCGATGGCGATCTACAATTGGCTCAGCATTTTTCCACTTTACTAAGTGGTTTAAAGCCCGATGTCGAAGAAAAATTATCGCAATATACGGGTGATGTAGTTGCTCATACTTTAGTCAGTAGTGTAAAGTCGGGGAGTCGATTTATTCGCCAAGGGGTAAAGAATCGCCAACGCGATTTAGCGGAAGTGATCACTGAAGAATGGCAACTATTACCACAGCCTTTAGAAATGGTGCATTTTTACGATCAAGTGGATGACTTGAAATCGGATGTTGCTCGTTTTGAGGCCCGTTTGAACCAGCTACTTGAGCGATAAATTGGCAATGATGAGCTATTCAGAAATAAAACGGTTGTACCGTATTATTCAAGTACAACTGCGCTATGGGTTGGATGACTTTATTCCGGTTGATCCACGTACCGAACTTCCTAAAAAATTACGTAAATCGCTATTTTGGATCAAAAATGAATACCCCGATGTGCCATTGGGTGAGCGTTTACGTTTAGCGTTGCAAGAACTTGGTCCGGTATGGATTAAGTTTGGTCAAATGATGTCAACGCGCCGCGATCTTTTTCCACCGCACATTGCAGATCAGCTGGCATTATTACAAGACCAAGTTGAACCTTTCGATGGCAAATTAGCAAAACGTACCATTGAAGAATCTTTAGGCGGGCCGTTAGAGCAGTGGTTTGACGACTTTGATGAAGTTGCATTGGCGTCAGCATCGATTGCTCAAGTGCATACTGCAACTTTAAAAGAAAACGGCAAAGAGATTGTTTTTAAAGTTATTCGTCCTGATATTAAGCCGATTATTGAAGCTGACATTAAGCTGATGTACAGGATGGCCGAGATAGTTTCTCGTCTCCAGCCAGAAGCGCGCCGTTTACGTCCTGTTGAAGTGGTTCGCGAATACGAAAAAACCTTGCTTGATGAGCTCGATTTAATGCGCGAAGCGGCGAATAGTATTCAGCTTCGTCGTAACTTCGATGGTGATGACACCTTATATGTACCAGAAGTTTATACTGATTATAGTAGTATTAATCTTCTTGTAATGGAACGCATCTATGGTATTCAAGTTTCTAATATTGAAGGCTTGAAAGCCAATGGTACGAATTTAAAACTATTATCGGAAAACGCAGTTAATATCTTTTTTACTCAGGTATTTCGTGACAGCTTTTTCCATGCCGATATGCATCCAGGAAATATTTTTGTCTCCTATGAGCATCCGGAAAATCCACAATGGATTGCGCTAGATTGCGGCATTGTAGGGACACTTAACCGAGAAGATAAACGATACCTAGCGGAAAACTTATTGGCTTTCTTTAATCGTGATTATCGTAAGGTTGCAGAATTACACGTTGATTCTGGCTGGGTTCCTCATGATACCAACGTGGATGAGTTTGAATTTGCTATTCGTACAGTGTGTGAACCTATTTTTGAAAAGCCACTGTGTGAAATATCATTCGGCCATGTATTGTTAAATTTATTTAATACTGCTCGCCGTTTTAATATGGAAGTGCAACCGCAGCTGGTCTTGTTACAAAAGACCTTGTTGTATGTTGAAGGCTTAGGACGCCAGTTGTATCCACAACTTGATTTGTGGGCAACAGCCAAGCCGTTCTTGGAAAACTGGATGTCACATCAGGTAGGCCCGCAAGGCATTCTTGATGCAATAAAAAGTAAAGCACCTTTTTGGGCTGAAAAATTGCCTGAATTGCCTGAATTACTTTACGACAGTTTGCGCCAAGGCAAGGTAATGAACCAACGTATTGATAAACTCTATGATAACTTCATGGAAAATCGACGTACTCATAACCAGGCAAGGTTCTATTTTGGTATCGGTGCCACCTTTATGGTGTGTGCTGCAATACTTTTTGGTGATCAAGTAGCAACGTACCCTGCAGTTTCTGTTGGTGTAGGAAGCCTATTTTGGTTGCTAGGATGGCGTACCTGCCGAAAATAATCGGTTGGGCTTTCGCCTATACTTATAGTTGCGTTAATAAACGCACTTTCGTTATTAACCACATAAAGCTGAGGTAAAACAAGCATGGGTGGTATCAGTATTTGGCAATTGTTAATCATTGCACTGATCATTGTTCTTTTGTTCGGAACAAAAAAACTTCGTACTCTAGGCGGCGACCTAGGTTCTGCAGTTAAAGGTTTCAAAAAAGCAATCAGCGATGATGAAGCAGCTGCAGCAGCACCTGCTGCGAAAAAAGAGTCAGACAATGATGCTGACTTTGAACAAAAGAAAATTGCTGACGAACAAAAGCCAGCGGATCAGACGACAACTAATCAAAAAGACAAAGAGCAGGTTTAAGACGTGTTTGATATCGGGTTCTGGGAGTTAGTACTGATCTCCGTGGTGGGATTAGTAGTACTGGGGCCAGAACGTCTACCCGTTGCGATTCGTACGGTGTCGCAGTGGATAGGTGCTGCTCGTAATATGGCAAACTCGGTGAAAGATGAATTGTCTCAAGAACTGAAAATTCAGGAACTGCAAGCCAATTTAAAGAAAGCCGAGCAAATGGGAATGAAGGACTTAGCGCCTGAATTGCAAGACTCTGTTGATGAGCTTAAAAAAGCGGCTTCAGATGTTCAGCGTCCCTATGCTGATAAAAACGAGCAAACCTCAGCAACGACTTCACAAAAGCAGGAATAAATTACATCACTATGTCAAAAGTCGAAGATACGCAGCCGCTATTTAGTCATTTACTTGAACTACGTACGCGACTTTTGCGTTCTATCATAAGTGTACTGGTGGTTTTTCTATGTTTAGTATGGTTTTCCAATGATATCTATGCCTTCTTAGCTGCACCATTAGTAGAGCGAATGCCTGCTGGTGCAACTATGATCGCAACAGACGTTGCCTCACCGTTCTTTACACCGATAAAACTGACCTTAGTAACCTCAGTGTTTATTGCTGTGCCAATGATTTTGTATCAAGTCTGGGGCTTTATTGCACCAGGTTTATACAAGCATGAACGCAAGCTAATTATGCCATTGTTGTTTTCCAGCTCATTGCTGTTTTACGCCGGTGTCGCATTTGCTTATTACGTTGTGTTTCCATTGGTCTTTAAGTTCTTCACCAGTGTCGCCCCTCAAGGGGTAGAGGTGGCAACAGATATTTCGAACTATCTCGATTTCGTCCTCGCGCTATTTATGGCGTTTGGCATCGCTTTTGAAATTCCTGTTGCTATTATTCTGTTGTGTTGGACTGGTGCGACCGATCCGGAATCTCTACGTAGTAAACGTCCTTACATTATTGTAGGTGCGTTTGTCGTTGGTATGCTGTTAACACCGCCTGATATTGTTTCTCAGACCTTGTTGGCTGTACCTATGTGTTTATTGTTTGAAGTTGGCTTATTCTTCTCACGTTTTTATGTACGTGATAATGATGAGCTGGATGATAGTGAGCACGAAGAGCAGCAGTAAATAGTACTTTGTACTATGTGATGATGAAAAAAACCGACCTAATCGTCGGTTTTTTTATATCTTGAATATGGGTTTGGCGCAGAATGGATCTGCTCGATATACTGAGTGACACATAGTGCTGTGTAGAGAATGGATAAACAGATGATAGATATTGGTGTTAACTTAACAAATAACCGTTTTGATAAAGATCGTGCGGACGTGATCACGCGTGCTCAAGAAGCGGGAGTGAAGCATTTAATTATTACGGGCACCAGTATTGAAGAGAGCATTGAAGCGCAACAAATGGCGCAGCAATGGCCGAACTACTGTTACTCAACCGCAGGCGTTCATCCGCATGATGCAAAATCTGTCTCCGATCTTTTGTTACCAGAAATTCGTGCACTAGCAGCAGAGCCTGAAGTGGTAGCGATTGGCGAATGTGGGCTCGACTTCAACCGCGACTTTTCTCCTCGTCCACAGCAAGAAGCAGTATTTGAAGCACAATTAGCCTTAGCGGCAGAGTTACAATTACCCGTTTTTATGCATTGCCGAGATGCGCATGAGCGTTTCATTGAAATCCTTACCCCTTGGCGAGATAAATTACCGGCGGTAGTGCTGCATTGTTTTACTGGCTCTGAGCAAGAGCTAAAAGCATGCTTAGCGCTAGATTTACACATTGGTATTACGGGGTGGGTATGTGATGAGCGTCGTGGTCAAGAGCTACGTGAAGTCGTGCGTCATATTCCCGCGAACCGCTTAATGATTGAAACCGATTGCCCATACTTATTGCCTCGTGACTATCGTCCGAAGCCAAAATCGAGTCGCAATGAACCCAAGTTTTTACCGCATATTGCCGCGGTGATTGCTGAGTGCCGTGGTGAAACACCTGAGCAAGTTATGACGCAGTCAGAGGCGAATAGTCAGGCTTTTTTTTCGATTTAAGCCACATTGGTTAGTCTGAGTGATATTATCTAATCCTATTTTTTAGCAAGGAGTTTGTCGTGTCAGTATCTATTCAAGGTGCGTTTCCTGGTCGTCGTATGCGTCGGATCCGTAAGCATGATTTTAGTCGTCGTCTAATGTCAGAAAATCAATTATCTGTGAATGATTTGATTTATCCGATGTTTGTTTTGATGGGTAAAAATCGTCGTGAAACGGTTGACTCAATGCCGGGTATTGAGCGCTTATCTATTGATTTGTTACTTGAAGAGGCGGCATATCTTGCGAAACTAGGTATTCCTGCGATTGCCTTATTCCCTGTTGTGTCTCAAGAGTTTAAATCAGAGTTAGCAGAAGAAGCTTATAATCCAGAAGGCTTAGTACAAACGGCGGTGCGTGCACTTAAATCGCATGTGCCTGAGCTTGGTGTTATTACCGATGTAGCATTAGATCCGTTCACCATTCATGGTCAAGACGGTATCATTGATGATGAAGGCTATGTTTTAAATGATATTACGACAGATATTTTAATCAAGCAGGCGCTATCTCATGCTGAAGCTGGTGCTGATATCGTTGCCCCGTCTGACATGATGGATGGTCGTATTGGTGCGATTCGTGAAGCATTGGAAAATGCAGGTTATATCAATACCCAAATCATGGCGTACTCTGCTAAATATGCATCGAATTACTATGGCCCATTCCGTGACGCTGTCGGTTCATCTGGCAACTTAAAAGGCGGCGATAAGAAAACTTACCAAATGGATCCTGCGAACAGTGATGAAGCTTTGCACGAAGTGGCAATGGACATCAATGAAGGCGCAGATATGGTAATGGTAAAACCGGGTATGCCATATCTTGATATAGTTCGCCGTGTGAAGAGTGAGTTGCAAGTACCAACGTATGCTTACCAAGTGTCTGGTGAGTATGCGATGCACATGGCTGCGATTCAAAATGGTTGGCTAAAAGAGCGTGAAACCATTATGGAATCACTATTGTGTTTTAAGCGTGCAGGTGCTGATGGGGTATTAACTTACTTTGCGAAAACCGTCGCTGAATGGTTAGCTCAAGATGCTGCTGAGCGCGCTGAATGTTTACAGCAAAAGCCTGAGTAAGTCGTAATATTGACTAAAAAGTAAAAGCGAGCGCCATGCTCGCTTTTTTAATATCAGTAAAACACCTATCAGGGTTTAACATTGCGGTTGATTGGGTTTTGTAATGAGATAAGCGTTTCAGTGGATTGCACTTCATCAATGGCTTGGAGCTTATCAATGAGCACGTATTGCAGCTCTTCAATGGAATGGCACATCAATTTGACAAAAATGTTGTATGCCCCTGTGGTGTAATAAGCTTCAACCACTTCATCAAGCTCATTTAGTTTTGCTAATGCAGAATGATAATCACGGGCGGCATTCAAATTAATACCAATAAAACAGCAAACGTCATAGCCCAATAACTTAGGGTTAATGATCACTTCCGTACCCGTTATAATTTCTGCTGCCCGCATTTTTTCTACCCGTACGTGCACGGTAGCAGGACTGACATTAAATCGCTTCGCCATTTCAGCGTAAGGAATACGAGCATCATTCATTAAGGCATTAAGGATATCGCGATCTAAGTCGTCGATACGAATGGATGGTGTCATAGGTGGTCCTTTTACTATGCGAGGGATTCATTTTTATCGCTGTATCTTATACTTATCTGATGGTGTGATACCAGAGCAAAGGATGATTTGTAGTGCTATAATCCGCGCCCTATGATCGGATGTGAAATGTCACACCCAGATGTTGTTTTTATATCGGAGATTGCTGTGCAGCTTGCCTTAGTTTGTGAAGTTCCTGAACGTCAGCCTGAATTAGATCAATTAGCCGCTCGTTGGGGCTTAAGCCATGATGAAAATAGCAGCTTTGCTTTAGTCCTTACCGCTGAGCAATTAGAGCTTCGTAAGCTTGATGAACCTAAGCTCGGTGCAGTTTCTGTCGATTTAGTTAGCGGTGCTGTCGCTCATCGCCGTAAATTTGGTGGTGGTCGAGGCCAAGCAATAGCAAAAGCAGTTGGACTCAAAGGCGGTATTAGTCCTACCGTCTTAGATGCGACAGCAGGTCTTGGTCGAGATGCTTTTGTCTTGGCAACACTCGGTTGTAAAGTTCAGTTGGTTGAGCGTCATCCTGTGGTGGCTGCATTATTAGATGATGGCTTAGCACGAGCAAAAGCCGATCCTGAAATTGGCGGTTGGGTAAGTGAGCGTATGCAATTGCTCCATGCTTCGAGTCATGATGCTTTGGTCAATTTAGCCGATGATCCTGATTTTGTCGCACCGGATGTGGTGTACCTTGATCCAATGTATCCACATAAGAAAAAGTCGGCTTTAGTTAAAAAAGAAATGCGCGTTTTTCAAACCTTAGTGGGGGCAGATTTAGATGCTGATGGTTTATTTGAGCCTGCATATGCGCTGGCAACCAAACGAGTCGTGGTTAAGCGTCCCGATTATGCCGAATTTCTTGCCCAAGCGAAGCCCTCAATGGCGATTGAAACTAAAAAGAACCGATTTGATATTTATGTAAAAGCGGCAATGAAGGCCTAAGTGGTTGTTGCAAATAAATAGTTACAAATAGGGTCAATAAAATCTTATTGCTTTTCTGGAATTACGAATCATTATCGTTTAATGTTGATAAAAAGGTTCGTTGTTGGCTAGAGGAGTATTCATGGCTAAGACCTTGTGTAAATATCGCCGAGCAGAAATTGTCGATCAGTTTGCGACAATTAGTAAGATTGTAAGCGAACCAAATTTCATGTGTTCAAGTTGTACGAGAGTCGCAAGTAACAAAGAGTATTTGTGTAAGCCAAGCCGATTAACCAATGCGGTTAAGGCTGCTCCTCGTATTGCGAAATTATCGATTCCGCCAGAGCCTCAGCCAATTATGGCAATGAAAACACCGAATGTGCATAATTTGCCAGCCCCTACTGCTGTGGGGCAAAGCCATATCGAAATGGTTGCGGTGGTCGAAGAAGAAGCATTAGCGCCTGATAGCTTAAAGTTAAAGCAAGCTAAGAAGCTGAAGAAACTGGCGAAAAAGAAAAATAAGCAATTAAAGAAAGCGGCGAAAACAGTTAAGAAATTTGAAAAACAATTGAAGAAAGCAAAACTCGCGCTTGGATTGTGATGAATGCAATAAAATAAAAAAGCCTCCAAATTGGAGGCTTTTTTTGGTTTCGTATTAGTCAGCGTTTTTAATTAGTACTGCGGTCATTACGCATACAATTACTGAAACTACGATACCAGAAACAATTAACCAAGGAAGCATATCCATAGCTTAGTTATCCAAATGTTAAGGAAATCGAGAGGCTATTGAAGCGTGTTTATGCGATTGGAGCAATGGCTTGGATATACCTTGAAATGGCTGTTTACACCTTGAAACACTTTATTGTTAAAAGTGTTATTTATCTTGTATTTGACGAAAAAAAAGCGCCCACAGAGGGGCGCTTTTTCGGTTATTTAGCTGATTAAGCTTGCTTACTTGGCTGTGCTAATTCGAGTGCTTGACGAGAAGCTGCAGCAGCACCTTGCTTGTCATCTAACTGCTCTAGCGTTGCGACTAAGTGAGCGTAGTCTGTCATATCAGGACGAACTGCAACGGCTCTTTCAAAATGCTCTTTTGCTTCTTGCCAGTTACCTTCAGCCATTAACATTTGCCCCAATGCACTGTGCGTGACTGCATTATTACCGTCTTGGCGCAATAGCTCTTGTAGTTTTACAATTGCAGGGTGACGATCGGGTAAATTTAACTGAGGTACAAGGCTGATCAAACGCTCATCTTGGCTCTTCTTAAGCGCATCTCGTAAAATTGGGTAAGCATCGCTATCGGCATGACGTGCCATCATTTGTTTGATGAAGCATGCCACGAGCGCTGGATTCTGCTTATCTTTACGCCCCATGTTATTCCAGTAACCCACTAAGCCATCAGTACCATTTTGCTGACCAAGGTGTTGCATTTGGCCACATTGCGCTTGTTCATCAAGGGCTGCCGCTTCTTCTTGGCTGATCACACCAGCTTTCGTTAGCTGTGGTAGTAAAGTTAGCAGTGATTTCCAATCCTCTAGCTTTAAGTAGCACTCTTGAAGTAGACCTAACACAATAGGATTGCGTGCATGATCTTGTTGTACTTCTTGTAATGTTGCCAGTGCTTGTTCAAATTGCTGTTGGCGGATTTGAAGCTTGGCACGGGTGAGTGCAACCGCAAGGTTTTGGCTATCAAGCTCAGCAGCTTGTTTCAAGTATTCATCACGTTGCTCGGTTTTACCTAGTCCTTGAGCCGCCTCTGCAGCAGCAAGGTAGTTAAGAAGTGGTGCATCGCTGAATTTAGCCGATTTAGTTAATAGCTTTTCAGCAGGTTTCCAATCACCTTCTGTTACTTTCAATAGGCCTGCCGAAGTTTGGATACGTGCTTTGCGCACTTTACGTCCACTAAACCAACCGCGGGTTGAACTGCTGATTGAAAAGACGCGTTTTAGAATAAATTCAAGTAATAAGAATACGGCAAACAACGCAACGATTAGTACAATAAGTGTAGTTAGACTCATCTCAATAGTTTGATTTGCCGTTGAGATCAACACATAACCTTGGTTACCTGCGAGTTCGGGGCCAACAATAATACCGGCGATCAGTGCCAGTACCAATAACAATAATTTAATCATTATTTGGCCTCCACAGTGGTTACCGTGTTGTAAGTGACTGTCGCGTTATTCTCGCCTTTAATAGATGTTTCAGCGGGTTGCGTTACTGTTGTTTCAAGTTTCGCTTGGGCTGGCTTTTTTTCTACTGCTGGCGCTTCTGTTTTCGGTGTAGGTTTTACTGCTGGCTTGGTCTGCTTTACAGGTTGTGCCTGCGTATCACCTAATGTCGCCATTTTATTACGTAGCACTTGATTGACGAGCTTAGTAATTAACGCCTGAGATTGCAGCTTATCTGGGTAGTTCACCGTGATTTGCTGTTGGGCTAATTGTTCAAGGCTTTTAATAAAGCTTTGCGTTAGCGGTGAAGACATATCGTAATATTGTTCAGCCCACTTCTTCGCGGTATCAAGAGAGATCTTATAAACATCACCTTGCTCTCGGTAAACTGCATCAATTGCTACTTCTAACTTGTTTTTGATATTTTGCTGTAAGTAGAAATCTTGTTGTGGTGAAAGCAGGGGAACAACATTACCATCACGTTTACGATAAGTAATGAAGTGTTCGCCAAAGTTTTTCAACGATGTCATCAAATTATCTTTCCAATCATTCACCGATTGACTCACGGTTTGTGATTGGGGTTCTTCTTCTGCTTTTGGCAAAATAGCATTAGCTAAAGGCAAGTTATCAACACTATTTTCTAGACTCGTTAAGCGTAGCACTATGCCATCACGGTCAACATTAGTCAGTGATTTTAAGGTTGTGATGTCATTGCTCATTGCTTGGCGTAGGTTCTTCAAGCTTGGATCATTCAGTTCTGCGATACGATGATCGGCAGACTCAAGCAATAACGTTGCACTGGTGACATCATGCTCTAACCAGAGTTTACGTCCCGCCATTTTCACTAGGTAATCCGCTTCGGCTAATAGCCAATCATTCGGACTATTGCCTTTAAGCTCAGTGACTGTAGTCTGCAGAGCTGCAATCGATTTTTGCTGTTGGCTTAGGCTAACTTCAGCACTGCGTAATCCGCCATTAATAAGAGTAATGGTTTCTTTTTGATCGTTTTGCATCGCTGCTTTCATGCTAGCAATTTGTTGTTGGAGCGCATCAATATGTTGTTGCTGCTGCAATCCTTGCTGATGACCGTGATAGTAAAGCCCACCACCGAGTGCGATAACTAATGCAATCGCAACCAACCCTGTTTTGCTCCCTGATTTTTTTTCAGATTTCTCTGTTTTTACTGGTGCTTTAGGTTGCTCTTTGGTTGCTTTTTTTGGCGCTTCTTTAGCCGGAGTAGACGTTGCTGCCGTGGTTGGCTTGTCCTGCTTTGGCTGTTCTGCTGCGTTATTGTTGTTAGATTTTTCTGTCATCCTAATTATTCCGTTTAGCTAAAGTTGCTTAGGAACGTGAAGAGTGCATGATTGGAGGCACTGCCCACGGTGGAAATATTCACAAAGCCAAGCGTTATTGCTTGCTCTGCCACTCTTTGACTTGGGACGAGAAGGTGGCAATTGAGAAACCAAGTCAAATATTGAGCTGGGATCCTTGTTGTTAAAAATACTAGCTGTTCAGCACTGGTAATAACAAGAGTATCCAATTGTTGATGTTGCCATTGTGTCGCTAATTTCTCGCCATCGAGATCAAGCCAACATCGCTGATAAGTTTCGCAATAGTTGACTACTGCGTGGCGTGCCGTTAATGCTTGATGGATCAGTTCTCTGCCACCATTCCCTCTTAAGATCAGTATGTTACAATCTTTAACATGCGCAAGTTCGGGTAAGGCTAATAACCCTTCGCTATCACAGCGATGTTCTGGTGATAATACTTTCTGTCCGCTCAATTTTGTCAATGTTGCAGCAGTTTTATGACCAACAGCTATATAATGCACGTTTTTTGGCCATGCTGCACCTTGAGATATCAAGTAATCGTGCGCAAATGTTACTGCATGATGACTCACGGCAATAATATAATCACCGGCTTTTAATGCATTGATTTGTAGCAATAATGAAGAAAGTCCATCACCAGCTTTTAAGGTTAGTAGCGGTTGGGCTATTGCGCTGATCGCCGCAGCATTAAGTTGCTCTGCCAATTGATAACAATCGGGGGCAGGGCGGGTGATCAGCACTGTCATTACGCGTTACCGTATAAACGGTCTAAAATATCGCGAGCACCATCGTTAAGCAGTTGCTCTGCGAGAGTTTCTCCCAATTGCTCTGCTTGCTCGATTGGTCCGCGAATTTCAGCGCGTACAATCTTACTGCCATCAGGCTCGCCAACTAATGCGCGTAGCCAGATTTGGTCACCTTCAAGTTCTGCGTAACTACCAATTGGCACCTGACAGCCACCTTGTAAGTAGTTATTCATTGCGCGCTCACACAATACGCGTGTTGTTGTCGCTTGATCGCTTAGCGCTTCTAATAACTGACGAACTCGTGTGTCATCGAGACGACACTCAATACCCACGGCGCCTTGACCTACTGCCGGTAAACTCACTTCTGGTGGGATCTCGCTACGAATACGGTCTTCCATTTTTAGACGTTTAAGACCAGCACAGGCAAGAATAATCGCATCGTATTGACCTTCATCCATCTTACGTAAGCGGGTATTAACGTTACCGCGTAGATCGTTGACGATAAGATCAGGGCGTTGGGCGCGTAATTGACACTGACGACGTAAGCTAGAAGTACCCACAATAGCGCCTTGAGGTAGCTCATCAATATTGTTGTATTTATTTGAGACAAACGCGTCACGAGGATCTTCACGTTCACAGATAGTCACAAGACCTAGACCTTCAGGAAACTCAACGGGTACATCTTTCATTGAGTGAACCGCGATATCTGCACGACCTTCAAGCATAGCGACTTCAAGCTCTTTTACGAATAGCCCTTTACCACCCACTTTAGCCAGCGGAGTATCTAAAATGATATCGCCTTTTGTGATCATAGGAACAAGCTCGACAGTAATGCCAGGATGCGCCTGTTCTAGCTCTGCTTTTACGAATTCAGCTTGCCACATAGCGAGTGGGCTTTTACGTGTTGCAATACGGATTAGTTGATTACTCATAAGTATTGGGGATCCATGGTGAAGATTCTATTTTCTATTAAGCACATCGTACCATTAGCATCGTCTGGATGATAATTTGCTTAATCATTTGAGTATATGCATATGATCATGTTGCTAATAGTTTAAAAAAATGTGATATTAATCACATCGACCTTAAATGATAGAATGATGATTGCGCTGGCAACTGGCGGTTATTCATCATTGTACTAATTTGAGGTAATAGTTTAAGGATGAATCACACAGAATTGTCGCATTACCTGACTTGGCATTATCTTTACCAAGGGTATTAAAAGTGTTACATTGATCACGTTTTTGCTCATATTTAACACAGCTCAAATGATCCTAAGGGTGATATTTGGGGTGCTTCAACTCTGTTAGCTCTTGGAAGAGTAATTTGCAAAATTATATTAAGACGCTGAAAGGCAGGCTAGATTCATTGACTGAGCTTCGTATCGAACGAGCACGGTTAGCGATGAATGCTCAATCAGTACAAGTGTTTGACTTGTTGCCTGTCTTACTTCATTACAATCACCCTGCTTTACCGGGTTATCTTGACCAACCGGTATCTCAAGGGATCGCGAAATTTGTTGTGACTGATGTCCAGCAACAATTCGTTGACGATTGCGCCCATTCTGCCGAACTCTCGGTCGACCCCCTATTGCTTGAGATAAATGACTGCCCAATTACTGGCTTGTATGCCATGGGAAGTACCTCATCAATGGGACAAAGCCTGACCAGTGATCTTGATATCTGGGTTTGTATTCGAACTTCATTAACACCAGAAGAACGTAGTGCACTTGATAGCAAGTGTAGCCTAGTGTCGCAGTGGGCAATGGAGCAAGGGGTTGAAGCGAATTTCTTTCTTATTGATGAGAATCGATTCCGTCATAACTTCTCTGAAGCGATGACCGGTGAGAACTGTGGTTCTAGCCAGCATTTATTATTATTAGATGAATTTTATCGCTCTGCCGTTTGTTTGGCAGGGTTGCCATTATTGTGGTTTATGGTGCCGCCAGAAATGGAAGAGTGCTATGACCAATATATGGCGTACTTAATTGATGAAGATTACATTAATCTTGATGAGTGGATTGACTTTGGTGGTCTAACGCGTATTCCAGCCGAAGAGTATTTCGGTTCAAGTTTATGGCAGTTATATAAAAGTATCGATTCACCGTATAAGTCAGTGCTCAAAGCCATTTTGCTTGAAGCCTACTCATGGGAATACCCGCATACCCAACTTTTAAGCCTTGATGGTAAGCGTCGCTTCTTTGCTGAAGATCGCAGTGAATACTGTATGGATGCGTACTATTTAATGTTGGAAAAGGTCACGCGCTATCTTGAACGAATTGATGATCATCGTCGTCTTGATTTAGTGCGTCGTTGCTTCTATTTAAAAACCCATGAAAAGTTATCTCGTGAACCAAGTGCAGGCTCTGTACCTTGGCGTCGTCGTGTTCTCAAGCACTTAACTGAGCAGTGGCAATGGACAGACTCGGTGATTAATGAGCTTGATCATCGTCGTGATTGGAAAGTGGCACAAGTTAAAGAGGCACATAACGAATTATTAGATGCGTTAATGCTAAGTTATCGTAACTTAATCCGTTTTGCGCGTCGTAATAACATTACCTCTGCGATCAGTCCTGAAGATATCAGTATTTTGGCGCGTAAGTTATACGCGGCATTTGAGGTACTTCCCGGTAAAGTCACCTTACTTAATCCACAGATCTCACCTGATTTACATGAAGAAGATATCACCTTTATTCAGGTGCCTGAGGGGCGTACTAATGCTGCTGGTTGGTATCTTTATAAACAGCCCATCGATCCCTTGTTAATTATGGGGCAACCGCCTCTAGAGCATAACCGTTACTTATCTAAGTTAGTTGCTTGGAGCTATTTTAATGGTTTATTAACAGAATCAACGCACCTTCATACTGTGGTACGTGATGCAGATTTTGACTTAGATAAGCTCTATCAATTGGTAAGTGATATTCGAAATACCTTCCCAATTCGCCGTCCGAATCCAAGTTTACAAGCGTTATCGAGCCCGTGTGAAATTCGTCAGTTAGGGTTATTCATTAACTTAGAAAATGACCCAACCAATGAGTTGAAAAACCGCTCGGTACGATTTGATTTTAAAACTACCGATATTTTCAGTTACGGCCCAGAACAGAAATGTTTAGTTGGCAGTGTGGATTTGATTTATCGCAACTCGTGGAATGAAGTGCGTACGCTTAACTTTAGTGGCGATAACGCCATGTTAGACGCACTGAAAACTATGCTTGGGAAGATGCACCATGATGCGATCCCACCTGAAGCGGTTGATGTATTCTGTTATAGCAAGCACATGCGTGGTTTGATCCGTAATTTGGTGTATCAGCTAGTGGCTGAATGTATTGAAATGCGCTTAAAACCGGTTGAAGAAGAAAAGCGTCGCCGATTTAAAGCGATCCGCATTGCTGAAGAAACCTTTGGCTTGTTCTTTGAACGTCGTGGTGTTTCTGTTCAACGGTTAGAAAACCCAGTTGATTTCTACAGTTGCATTTCATCGAATAAAGTCAGTGAAGTGCCTCATGTTGTGATGGGTAAGATGGATGAACCTCACCCTCCACAAATTGTCGATGCTTATGCGAGTGAAGGTTTGATCCAGTTCTTCTTTGAAGATTGCGAGCAGGGCTACAACATCTATATCTTAGATGAAACCAACCAGATGGAAGTGTACCGTCAATGTAGTGGTAATAAAGATGAGATGGTACATGGGGTTAATCGTTTTTATACTTCGGCTCAAGACCGTTTTAGTGCGACCAACTTCATCAACTTTAATTTACCTCAGTTCTACGATATCGTGCACTGCGACAACGGTAAATTACAGGTGTTGCCATTTAAGAGTGGTCAAATGCCGCGTCCAAAGCCTGATATCGATCCTAATTCAACTGGGATGCTCAACAGTTAATACCGTGTTTTGACATGACAATAAAAAGCCTTCAGAAAATGAAGGCTTTTTTTATCGGTAGTTCATGACAATAAATATCTTAATTACCATTCAACCGCTTCACCGGCATGAAGGCTGCATTCTTTTTTAAGTAGTGAAAATAGCTCTTCATCACTGCGGGTACAGCGCCATTCCGTGCCATTATATTTGAAATGATAACCGCCTGACTTTGAAGCTAACCAGAGTTCATGTAATGGCTCTTGGCGGTTTATTACGATCTGACTGCGGTTAGCAAACTCGAGTGTTAATACATTACCCGTTGTCTCTGGCTCAATGTCAGCACCGGATTCATCGATACCTTCTTCGATTTGCATTAGTGCTAAATCAGCTAATTGGTGAAATTCAGTGTCATTCATCTTATTGTGTCCTATTGCTTTTCCTGTTCTTGGTGCGATTATAGAGGGCATTGGTTTGATAATCACTGGCTTTGAATTATGCGTAAAGGTTTATTAGCAATTTTTGTGTTAGGTACCCTAACATTAGCGGGATGTGGACAGAGTGGTGCTCTCTACATGCCAAAAGATGCACCACAGCAAGAGCAAGCAAAGTAAAAATAAACACTGATTTAAACAGTGTCGCCATTGAAAGCAGCTACTTAACAGGGAAGAAAAACATTGGATTACTTTAACTACCAGCAAAATAATCAATTATGGGCTGAAAATGTGCCATTAGCACAATTGGCTGAGCAATACGGTACACCTTTGTATGTGTATTCACGTGCAACGTTAGAGCGCCACTGGAGAGCATTTGATGAGGCGGTTGCGACTCACCCTCATTTAATTTGTTATGCCGTTAAAGCGAATTCTAACCTTGGGGTACTAAATGTCCTTGCTCGTCTTGGCTCTGGCTTTGACATTGTGTCACAAGGTGAATTAGAGCGTGTGATTGCCGCTGGTGGTGATCCGGCAAAAGTGGTGTTCTCTGGTGTCGGTAAAACGGCAGCTGAAATGAAGCGTGCACTAGAGCTTGGGATCAAATGCTTCAATGTTGAGTCTGAACCTGAATTAGAGCGTCTCAATGCTGTTGCTGAAGAGCTAGGCGTTACAGCGCCTATTTCATTGCGTATTAACCCTGATGTTGATGCGAAAACGCATCCTTACATCTCAACAGGATTACGTGATAATAAGTTCGGTATTGTGTTTGATCGCGCGGTGGAAGTGTATCGCCTAGCGCATAGCTTGCCACATTTACAGGTTGTTGGTATGGATTGTCATATCGGTTCTCAGCTAACTGATATTACTCCATTTATTGATGCCACCGATCGTTTATTGGCGTTGGTTGATGAGTTAAAAGCCGAAGGTATTCATATTCAGCACCTTGATTTAGGCGGCGGTCTTGGGGTGACTTACAATGATGAGCAACCACCACAACCTGCAGATTATGCTTCGGCATTACTCGCGCGGTTAGAAAATTACCCTGATTTAGAGCTGATTTTTGAGCCAGGACGCGCTATTGCTGCGAATGCGGGTGTATTACTGACAAAAGTTGAGTTTCTAAAGCATACTGAACATAAAAACTTCGCCATTGTTGATGCGGCAATGAATGATTTAATTCGTCCGACGTTATATTCAGCGTGGCAAGACATTGTGCCGGTTAGCCCGCGTCAGGGTGAAGCACATGTCTACGATTTAGTTGGACCTATTTGTGAAACCGGTGACTTTATCGGTAAAGATCGCAGTTTATGTTTAGCGCAAGGTGATCTATTAGCAGTTCGTTCAGCAGGCGCTTATGGCTTTGTGATGGCATCGAACTACAATACCCGTGCTCGTGCGGCTGAAATTATGGTCGACGGTGAACAGGCTCATGTTGTTCGTGAGCGAGAAACACTAACGCAACTGTGGCAACTAGAACAGATTATTCAGTGATCATGGCTGCGATGAAATGAAAAAAATTAAGGAACATCATGCAGATTAACTTTTCCAAAATGCATGGGTTAGGCAATGACTTTGTTGTTGTTGACTGCGTGACACAAAATGTATTTTTTTCACCTGATGCGATCCGCCGTTTGGCGGATCGACATCGTGGTATCGGCTTTGACCAATTGTTAGTGGTTGAACCGCCTTATGATCCTGAAACGGATTTTCATTACCGTATTTTTAATGCTGATGGTAGTGAAGTCGAACAATGTGGTAACGGTGCCCGTTGTTTTGCCCGTTTTGTTTCAATGAAAGGGTTAACCAATAAATACCATATTTCGGTGAGTACCAAAGCGGGAAAAATGCTGCTGAAACTTGAAAATGATAATCAGGTAACAGTGAATATGGGCGTGCCGATCTTTGAACCAAATAAGATCCCAATGAAAGCAAAGCAGGCTGAAAAAACTTATATCTTACGCGCAGGTGAGCAAACGCTTTTCTGTGGCGCGGCAAGTATGGGGAATCCGCATTGTGTAACGGTGGTTGATGATGTTGATACTGCCGATGTCGATACATTAGGCCCGTTATTAGAATCCCATGAACGTTTTCCTGAGCGTGTTAATGCAGGCTTTATGCAAGTACTCGATCGCAATAATGTACGTTTGCGTGTTTATGAGCGTGGTGCGGGTGAAACGCAAGCTTGTGGTAGCGGTGCCTGTGCAGCGGTTGCGATTGGGCGAGTTCAAGGTTTGCTGGATGAAAATGTAAAAGTTTCTCTACCTGGTGGTGATTTATATATTCGTTGGGCGGGTGAAGGTAAGCCATTATTTATGACCGGCCCTGCCGCTCACGTTTTTGACGGACAATTTATTCAATGACAACACATTCTCAGCAAACTTGTTCATCAGGGGATGACTTGAATGAGGTGCTGAATGAGCAAGCAGTTGTAACTTACTTGCGCAATAATCCCACTTTTTTTTCACGTCAATCGGAGTGGTTGAGTGACGTGCGGATCCCTCATCAAGAGCGTGGTACCGTCTCTTTGGTTGATATTCAATTAGAGAGACTACGACTACGGATCGCCGAGCTTGAGCAACAACATGCCACGTTACTCGCCAATGCAACCAAAAGTGGTGAGTTATCAGTATTGTTCTCTAATGCTCAAGTACAATTATTACAATGCCATAATATTTATCAGGTACTGACGATTATTGATGCCTTAGCGGCGCAATTGGATCTTTCCGTTTGTCTTCGTTTGTTTGATAGCGAAGACAAGTTGTTATACCTCGAACGTCGTCAATTTAACGATTTTTATCGTTCTCGTTTAACTCAAGATCGTCCGTATTTAGGTCGTCTACGTCGCCCTGAAGCTGAATTGTTATATACCCATCCGCCACAGCTAGGATCATTTATTGTGTTGCCATTAGGTCGTTCGGCAGCCAATGGTGTATTGAGTTTTGCGAGCGCAGATGGTGGACACTTTCAACCAGAAATGGACACCTTGTTTGTTGAGCAGTTAGCGACAACCATTAGTTACTTGATAGAGCATTGGCAATATACCCGTGAGGTTATTGACTAATATGTTGCCCCGCAGCTTGGAACAACCACTTGAACGTTTCTATGAATATTTACGTAGTGAACGTGAGCTAAGCTTACATACTCAGCAAAACTATAAGCGTCAGTTAACTCGTGTTGCAGAACAATTGGTCGAATTGAGCGTCGATAATTGGCAGCAAGTGGATGCCGGTTGGGTACGTCAAATCGCCAGTAAAGGGATGCGAGATGGCTTAAAGGCGAGTAGCCTTGCGATGCGCTTATCAGCCTTGCGAAGCTTTTTTGATTTTTTAGTCCATCAAAATGTTTTAAAAGCCAACCCAGCAAAAGGCGTTGCGGCGCCACGAAAAGCACGTCCATTACCCAAGAATTTGGATGTGGATGAAATGAATCAATTGCTGGATGTTAACGATGATGATCCATTAGCAATTCGTGATCGCGCAATGATGGAGCTGATGTACGGTGCAGGGTTACGTTTAGCCGAGTTGGTTGGTATTGATGTGCGTCATATCAGTTTAAGCAAAGGCGACTTACGGGTAATTGGTAAGGGCGATAAAGAAAGGGTGGTTCCTTTCTCTGGCCTTGCTCGTGAATGGGTAGCGAAATGGCTGAAGTTACGGGACAATATTGCTCAAGCAGAAGAGCCTGCACTGTTTGTGTCTAAATTAGGCACGCGTATTTCTACTCGAAATGTACAGAAAAGAATGGCGGAATGGGGACAAAAACAGGCGGTATCAAGCCACATTAACCCCCATAAACTACGTCATAGTTTTGCGACACATATGTTGGAGTCGAGCGGTGATTTACGTGCAGTACAAGAGCTTTTAGGTCACGCGAATTTATCGACAACCCAAATCTATACCCATTTGGATTTTCAGCATTTAGCGAAAGTGTATGATGAAGCACATCCTCGTGCTAAGCGTAATAAATAACATTGACTGCGACGTATTAATACAGAGAGATTATGCATTTTTATCGCCAATTAACGCCAATTATTGCCTTAACCTTTGATCTTGACGATACCTTATACGATAACCGTCCGGTGATTGTTCGTGCTGAACAAGCAATGTTTGACTGGTTAACGCAGATCTTACCGTCACGTATCATGATTGATAAAACCGTTTGGTCATCGCTTAAATCGCAATTAGCGATGCTAGATCCAATGCTTAAACATGATGTCAGTTCGTGGCGATATGAAACCATTAAAATAGGTTTAATGCAGCTAGGGTTTCGTTTATCAGAGGCAGAAATTTTAGCGCAGCAGGGGGTAGATACTGTACTGGCTGTTCGCAACCAAGTCGATGTTCCTGCAGAAACGCATCGAGTATTAAAACAATTAAGTGACCATTTTCCGCTAGTCGGGCTCACCAATGGTAATGTTGATGCAGAAAAAATTGGCTTAGCGCCATATTTTATCGAGGTGTTTCAAGCGGGTAAAGATGGTTTAGCAAAACCTGAGGCAGATTTATTTAACCTTGCGGTTAATACCCTAAATTTACCAGCTGCGACAATCTTACATGTTGGTGATCATCTTATTACCGATGTAAAAGGCGCGAAACAGCATGGCTTTCAAGCGTGTTGGTTTAACGATCAACAAAAATTGATTCAGCAGCAATCGAAGGCGTTGATCTTACCCGATGTAGAAATTACGCAATTGGCGCAGCTGCTTGATATTGTCGGATTAGAGAATTAAAAAAAGCGACCATGGGTCGCTTTTTTATTGTGTATAGCATATTAAGCCTTAATCGATATTCAGTAAGAATGATGAAGGTGTCTACGATTAAAGAAGTGATCAAAAGAGAGACTTCCCGCCCCCCATATCACATTAGTGAGTAGCATCATTCCCCACAGTTGGTGATCATAAAATCCTTTTTCCCAAAGTGCTGGATAGGAAACGACTGCCATGATGTTAAACCCAAAAAGTACGAATGCCATCGGACGAGTAAATAGCCCCAGAGTGAGAAAAATAGGGATAAACACTTCAACCGCAGTACCAATATATGCCGCCCAGTGCCATGGTAATAAAGGTACATGATACTCGTATTCAAAAAGGTATAAGGTACTGTCCCAACTTGAGTATTTGATCATGCCAGATTGAAAAAATACCCATGCAACCCAGAGGCGAGTAAAGAGCAACACAAGCGGGATAAAAGGGGTGGTTAGCCGTGAGAAAAAAGGGTCGATACGGCGAATAAAACTATCCATCGTTTGCCTCCACGATATCGTCGGTGAGTTGATATTCAAATAATAAAGGTAGTTGTTCAAGCATCTGTGGAGAGGCTTGTTGAAGTGATTTTTGTTGTTTGCAGTGAATGATTAACGCCTTGAGATCTGAAGAGATGACCTGCGTTAATATTTCGTTTCCACGTAATTGAATAACCACGGTTTGTGGCTGATCAATATCAAGTGTTGCCAATGGATCATCAGCGCTAGAAAACTCTGATGCGTGATGGTTGAGCCTTTCACCATCTACAATATGCCACAAATCCCCGACACTATACTGGCTGGTCAAAACATAGGTTGCCGTAGGAATATGAAAATAGCTTTGTCCAAAGGCATCGGCATTTTCTGAATTTTGAAGGTGTTGTAATTTTTCAAATGGAAAACCGTGTTGTTGTGACGGCATGCGGCTGACAATATCTCGGTACCATTCGAGTTGAGCGAGATCTGATAAATACGGTAAGGCTTTGTTGATGGTTTCATTATTTGCAATGGTGCGATGAAACCCTTCACCGTAATGGCTTACATCGCCTTGCGTTAAGGGAGAATGCAGTATGTGTAATCGCGCCAGTTGAACAAAGCAGTCATGGCCGATCATCGCCAGAACTGCGGGATACGTTGCCGAAAGAATATCGGTTAAACTCAAAATAAAATTATTTCGATAAATTTGTAGGTGTTGCTCGGCACTAAAAGTGGTGGCTTTTATCGTCGTAGACGCATAGCTGTGTTTATATTGCAGCGCATCGGAAAAGGCGCTTTGGAGTTGGTGCAGTTCATTGTTGACAGCATATTTCATGGTGATGTTCTCGTTGAAGGAACGCGTTCGCTTTAGCCGCTTCAGCAAGGAGTATCTCTAATGATGGTAACTCTGCATCCCACTCTATTAAGGTTGGAGTATGCTTACCATTTTGCTGTATCCATTGACGATAAAGTTGCCATACAGGCTCACTTACCGGCTTACTATGGGTATCAATCCATATTTCCCCTTCAGGGAATTGTTTCACCGTAAAGCCTGCAAGGTGGATCTCTTTTACCGTATCGGGATTGATGGCATCTAAATAAGTTTGGCAATCAAACTGATGGTTAAAGCTATTGACGTAAAGATTGTTTAAATCTAATAACAAGCCACATCCTGTGCGTTGTTGAACGGCAGTTAGAAACTCCCATTCCGGTATAACTGAGTGCTTAAAACTGAGATAGCTCGATGGGTTTTCAATTAATAATTGTCTGTTGAGGTAATCTTGCACTTGTTCGACATGCGTACAGAAAACATCAAGCGCTTCTTCGGTATAAGGCAGAGGCAGTAAATCGTTAAAGTATTGACCGTTAACTGAACTCCAACTGAGGTGATCTGAAACCGCAAAAGGATTAACAACGTCAATGAGTTGTTTCAGTTGCTTTAAATGCTCACGGTTAATCGGATCGACTGAGCCAAGGGATAGCCCAATACCATGACAACTCATCGGGTAATGCTCGATGATGGCTAACAGTTGTTGATATTGAGGCGCATGGCGGTTGAAATAGTTTTCACTGTGAATTTCAAGCCAGCCAATATCTGGACGTTGCGCGATAATCGGTTGGTGATGAGGTGAGCGTAAACCCACCCCAACCATATCCGTTAATAATGGATAGCTCATTATGCAGACTCTGTTGAACCACCATGAAGGCGATCGCAAAGCCCTTTAGGCATCGCAATGAAGGCATCTTTTTGACCATCTTCTTTGGCTGAGCCTGCACATGATGTTGTTTTCGTTGCGCAGTCATTTTTTCCTGCTTTCGCCACCCCATAACATTTTTCTTTTGCTTCGCCAGCAACGGCAGAAGTTGAGACTACTGTACCTGCTAATGCGATAAGACCTGTCATGGCTGATGCGAGTGCAAGTTTGTTTACGTTGTTCATGATGAAATCCTCTTGAGATATAACTTAGTTGGCTGATTTTTATGTGGCGTTAAAACGCTCTGTTTAATAGGAAAGGGGAAGGCTGATATTTATTGCGAAAAAAAATGATTAAAATTAAAACAATTTTCTGCACCAAGGAAAGATGAAGATATCGAGGCAATCTTTTTTCGTGCTGTTATAATCATCACCATTGTATAAATAACCAGTAGATAGCGATGGACGTTTCACTCCTATTAGACGGGCTCAATGATAAACAAAGAGAAGCGGTGGCAGCGCCGTTGGGTAACCACCTCGTACTGGCTGGCGCCGGTAGTGGTAAGACACGAGTGCTGGTTCATCGCATTGCTTGGTTGTTATCGGTAGAGCAAGCATCACCGTATTCGATCATGTCGGTGACCTTTACCAACAAAGCGGCCGCAGAAATGCGTGGGCGTATTAATGAGTTAATGCACGGCTCAAGTGCGGGGATGTGGAACGGTACTTTCCACGGACTATGTCACCGCATGCTACGTGCTCATTACCTTGATGCGCGTTTGCCGGAAGATTTTAATATTTTAGATTCTGATGATCAGATGCGTTTATTGCGTCGCTTGATCAAAGCGCAGAATCTAGATGAAAAGCATTGGCCCGCTCGTCAGGCTGCTTGGTATATCAATGCCAAGAAAGATGAAGGCTTACGTCCTAAACACGTTGAAACCTATAGCGATCCTGTAGAACAAACTTGGCTGCGTATTTACACTGCCTACCAAGAAGCGTGCGATCGTGCGGGAATGGTCGATTTTGCGGAGTTATTGCTGCGTTCTTACGAGTTATTGCGTGATAACAAGCATATTCGTGAACATTACCAAGCACGCTTTAAGCACATTTTGGTCGACGAGTTTCAAGATACCAACAGTATTCAGTTTGCGTGGTTACGCTTAATGGCAGGGCCTGATTGCCATGTGATGATCGTGGGTGATGACGACCAGTCTATTTATGGCTGGCGTGGGGCAAAAATCGAAAATATTCAGCGTTTCTTAAATGAATTTAAAGATGCATCGTCGATTTTCCTTGAGCAAAATTACCGTTCGACCGGCAATATTCTAAATGCAGCCAATGAGTTGATTGCCAATAACAACGAACGTATGGGCAAGAAACTTTGGACTGACGGCGGTGAAGGAGAGCCGATTTCGCTTTATTCTGCGTTTAACGAGCTCGATGAAGCACGTTTTGCGGTGGGTAAAATCAAAGAATGGCGCGATCAAGGTGGCAGCCTCAACGAAACGGCTTTCTTGTACCGTAGTAACGCCCAATCACGCGTATTAGAAGAAGCATTAATTCAAGCTGGGTTGCCGTACCGAATTTACGGCGGTATGCGATTCTTCGAGCGCCAAGAGATAAAAGATGCGTTGTCTTACATGCGCTTAATCTCCAATCGTAATGATGATGCCTCGTTTGAGCGTGTGGTAAATACCCCGACGCGCGGTTTGGGCGATCGCACGTTAGAGACGATTCGTTTAGCTGCTCGCGATCGTGGTTTAACCATGTGGCAATCGAGTATTGCCTTGCTTGAAGAGCAAGTTTTAGCAGGCCGTGCGGCGAATTCATTACGCCGTTTTATCGAGCTGATTAATGCTCTTGAAGATGATACCGCCGACTTGCCAATGTATCAGCAGACCGATGAAGTCATTCGAAATTCTGGTTTACGTGCAATGTACGAGCAAGAAAAAGGCGAAAAAGCCCAAGCCCGTATTGAAAACTTAGAAGAATTGGTCACAGCGACTCGCCAGTTTGAGATCCCAGAAGAAGCAGAAAGCATGACGCCACTTGCGGCCTTCTTAGCCCATGCGGCATTAGAAGCGGGTGATGGTCAGGCGGATGACTTTGAAGATGCGGTGCAGCTGATGACGATGCACAGTGCTAAAGGTCTAGAATTCCCGGTAGTATTTATGGTGGGTGTAGAAGAGGGGATGTTCCCTAGCTCACGTACCACAGAGGAAGTGGGACGTTTAGAAGAAGAGCGTCGTTTGTGTTACGTGGGGATGACCCGTGCAATGCAAAAACTGTATATCACGTATGCTGAAATGCGTCGTTTATACGGTAAAGATAACTTCCACAAACCTTCACGCTTTATCCGCGAAATTCCCGACCAGTTCGTCGAAGAAGTCCGCATGAAAGCGCAAGTGTCACGTCCAGCAAGCAGTGGTCGTTTTAGCCAAACACAGGTGAATAACAACTTTAATGAGACAGGTTTTAACCTAGGTCAGCGTGTTGAACATCCAAAATTTGGTGAAGGCACCATCATTAACTTTGAAGGCAGTGGCGCACAAAGTCGTGTGCAAGTAGCGTTTAATGGTGAAGGTATTAAGTGGTTGGTGACTCAGTACGCCAAGCTTACACCAATGTAATTGCATGCATTCTTAATTGATCGTAATACTTAAAAATAAACCCCAGCAATCATCTTGAGTGCTGGGCTTTTTGCTTTTGTCTGCGTATTAGCGCGGTTATTGGCTGATCACTTTACCTTCTCGACGAGGATCGGCTGCCCCAATAAGCTGATTTGGCGCAATACTTATCGCTTGAATACCTGAATTCAGATCTTTGATTTGGATTTTATAGCCCAGCTTCTCAAGCTTTGGCGCCCACTCTGCCGCGGGCGTGTTTTTTTCAAGTTCAAAGGTACCGAAGCGATTATTCATATTCGGTAAGTTGATCGCTTGTTGTAAATCCATCCCCCAATCAATATACGCGACTAAGGTTTTTGCGAGATAACCAATGATCTGACTTCCTCCGGGTGAGCCGATGGTTAGCACTGGCTGGTTGTTTTTCATCACAATCGTGGGTGTCATTGATGAGCGAGGTCGTTTACCTGGCTCTATTCGGTTAGCAACAGGAATACCATCAATTTGGCTACGGAATGAAAAGTCCGTTAATTCATTATTGAGTAAAAATCCCCTGACCATTAACCGTGAACCAAAACTGTTTTCAATCGTCGAGGTGAGTGAGACCACATTACCTTCTTTATCTACAATGGATAAATGGCTGGTGGAAGGCAGTTCGATAGCTTCATCACTGGCGCGGTTATTGGCATGATTCCAAGGTGGTGTCCCCGGTTTTACGTGGGTTAATGCTTTTTGTCCATCGAGTAATTTAGCACGCTCGGCAAGGTAGTTCGGATCGAGTAAGCCACGGACAGGCATTGGCACATAATCACTGTCTGCCATATAGCGACCGCGATCAGCAAAAGCTAACCGTGAGGCATCACCAATTAACTGCCAACTTTTGACGTTATCGGCACCGAGCTTATCCAAGGGATAATGATTGAGCATGGCTAATATTTGCCCCAAGGTTAATGCGCCAGAGCTGGGTGGTCCCATTCCACAAATTTGATATTGACGGTAGGGGGCACAAATAGGCTCACGTTGTTTAACGCTGTAGCTTGCGAGATCCATCGTGTTTAATACCCCAGGATTACCTTCTGCGCTCTGTACGGTATTAACAATATCTCGCGCAATATCACCTTGATAAAAGGCTTTGGGGCCATAATCAGCAACTTGACGTAAGGTGTTTGAATAAGCGTTATTAACTAACTTACTTCCTGCTTGAAGTGGTTTGCCTTGTGAGTCAAAAAAGTAGGCTTTAGTCGTAGGGTAGCGACGAAGATTTTCTGCATCGTTTTGAACCATTGCAGCGAGCCGTGGGCTGACGATGAACCCTTCTTTGGCTAATTTGATCGCAGGAAGAAACAGCGTTTTCCACGGCAATTTTCCGTATTGCTGATGACTGCGCCAAAGCAGTTTAATCGTCCCCGGTGTACCTACAGATCGTCCACCGACAACGGCATCATAGAATTTTAGCGGCTGACCTTGATTATCTTGAAACAAACGGGGAGTCACAGCAAAAGGAGCCGTTTCTCGACCATCAAATGTCGTCATTTGGTTATTGTCATTATCCCAATACACCAAAAATCCGCCACCACCGATCCCTGATGATTGTGGCTCAACTAAGCCTAATATTAGCTGCGCGGTGATCATTGCATCAACAGCACTGCCACCCTGACGTAAAATATCAGCTCCTGCTTGACTGGCATAGGTATTGGCTGTGGCGATCATCCACTCTGTACCTGAAACCAACTGTTGTGATTGTTGGTTAATACTCGGCTCAGGTTCAATATGATCAGAGGCTTGTTGAACTTCATTGGCTAGTGCTGGAAATGAAAAACAACAAACACTCAATAAAAAGGCTGTAGCGGAGGTAAACCTTGGCATCGTCAATCCTTATGAGTGGAGTAATGTCGTTAACTGAACGCTATTTTATACTTTTATTTGCTTGAGTTAGATAATAAAAATGAGAGTTCTATCATACATGTCGAATGATTATCTAAAGGCAAACAAGTTAGCTGCTAATTTTTATTATTCGATGATTGCTGATGAGTTCGGATCCCATCAATACTAAATAACAACAGCGCTAACCAAATACAGCCAAAGGTAATGCCATGTTCTAATTTAAACGGCTCTTTATAAATAAGAGTCGCTAATATGAACATCAAACTAGGACCGATATATTGAAGAAAACCTAAGGTAGACAGCTTTAATTTCGTTGCGGCACCCGTAAAACACAGTAAAGGCAAGGTCGTGACAATACCTGCAGCGACTAACAGTAAATTGAGATCGAAGGAATTATCCGTCAGGTTAGCCGTAGGGCTGCTACTGATAAAAAATAGATAAATAGCGGCTAACGGTAACAACACAAAAGTTTCAATAAATAAGCCAGTTTGAGCATCAATATTGATTTTTTTTCGTAATAGGCCATAAAACCCAAAGCTGGTCGCAAGTGCAAAGGCAATCCAAGGTAATGACCCAAATTGAATGAGCTCGGCAATAACACCGACCGCAGCGATTAAAACCGCCCCCCACTGTAAACGACGTAGTCTCTCACCCAGTAACAGCATGCCTAATAGCACATTTAACAAAGGGTTAATGTAGTAGCCTAAACTGGCATCCAAAAGGTGATTGTTATTGACTGCCCAGATGAAAATAAGCCAATTACAACCGACAAGTAGCGCAGAGATAGTAAGTAGTAAAAGTGTTTTTGGTTGAGTGAAAACGGCTTTGACACGCACCCACTGGCGGCTGAATGCAATAATGAGTGCAAGGAAGAAAAACGACCAAATCACGCGATGACTCAATATTTCGAGCGGAGGAACGCTGGCAATGGATTTGAAGTAGAGCGGCGCAATTCCCCACATGGTATAGGCAGAAATAGCGAGAATGATCCCACGTTTAGCGAGATTGTTGTTATCTTCCATGAAACTCCAAATCTAACATTGGTTAATTTTTATTCTATGGCAGTATATAAATAAGATGGTTTGATTTACCAGTCTTTATTTTATCGCTGAAGATAAGGTGCAAAGTGAGAGCATCGAGTTTTTAATTGATAGCCAAGTTACTACCTCGCATCAAAGGGGGCTTTAGGTATAGAATGAACGCCCCGTTTAGCCAAGAGACTTATCATGTCATCCGTCTGCCATCATGGACCCAGTTCTGTATTATCAGCGTCTACGAGCGAGTCTGTTTTACAGGAAGTTTTCGGTTATCAGCAATTTCGTATAGGGCAACTGGATGTGATTGATGCCGTCAATCGTGACGAAGATTGTTTGGTGATTATGCCAACGGGTGGTGGTAAGTCATTGTGTTATCAGATCCCTGCTTTGTTGAAAGAAGGGATCACGCTAGTTATTTCACCGCTTATTTCATTGATGAAAGATCAGGTAGATCAGCTTAAAGCCAATGGTGTTGCTGCCGCCTATATCAACTCGACGATGGAACGTGATGAGATCCTCGCCGTGTTTGATGCGATGAAAGATGCCACGGTGAAGCTAGTTTATGTCTCGCCAGAGCGCGTATTAACGTATGATTTTATTGATCGTTTACGTGACGTACCGCTGGCGATGGTCGCGGTTGATGAAGCGCATTGTATTTCGCAATGGGGACATGACTTTAGACCAGAATATGCCGCGTTAGGACGATTGAAGCAGTCGTTTGAAAATCTACCGATAATGGCATTAACCGCAACGGCAGATGAAACAACCCGCCATGATATTGTTAGCCGTCTAGGATTGCAGACCCCTCATGAGTATCTAGGCAGTTTTGATCGTCCGAATATTCGTTATACGTTGTGGGAAAAGCATAAACCGCTAACACAAATTATTCGTTATGTTGAAGGTATGCGTGGGCAGTGCGGTATTATTTATTGCAATAGCCGTAAGAAAGTAGAACAGATCAGTGAAAAACTGCGAGATAAAGGCATACGTGCAGAGGCCTATCATGCGGGGTTAGATCATATTGAGCGAGCCAATGTACAAGAGGCATTTCAACGTGATGATATTCATATCGTGGTTGCCACTGTTGCCTTTGGTATGGGGATCAATAAACCCAATGTGCGTTATGTCGTGCATTTTGATATTCCTCGTAACATTGAATCGTATTACCAAGAAACCGGTCGAGCAGGGCGTGATGGTTTACCTGCTGAGGCGGTAATGTTTTACGATCCTTCTGATTTAGCATGGCTTCGCCGTTGTTTAGATGAAAAAGAAGAAGGGCAGCAAAAGGATGTCGAACGTCATAAATTGCATGCGATGGGTGCGTTTGCTGAAGCACAAACCTGTCGTCGTCAGGTATTGTTGCATTACTTTGGTGAGCACCGTGATGAGGCATGTGGTAATTGCGATGTGTGTTTAGATCCGCCGCAGCGTTTTAATGCGGTCGAAGTCGCGCAAAAAGCCTTGTCTTGTGTCTACCGTGTTAACCAAAGTTTCGGTATTACCTATATCGTTGAAGTACTTCGTGGGATGCAAAACCAACGTATCCGCGAGCATGGACATGATAAATTGAGTACTTATGGTATTGGGCGTGAATACAGTCATGAATATTGGGTGAGTGTATTACGGCAGTTAATTCATTTGGGGTACTTAACCCAGAATATTAGCCGCAATTCCGTGCTGCAATTAACAGAAAAAGCCCGCCCACTATTACGTGCTGAAATTGGTTTAGAACTTGCTGTTCCACGACTTGATAATATTGCCCGTAACATGAAAGTGAATAAACTCGCGAATCGCCAGTACGATAAAAAATTGTTTGCCAAGTTACGTAAGTTGCGAAAAGCGATTGCTGATGAAGAAGATCTACCGCCTTATGTGGTGTTTAACGATGCTAGCTTAATGGAAATGGCAGAGCGATTACCGACGTCAAATGGCGACTTTCTTGCGGTGAACGGAGTAGGGCAGCGTAAACTAGAAAAATACGGAGAGGTTTTTTTAGGCTTGATCCGTGATCATTTATTGGCAATTGAAGAGCAGCATTAATATATAAAGCTAGCAATTTTAGTATAGATATAAAAAAACCGAGCTCATGGTAAGCTCGGTATAGAATGCGTTAAGAAACACCATTATGGAGTTTGCCACGACAAAACAGCTTGCGTATTTGGTGGAATATTCATTTCACCGACCATCAAGTTAACGCGACGGGACTCACGATAACGTCTTTGATAGCGAGCTAATAAAACCATGATGGAATACGAAATACTAGCGTGTACTAAATCTTTGTAATCTTAATTAACACTTACTTACATCATGGTGTGAGTAAGCGCTATTTATCCTTCCGGTTATAAAAAGGAATGACAATGACCCCACTTGAAAGCCAACCATTTAGCGTTCGTCAACTCGATCTCAATGCACGTTACTTATCCATTATTAGCCCTGATTTTGACTTTGATAGTTTTGGTTCAGTTGCTTTACAACTTTTAAAGACACTCGATGCTACTGTGATTGAAAAAGAGTGCAGTGCTGATCTGCATATTTGGTTAGTCGATTTTGAAGGTTGTCGCTTGTTGCTCAAAGGTGAACATTACAGTAGCACGTTATGGTTAGAGGCTATGAGTGAGGATGATCTTGATACATTGGCATTTGTCGCAGGCTTATTAAATTGAGATTGAGATTTATCAAGAGCTAGGCAACAAAGTGAATTTCTGTATAATCGCCGACCTGGTTGTTGTTGGCATATAAAATGGCGAGCAACATATATTTTTGGGTTCCCTCCCCCCATTGACAAAAAGGTCTCACATGACGACTGCTTTATCTCAATCTAATGCTATAGCTTCACCCTCTTTTACTCCGCAACAGCAACGTAAAGCCCTAGGTTATTTAGTGCTATTTCATTTACTCGTGATTGCATCGAGTAACTATTTAGTACAGTTACCTTTTACCGTGTTTGGTTATCACACCACCTGGGGAGCGTTTACTTTTCCGTTTATATTTTTAGCTACCGATCTTACCGTGCGTATTTTTGGGGCTGGAATGGCGCGTAAAATTATTTTCCGTGTCATGATGCCTGCGCTGCTCGTATCGTATTTATTATCGGTCTTGTTCTTCCAAGGTGAATACCAAGGGCTAGGACATTTAACGGAATTTAATTTGTTTGTTGCTCGTATTGCGATTGCCAGTTTTATGGCTTACTTGCTAGGGCAAATTTTAGATGTGTCGGTATTCAACCGCCTACGCCAATTAAAACAATGGTGGATAGCCCCAACGGCCTCCACTATTTTTGGTAATGCGATTGATACCATTGCGTTCTTTGGTATTGCGTTTTACCACAGTCCCGACCCGTTTATGGCAGCAAATTGGACGGAAATTGCGTTGGTGGATTACAGCTTTAAGTTAATTATTAGTCTCGGACTATTTGTGCCTATTTATGGCGTATTACTTAATTACTTAATTGATAAGCTGACAACGTTATCACCGCAAACGTTAGTGGCAGCGAAAACCAATCAATAATGGTTGGGATGAAATAAAGATAATATAGCCGATCGCATGATCGGCTTTTTTTCACCTCAATGATGGAGAAGAACAACATGGATCTACAGATAAGAAAAGCAAACCTCGAAGAAGCCCTTGAGGTGCTCCATCGTATTGTGGAATTTGCCGCCCCTATTTCTTTGGCGGCGTTAACTGCGCGTTTAGCAATCAAGCCTGCTTTGATCTTAGTTGCTGAAAACCAGCAACAGTTAGAATAGGCTATGCGCTAGATAAGCAAACATTTTATAGCTGGCTCGATGGTGTATTACCTGCCGGGCGTGGTCACGGGGTGGCACAAGCATTGTTAGAAGCGCAAGAAGCGTGGGTTATTGATCAGGGCTATCAACGACTAACGGTTAAATCGAGAAACCGCTTTCCTGCAATGGTGAGATTATTAATGCGCAATGGCTATCTTATTGAAGATATTGAGAAAAAAGAGAGGGTGCTGGATTATCGTTTACATTTTCGTAAAGAGTTGGTTAAAAAATATCTTTTAAATGACAATTATTCTCAATAAAGTGCTTGCATCTCAAGTGAGAATGGTTATTATTAACAGGCGCTCAGGCGATAGGGATGAAACATAATCATATCGTCTTGATGGCACGACATTGCTCACATTGCTTCCAGTGTACTACAGCTCCGGTTGCGTGTTATTAGTGTAGGGCTAATAACCGAACACCACTTCTGCTGAGCGACGCTACTCATCGTAGCGTCGCTTTTTCTTTTTTAAAATCTGCCTTTTTTATTCTTATCCTCCATTGCTCCGTTATCGTTAAGCCGTTTATTTTTTCTATTGCCTTCACGATGGCATGCATAGTCTTTATGTGTGATTTTACTATGCGACGATCGAAGCGTCTTTATTGATCAATATTAAGATAAAAAAGAGATCAACTTTCTATGCTTCAGTTTTTTATCGAAGATAAATTTTCACTGATAGGTATCTCTGTCATTAAATAGCGTAGAAGCGGCTAAAATTACCGCAGTTTAGTTATTTTTGGTTTTGATACTAAACAAATCGTCTGATTTTTATGGTGTTATTACCGCATTTGGCTTTATCACTATGAGGTTTTCCACAATTAATGATCAAATAGGGATCGAGGATCGAAATTAAGGTTTATAGTTAAGTTATTGATTGTGTTTGTAATAGTTTCTTATTTGCCAAATTACCCAAAAAACGATCAACTGGCGTAAATTAAATACTAACAAAGTTATCCACAGAAAAAGTGAGAATAGAATAAAACATTGGTTAACACTTGCGACAGGGCGTGGCATTCTATGGTTATTGCATTTTTCCTGTCGCTCAACGCCTAATATGGTCGATAATAGAGCTACTAACCTGAACGACAAACGCTTGGATATAAGAATAACCCTATGGCAACTATTCCAGAAAATCCATTGATCCTGATTGATGGATCCTCTTACCTGTATCGCGCTTACCATGCTGCACCGAATTTCACTAATTCTGACGGTGAGCCGACAGGCGCAATTTATGGTGTTGTAAACATGCTACGTAGCATGTTACGTCAATTTTCAACCGAACATATCGCAGTGATCTTTGATGCGAAAGGGAAAACCTTCCGTGATGATATGTATCCTGAATATAAAGCCAATCGTCCACCGATGCCGGACGATCTTCGCAGTCAGATCGAACCATTGCATGCGGTGATCAAAGCGATGGGGCTACCATTGATCGCGATCTCTGGCGTTGAAGCGGATGATGTGATTGGCACGTTATCCACACAAGCATCACAACAAGGTATGCCTGTACTTATCAGTACAGGTGATAAAGATATGGCACAGCTGGTGGATCAAAATGTTACTTTGATCAATACCATGACTGATGTTGTGATGGATCCCGCCGGTGTTGTGGATAAGTTTGGGATTGGTCCTGAGTTGATCATCGACTACCTTGCTCTGATGGGCGATAAAGTAGATAACATTCCAGGTGTACCTGGGGTTGGTGAGAAAACAGCAAAAGCATTGCTGACCGGTATCGGTGGGTTAGATGCTTTATACGATAATTTAGATGATATTGCTGCTCTCGGTTTCCGTGGTTCAAAAACCATGGCGAAAAAGCTGATTGATAATAAAGAAGCGGCTTACATGTCATATAAGCTTGCCACCATTAAATTGGATGTTGAGCTAGATGTAACACCTGATGAACTGCGTAAAGGTGTGCCTGATACAGATGCTCTCACCGAGCTTTTTGGTAAGTTACAGTTCCGTCGTTGGTTAACTGAAATGCTTGATGGAAGCGATGGCCGTATTGTTGCTGACGAAAAATCAGGTGATGTGCCAGCTGAAAAAAAAGCCGTTGCACCAACGATTGATCGTAGTGGGTATGAAACGGTTTTAGATAAAGAAAGTTTTGCAACATGGCTTGAGCAATTAAAAGCGGCAGAGGCGTTTGCCTTTGATACCGAAACCGATGGTTTAGATTACATGACGGCGAATGTCGTCGGTGTGTCTTTTGCGATTGAAGAAGGTAAAGCGGCTTACGTCCCTGTGGCTCACGATTATCTTGATGCGCCAGCGCAGCTTGACCGTGATTGGGTGCTAGAGCAGTTAAAGCCGCTACTTGAAGATCCAAAACAAGCGAAAATTGGTCAAAACCTTAAGTTTGATGCCAGTATTGTTGCTCGTTATGGCATTGAAATGCAGGGTATTGTGTTCGATACAATGCTTGAATCTTATGTATTTAATAGCGTTATTGGGCGTCATGATATGGATAGCCTTGCCCTACGTTATTTAGAGCATAAGAATATCAGCTTTGAAGAAGTTGCAGGTAAAGGTAAAAAACAGCTAACGTTCAATCAAATCGATTTAGAGCAAGCTGGCCCTTATGCTGCTGAAGATGCTGACATTACTTTGCGTTTGCACAATACGTTGTATCCTAAAGTAGAAGCTGACGACAAACTTAAGCATGTCTTTGAAACTATCGAAATGCCATTAGTGCCAGTACTTTCACGTATGGAACGCACGGGTGTTTATGTCGACAGTATGTTGCTTGGCGCACAATCAACAGAGATCGCTGCTCGACTTGATGAAATTGAGAAAAAAGCGTTTGAAATTGCGGAGCAAGAATTTAATTTAAGCTCGCCAAAACAGCTTCAAGCGATCCTATTTGAAAAAATGGGATTACCTGTTTTAAAGAAAACGCCATCTGGTACACCGTCAACGAATGAAGAAGTATTGCAAGAGCTTGCGCTTGATTACCCACTGCCTAAGTTACTCTTGGAATATCGTGGACTTGCAAAACTGAAATCTACTTACACCGATAAGTTGCCTAAGATGGTAAATCCTGCAACGGGTCGAGTCCATACTTCTTACCATCAGGCCGTGACTGCAACCGGACGTCTATCATCAAGCGATCCAAATTTGCAGAATATTCCAGTACGTAATGAAGAAGGTCGTCGTATTCGCCAAGCGTTTGTCGCGCAAAGCGGCTATAAGATCCTTGCGGTCGATTACTCTCAAATTGAACTACGTATTATGGCGCATTTATCTGGTGATAAAGCATTATTAGATGCTTTCCGTCATGGTAAAGATATCCACGCAGCAACGGCCGCTGAAATTCTCAGTTTGGATATTGAAGAGGTGAGCAGTGAGCAGCGTCGCCGTGCTAAAGCGATTAACTTTGGCTTGATCTATGGTATGAGTGCGTTTGGTTTAGCAAAGCAGCTAGATATGGGACGTAATGAAGCGCAAAACTACATGAATGTGTATTTTGAGCGTTATCCAGGTGTTTTAGAATACATGGAAAGCACGCGTAATGCGGCTTCAGAGCAAGGTTACGTTGAAACTCTCTTTGGCCGTCGCCTATATCTTCCAGACATTAAATCACGTAATGGTTTACGTCGAAAAGCAGCGGAGCGTGCAGCAATCAATGCGCCAATGCAAGGAACTGCGGCTGATATCATCAAGCTGGCGATGATTGCGGTTGATGGTTGGGTACAGCAACAACCGGAAGGTGATGTGCGTTTATTAATGCAAGTACACGATGAATTAGTGTTTGAAGTGAAAGAATCAGCACTTGAAACAGTAACAGCATCAGTTAAAGCATTAATGGAACAAGCAGCGACGCTGGATGTACCGCTTATCGCAGATACTGGTTACGGTGATAACTGGGATCAAGCGCACTAATTTTTATTGGTAATAATAAGAATAATAATAAATAGTCAGCACGATGCTGGCTATTTTTTTTGTTAAAAATAAGCGACAAATAAAAACCAATATGTAAAATTTACTTACAACAAAGTGAAAAAAAACTACATTTAGGGGTTCCAAAAACTGAACGTTTGATATACAGTTACAGGTGTAGGGTACAGAGGTAAGATGTTCTATCTTTCAGACCTTTTGTTTCACGTTATTGGATTTGGCTGATTCAGCCGCCCTGGTCTCACTTTGGACCGGGGCGTTTTTTATTGTGCGCTAGCAAATTTTTTCTCTCCGTTTATACCTTTCTCTTTATCTGTTGATTATTTATTTCGTTTTCTCTCTATTTAGCTAATTACTAATCAAATTATGGTCGTTCATTGGTCTATTTGATCTTTTTGGCCTATCTGTTGGCCTGTTTTTCTCTTTATTTTCTCTTTATTTTCTCTTTAGACGTTATTTTTTAGAGTAAATACTTTAAAAAATTAAAACAGCCGCTATACTAAAAATAGCTTCTTGTTCATATTTGCTGTCAGTGCTGATGACATTATTAGCCGTTCAACAAATCCATGAAATAACCATTCCTAAACTATTGGGAGTGGTTTTTTTTTGCTCTTTTTTAGTTAAATGTGGTTGTAATAAACTTCCAGAACGAAACATGGTTTATTAACATTTTATGTTGTTATTTTGTTAAAGAAATAATGTGCTGAGCAAGTCAGGGATAAGTAATATTTATATCGGCATTTAGAGGGAAATATGGTCGGGAGTCGCAAAAAAATATGTAAATCTAGTCATGTAAAGGGGAAGGGATTGCGCTAAGAGTAGAAATCATTATTGTTTGTTGCACAAAACTAAAATACCTCCTGTTTCTCTCTTAATTTGCCCCACCGAGATGGTGGGGAACTTTTATAGCTCCAATCCTTAGAGCTATATAAACAACGTATTTTACTCGTTGTCTTCTTCTACTTGCTCAGGGAAAGCATCATCACCACCGGCAAGCACGCGTTGACGCTCTAGCTCTGGCGCGTACCACTCATCTAATTTACGGCGAACTTGATCGACGCCAATACCTTTTAACGAAGAGAAAGCTTCAACCTGTACGTCACCTTCTAACTCTTTAGTCATCTGACGGATTTTTAATACCTGTGCTTTACGAGCGCCACTTTTTAGCTTATCAGCTTTAGTTAGTAAGACCAGAACAGGTAAACGGCTTTCAAGTGCCCAATTAATCATTTGTTGGTCAAGATCTTTCATCGGATGACGGATATCCATTAATACCACAAGGCCTTGTAAGCACTCTCGACGCTGAAGGTATTCTCCTAGCGACTTCTGCCATTTTAATTTCATTTCAAGAGGGACTTGTGCAAAGCCATAACCCGGTAAATCGATAAGGTTACAGCCTTGAACCACTTCAAACATATTGATCAGCTGAGTACGACCAGGCGTTTTTGAAGTACGCGCTAACCCTTTTTGATCGGTTAAGCGGTTTAGGGCACTCGACTTACCCGCGTTAGAGCGACCAGCAAATGCAATCTCAACGCCTGCATCTTGCGGCAAGTGACGAATATCTGGCGCACTTGTGATAAAACTTGTATTTCTGTAGTTGAGAGGTTGATTCACTGTTAACTCCGTCTAGTCTTCAAGTAGTCGACTGATTGCTTTTATGTGAAGATGTATAAAATATGTTAAACCGAGCTCGGTTTGGGATCGTATTGTATACTATGTAAGTGAGCATTACTTGTGGTAGTGGAAGCCCTATAATTATAAATGGAATGTCATGAAGAAATTAATATTAATATTAAGCCTTCTTGCTAGTTATTCGACCACGGCTGAAGAAGGCAACATCGAAGCAGGTAAATTGAAAGCTGCAACATGTGCCGCCTGCCATGGTACAGATGGCAATGCAGCGTTGATGCAGCAATATCCTAAGCTTGCTGGACAGCACCCTAAATATCTTGAAAAGCAATTAAAAGAATACAAACTGGCAATGGCTACCGGCGGAAAACAAGGACGTAATAATCCTGTTATGGGAGGAATGGCCATGGCTCTTTCTGACCAAGATATAGCAGATATCGCAGTATATTATGCTTCCCTGCCTATTTCAGATAATACTTCCCCAAAAGAATCCGTTGAAGTCGCGCAACAACTTTACCGTTTTGGTGATACTGAACGTGGTATCGCTGCCTGTATTGCGTGTCATGGCCCTCGTGGCAATGGTACGAGTTTATCTGGATTCCCTAAAATCTCTGGTCAAAATGCGGAATACGTAAAACTTCAACTTGAAGAATTCCGTTCAAGTGCTCGTGCTAATGATATGAACGCAATGATGCGCTCGGTTGCTGCAAAATTAAGTGATGATGAAATTAATGCGTTGTCACAATATGTTGGCGGTTTGCATTAAATATAGTTCGCTCTCCATAGAAAAAAGCAGCCTTTAGGCTGCTTTTTTATTGTCTAACAATCATTGCTTTATATCTTTTGGTTCTTCATTCAGCAAGACTATTTTTACTTCTGTGTTATTTGCTCAGCAGCTTGTAAGAGATCTGCCATTTGTGAGGGTTGTTTTAGCTCGAAATTTTGTAGCTAAAAATATAATAACCATTAATAACAATGACTTGATTGTTATTGGTGGTTTGTGTTTTTAAAAATGTGATATCGGTACATTGTTTCAGTCTTTGGTTACTGTAGATTATCTCGTGTCGACAGGGAGAGCGACAATGGATGGAAGCGCTAGGACAGCATGAGCAGGAGCTCGAAGGATCACAGGACGTCTAGTTAGGATGACTAGGGTTGACGCAAGAAGCGTATTGGATTGTCAGGAAGACACTTACGGATAAGATTTTGCAACGACATGATGTCGACGCAATAAGCGGTACGTTACGGATAACGTGCTCACAAGGATGGTGGCATTATTATCAGGATGATAGTAAGCGGAAAGGAACGCCAACTCAGGACGAGTTGAATTGCTATGGACAGAACACGGAAGAGCAAAACTCATCAGGATGATGACGAACAACAAGCTCGCAAGGAAAGCACTAATAACAAAGGGAACGTTGCTTAACCGGGATGTTACACGCTAGTTAGGATGACTAGACAGAATATAAGCCAGTGGCTTACATATAGAGCGATAGGTGCAAGCCTATCGCTTTTTTCTTTTCCCCTCTTTTTCTATCTGCATTATAAACAAGTTAACTTGTTGATCTTTTATCTATCTTTATCGTATTTACAGATAAACTTGCACAATTTGTCGGCAAAACTACATCTTGACCGCGATTGGGTATAGAATAGCCCGCTCGATTTTACACCAGTTCCGATTTTGCTAATAATCGGCAACACCGGAGAAGTGATCATGCAGCCATGTCCACTGTGCCATAGTGAACAGCATGGAGTATTTGTTGAAGATAAAAATCGCTGCTATTTTCGTTGTCAGCAATGTGCGTTAATTTTTGCTGATCCTGAGGCTCAGTTATCACCAGAGCAAGAAAAAGCCGTTTATGATCAACATCAAAATAATCCAGATGATATGGGTTATCGCCAATTTTTAGGTCGTTTAGCGACACCATTAGTGGAACGTTTACCGGCTGGGCCATTAGATGCTTTAGACTTTGGCAGCGGTCCCGGTCCAACACTTTCCATTATGTTGGAGGAAATGGGATATAATATGGCGATCTATGATCCATATTTTGCACCTGATCCTAGTGTATTAACGCGTCAATATGACTTTGTTACGTGTACCGAAGCCATAGAACATTTTAATCAGCCTGCGAAGGAATGGGGGCTGCTGCTGAGTATGATTAAACCTGGCGGATGGCTAGGGTTAATGACAAAGCTAGCAACCGATGCCGAAGCGTTTACACGTTGGCATTATAAGAACGATCCAACCCACGTCAGTTTCTTTAGTCGCGATACGTTCCGCTTTTTAGCGCAACGTGATGGCTTAGAAGTTGAGTTTGTTGGAAATGATGTGATTTTGCTGAGGAAAACCCAGTAATGACCCGTAAAAAAAGAGGCCGTAAGATTGGTTCTGAAGGCCCAGCGGTATACCGTGATAAAACGCCGAACCAATTAGAGATCGAATCTCGCCAGCGCCAGAAAGCGAAAAAGCGTAAAGGCTTAAAAACTGGTAGTCGCCATTCTGCCGTTGAAGAAACTAAGCAGCGTAATGCCGCGCAGAAAAAAGACCCACGTCTTGGTAGTAAAAAACCAATTCCTTTGATCGTTGAGCCGAAAAAGCCAATGACCAAACAGCAACGTCGTATGTCAGCAGAGCAAGAATTAGCAATGCTTGAAAATGATGCGCAGCTGATGGTTCTTCTTGATCGCTTAGATGCTGGTGAAAAGTTAGGTGCAGGCTTGCAGAAACAAGTCGACCAAAAACTTGATCGTATTGAGCAGCTTATGAAGCAGCTTGGTTTGATGGAAGAAGATGAAGTTGAATTGTTCGAGGAAGATGAGTACCGCCCAGCGGTTAAGTCTGATGATGATTTACTCGATCAATTTGAAAAGATGGATTTAGATAAATTCGGTAAGGAGTAACCGTTGCAGGATTTGACGCTTCTGCTTGTTATTGGTGGCACAATTGTAACCGCGCTTGGTATTTATGCGGGAACGTTACTTGTTAAGCTATACCAACAAAATCAACGCCATAAAGTTTTTTTAGCCCGTGCTGAACAACAGCAAAAAGAGGCGATAGAAACGCGTAATAATACGATTTTAGAGAGCGTTTATGTGATTGCCGCAGCGACCAAGCAAGGACAATGTGATTTGTCTGAAGCGGCGATTCGTTTGTATAAGTTGATGGAAGCGCTACAGGCTGATAAGAGTGTTGATTTTGCAGCCACTTATCCAGCTATTACAGAGCTGTATGAGGTAGTAAAAGATATGCCTCGCGGTGAAGCGCGTCAACAAACAGAGAAACGTGCTCGAATGCGCTTTGATCTGGAGCGAATGAAGGCTGAAACTCGATTACAAGAAGCTATTGCGGTCGAGCTGGATGCTATCCTGTCTACGAAGTCTTAATGACTTGATCTGAACTATTACAGTCATCGTTTAATCTGATTAGGCGATGGCTGTATTGTCTTATAAACTATAAGTGTTATTCGTTTTACTATCATTACACGTTTAACTCTTTATTCTCCCTACAATATTGGAAATATGTCATGTCAAATGAGCAGATTATTTGGGATCAGGCCCTGATTGAAAAGTACAACTACTCAGGTCCGCGTTATACCTCTTACCCAACTGCATTAGAGTTTAATGAAGCGTTCACGTCTGCTGAATTTGAGATGGCATGTAAGCAATACCCTGATCGTAAGCTATCGCTTTATATTCACATCCCATTTTGTCATAAGCTTTGTTACTACTGTGGCTGTAATAAAATCATTACCCGTCATCAGCATAAAGCGGATGACTACTTGGATAAGCTAGAACAAGAAATTAAACAACGTGCGACTTTATTGGGCGATCGCCAAGTGAGTCAATTGCACTGGGGCGGTGGTACTCCCACGTTTCTTACTGCAGCGCAGATCAGCCGTTTAATGAATAGCTTGCGTGCGGCGTTTAATTTTGATGATGATGCTGAGATCAGCATTGAAGTCGATCCGCGTGAAATTGAACTCGATATTCTTGATCACCTTCGCAGTGAAGGCTTTAATCGCTTAAGTATCGGGGTGCAAGATTTTAATAAAGAAGTGCAAAAACTGGTTAACCGTGAGCAAGACGAAGCGTTTATCTTTGCGATGGTTGAGCGTGCACGTGAGTTGGGATTCCGTTCAACGAACCTTGATTTGATTTATGGTTTACCGCTACAAAATCGTGAAATGTTTGCGAAAACATTAGAGCAAGTACTGGCGATGAATCCGGGGCGTTTATCGGTGTTTAACTACGCCCACATGCCTAAATTGTTTGCGGCACAGCGTAAGATCAGCGAAGAGCTATTACCGAGTGCCAAAGAAAAGTTAGGTATCTTACAAGATACAATTGCGACGTTGACGGGAGCAGGATACCAATTTATTGGTATGGATCACTTTGCAAAACCGGATGATGAATTAGCAATTGCACAGCGTGAAGGGATTCTGCACCGTAATTTCCAAGGTTACACCACTCAAGGTGAGTGTGATTTATTAGGAATGGGTGTATCAGCGATTTCTATGATTGGTGATTGCTATGCGCAGAACCAAAAAGAGTTAAAGCATTACTACCGTGATATTGAAGAAAAACAAAACGCACTGTGGAAAGGGGTCTCGCTAGATGCGGACGACCTACTGCGTCGTGAAGTGATCAAAGCCCTCATTTGTAATTTCCAGCTTGATAAGAAAGCGATTGAAGCGGAATTTAATATCAATTTTGATCAATACTTTGCTGAAGATTTAGAGCTTTTAAAGACCTTTATTGATGATGAGTTAGTATCGGTGGATCAGCAATATATCTTCGTTGAGCTGAAGGGACGTTTATTGATCCGTAATATTTGTATGTGTTTCGATAAATACTTACGTGATCGCGCTCGCCAACAGCAGTTTTCACGAGTGATTTAATCTTCTTGGATTAAATAATAAGCCCCATTCGAGCAATGCTGGAATGGGGCTTTTTGTTATCTGGTTTTTATCGCGTGAGTGATTAGCTGCGTTGTGCTGCCATCTCGCGAAGAGCTTGTTTCTCGTTTTCACTCAAGAAGGCGATCTCTAAGCCATTGCGTTGTGCTTGTTCGATTTGCGCTTGGCTTAATCCAACAGCGGGTGCTGCCACCTCATATTCGTAAGGTAATTCAATACCTTCAACGGCAGGATCATCAGTATTGAGGCAGGCTAAAATACCATGCTCGAGGAATGGTTTGATAGGGTGATCTTTGATATTGCTAATAGTACTGGTTTGAATGTTTGAGGTAATGCACGATTCAATACCAATTTTATGCTCTGCGAGATAATCCATCAGTTTTGGATCTTGAATTGCCTTTACACCGTGACCAATACGTACTGCGCCAAGCTCATTAATGGCTTGCCACATACTTTCAGAGCCCGCTGCTTCACCAGCATGAACGGTTACACGTAAGCCCGCATCACGAACCTGTTTAAAGTGTGCGTTAAATTGTGCGCCAGGCTGACCTAATTCATCGCCGGCTAAATCGATAGCGACCAATTTATCTTTGTGAGCGAGTAAGCCATCAAGCTCTTGCTGGCAAGCCTCAACACCAAAGGTACGACTCATAATACCGATCAAATTCGCTTTGATACCAAAGTCACGACAACCAGCTTCTACTCCATCAATAATGGCTTCAACTACACCAGCGATCGGTAAGTTGTGCTTCATTGCCATGTAGTAAGGTGAGAAACGTAGCTCGGCATAATCAATTTGTGCATTCAAGGCATCTTCAACGTTTTCATAAGCGACACGACGACAAGCATCGAGATCGCCTAATACTGCAACACCCCAGTCTAGCTTTGATAAAAAAGCCACAAGACTTGGCTCAGCTTCAACGATCTGAACGTGTGGGCGTAAACTTTCTAGATCATGGCCCGGTAGTGCCATATTAAATTGCTGGCCAAGTTCTAAGATAGTTTGAGGGCGAATATTGCCATCAAGGTGACGGTGTAGATCCGTTAAAGGAAGATGCTTGTTGATCATTATGATTATTCCGATGAAAACTGAGCGTTAAGTATAAGCAAAGTGTATAACGTGAACATAATCGTTGCAGCTAAATGTGATCGTCTTCACCTGCAACCCGATTTATGTTGTGATAGTTAGTCGTTAATACCCAGCTCTTTGAGCTTTCTGGTAAGGGTATTTCTTCCCCAGCCTAATAATCGAGCCGCTTCTTGCTTATGACCGTGGCTATGTTGTAGCGCAGTCTCTAGCAAGATTTTTTCAAACTCAGGTAGGGCTTCTGCCAATAAGTTTTCATTACCTTGCTGTAATTCTTGCTTGGCCCATTGCTGTAAGCCTTGTTGCCAATGTCGATTATCTTGCTGAGTTGATAAAGTGTTTTGAGTATTTTCAAGTAACTCAGGGGGGAGATCGCTAGGTAAGACCTCGCTGCTGCTTGCCATGACAGTAAGCCAGCGACAAATATTTTCTAATTGGCGAACATTACCCGGCCAATCCAGTGCAGCTAGCTGTTCGGTCGTGTTAGGGTGCAGGGTTTTGACTTCTACTCCTAACTCGTTCGACGCGCGTTGTAGGAAGTGGCGCGCCAGTTGAGGGATATCTTGGCGACGATCTTTTAGAGACGGTAAATGCACCCGAATAACGTTTAAGCGGTGAAACAAATCCTCACGAAAATCACCACTTGCGACAAGACGCTCTAGGTTTTGGTGCGTTGCAGCAATAATACGGACATCGACGTTAACGGGAGAGTGTCCACCGACACGATAAAACTGCCCATCAGCTAAGACACGCAGTAAACGGGTTTGAATATCTAATGGCATATCACCGATTTCATCGAGAAACAGTGTTCCACCGTTGGCTTGTTCAAATCGTCCCTGACGAACACTGTTGGCGCCAGTAAATGCGCCTTTTTCATGCCCAAACAGTTCTGATTCAATCAAGTCTTTGGGAATAGCGGCCATATTCAGGGCAATAAAAGCATTTTTACTGCGTGGACTATGGCGATGTAAAGCGTGGGCGACAAGCTCTTTACCTGTGCCAGATTCGCCGTTAATTAACACCGAGATGGATGAGCGAGAAAGGCGACCAATAGCACGGAAAACTTCCTGCATGGCAGGGGCTTCACCGATAATTTCAGGTACCGCTTTTACTTCCGTTTCTGGTTGTTGTTGACGTTTCTGCTCTTGGCTATGACTGACCGCGCGCTCAACAAGACTCACAGCTTCATCAATATCAAATGGCTTAGGGAGATATTCAAATGCCCCACGTTGATAGGCGTTCACAGCGGCATCTAAGTCTGAATGTGCCGTCATGATTATCACAGGTAATAGTGGGTAATCTTGTTGTAAGAGTTTTAGTAACGTTAAGCCATCTGTTCCCGGCATTTTAATATCAGAGACCAATACATCAGGGACATTACGCTCTAGCGCTTCAAGCACACTATCGGCATTGGCAAATGTTTCACATTTCATGCCAGCGGTAATAAGTGTTTTTTCCATTACCCAGCGAATAGAGCTGTCGTCATCGACAACCCAAATTAATCCTTTGCTCATACGTTACTCTCCTAATCGTTATTATTGTATTGGTAAATAGATCGTAAAGTTGGTGTGTCCTGGCCAGCTAATCACTTCAATTTTGCCATTATGTTGGTCTATTAAATTTTGTGAGATCGATAGCCCTAACCCTGTACCATCAGCATTACCGGTTACCATTGGATAAAATAAGGTGTCTTGGATCGCGGCTGGGATCCCGGGACCATTATCGATAATCTCAATTTTTGCGGCGATGCGGGCGTATTTACCTTGGATCAAGGCTTGATGAGCTGTACGGGTTTTGAGCTTAATTATTCCGCCATTCTGCTTTTTTAGAACATGAGCAGCGTTACTGACAATATTGAGTAAGGCTTGCTCGAGTTGTTCGGTATCCATTTCAATCTCAGGCAGACTTGGATCGTAGTCGCGCTCAATCACAAGATTACTGTCGTTTTCCAGTATGATCAGCTGACGTACTTTTTCTAATACGAGATGAATATTATCGGTTTTTCTGATGCCTGGGCGTTGCGGGCCTAATAGCCTATCAACCAAATTACGTAATCGGTCGGCTTGCTCAATAATCATTTGGGTATATTCGACATAACTAGGGTCGGGTAGTGCTTTTTCAAGTAGCTGTGCAGCGCCTCTTAAGCCACCTAGTGGGTTTTTTATCTCATGAGCTAACCCTCGTACTAATTCTTTTGCTGCTTGCTGCTGAGCTAATTGGGAGAGCTCTTGGCTTATACGACGTTGTTGATCGATAGGTTTAAGCTCCAGCATCACGAAAAGATTTTTTTGCCATGAAATAGGGCTGGCATTTAAGGCGAGAAGGTGGCGCTGTTCATCAATCACAAAAGCGACATCACTATCAGCTAGGCCTTGACCACTTTGTAACGTAGCTGCGATTACATCGAGATCAAGTGAGGAGTACTGTAATAACTCAGGTAACGTAATGCCCAGCAAACGGCGCTTACTCGACGATAACAGTTGTTCTGCGGCAGGATTGACATAACGAATCGTTAAGTGCTCATCCAGTAGTATGACCGCAGTAACAAGGTTATCAATAATTATAGGGGTAAAAGCGGTAGTCACAATCAGCATCCTTGTTGATTACCTAAACCATCAATAGGCTTATTTAGGTCAAATGCACCAAATTGGTGCATCTGAGTGTAACCTGTTTATTGCTGATCGGGCACTGTTAATTGATGAAACTGTGGACTAGCGAGGCTGTACTGGCTTTGGCTTGTTTGCCTTCACTGTGGCTCGATGCAGATAAACGGTAATACTATCTGACGATGCAATAACCTTGCCGCCTTTAACTAGTTGAATTTGTAGCTGGTGGCTGCCACGATCAATGTTATCTAATGTCCAAGTGAGTTCCGTTTGAGGTTCACCTTTAACCACGCCATCTAATACTAATTGCGCTTGGGTTTGATTGTTAAGTTTGCTGTTGGTGACCGCATGAATATTGATGATACCTTCGTTATTACGGATGGTTTGCTCATGCATTGGCGAAACTAAACTGACGGTTGTAATGGTTTTTGCTGGCTCTTCTACCACGGTAATATCAGTGGTTTGAGTGTCAATAGTATCTGCGGTTTGTTCAATATTGCCACTGACTTCTGTCACGCTTAAAGGGTAAGCGGTGGCATCGGGCGTTTGAGGTTGATCGGTAAAGTGCACCACGCCATTTTCATCTGTCCATGAGTAGATAGTTGAAGCATGTGTCGGTATTGATGTGACCCATATGATAGCCACAATTGTTGCGGGTGTTACTTTTATAAAACGAGAGAGTTTCATCCATTAACTCCAAGTTTGATAGCACTGGACGGAGGGATCAAAGAAACTTTATTGTCGTTGCTTTGTGACGAACAACAAGATCAAAAAGGCCTGCTTGTGAAGCAGGCCTAAGTATTTAATGTTTAGTAATTAAATGATTACTTAAACAGAGTAGTAAAGTTCAAACTCTAGTGGGTGAGTTGTCATGTTTACTTTCTCAACGTCTTGAGATTTCAGTGCGATGTAAGAATCGATGAAGTCATCAGAGAATACGCCGCCAGATGTTAGGAACTCACGGTCGTCGCTTAGTGCTTGTAGTGCGCCTTGTAGCGATTCTGCAACTGTTGGGATTTCAGCCGCTTCTTCTGCTGGTAGGTCGTACAAGTCTTTATCCATCGCTTCGCCTGGGTGGATCTTGTTCTGGATACCGTCAAGGCCAGCCATTAGCATTGCAGCAAATGCTAGGTATGGGTTAGCTGCTGGATCACCGAAACGTACTTCGATACGACGTGCTTTAGGGCTTGGTACTACAGGAATACGGATCGACGCTGAACGGTTACGTGCAGAGTAAGCTAGCATTACTGGAGCTTCAAAGCCTGGAACTAGACGCTTGTATGAGTTCGTTGCTGGGTTAGCAAATGCGTTGATTGCACGTGCGTGCTTGATAATACCACCGATGTAGTAAAGTGCCATTTCAGAAAGGCCGCCGTACTTATCACCAGAGAATAGGTTTACACCGTCTTTTGCTAGTGATTGGTGAACGTGCATACCAGAACCGTTATCACCTACTAGTGGCTTAGGCATAAAGGTTGCTGTTTTACCAAATGCGTGTGCAACGTTATGAACTACATACTTGTAGATCTGAATTTCATCTGCTTTTGTTGTTAGCGTGTTGAAACGTGTTGCGATTTCGTTTTGACCTGCTGTTGCTACTTCGTGGTGGTGAGCTTCAACAACTAGACCCATTTCTTCCATGATTAAACACATAGCAGAACGGATGTCTTGTGATGAATCAACAGGTGCTACTGGGAAGTAACCACCTTTAACGCCAGGACGGTGACCTTTGTTACCGCCTTCGAAATCAGAACCTGTGTTCCATGCTGCTTCTACGTCATCAATCTTGAAGAAAGAGCCTGACATGTCAGTGTTAAACTTAACATCGTCAAATAGGAAGAATTCTGGCTCAGGACCGATAAGAACCGTGTCTGCGATACCTGTTGAACGCATGAACTCTTCTGCACGCTTCGCGATAGAGCGAGGATCACGGTCGTAACCTTGCATTGTTGCTGGCTCTAAAATATCACAACGGATATTTAGCGTAGCATCTTCAGTGAATGGGTCTAGTACCGCGCTTGACGCGTCAGGCATCATTACCATGTCTGATTCGTTGATACCCTTCCAACCTGCAACTGAAGAGCCATCAAACATTTTACCTTCTTCGAAGAAATCAGCATCAATTTGATGAGATGGGATCGAGATATGCTGTTCTTTACCTTTTGTATCGGTAAAACGTAGGTCAATAAACTTAACTTCATTTTCCTGGATCAGCGCTAGTACGTTTTCTACTGACATCTTGAGTAACCTCCGGTGTTATATAAGGGCATGGCCGCAAATCTAGTGTTGCTCATTTCTGAGAATGAGCAGATCTGAATGTTCTTAAGCGAAAACCATGCCAATTTTTAAAAGCTTTAAAAATGCGGTTTTTACGCATTGCTAAAGCTTAATTAATCCATTTTTGCACTATCTTGATGCACGTATGCACCATTTTGGTGCGGTGGCGTGTCATTAACAATAATAGAACATGCTTACTATCGCGATGTTAAAAATTATTGTCAATTCATAATATCCTTAAAAAAGTGTTTTTTTATTGTTAAATGAGAGCTGTGTACCTTTAATGATGTTTTTTATCCGTAAGGAGTGAGAAAGCAAGGTTAAGAGGGTATTTATGGCCTGAATAGAAGGGTTCAAAAAAATAAAATTAGGCCAAAAAGCGAGTAAAAATGCGGCTCTAGAGCATGGTCATAAAAAAGCTGGTGATATAAATCACATATTTCGTGGGTTTTGGCGTAAAATCTGTTAAATTATGAGCCGTTTTTTTAATCAAGTAGCCTCTAGTGAAGATGCTGCATGTTCTGAGTGAATGTGAAACTAATGTCTAATCAATCGATCGATAAATTAAGAAATATCGCAATTATTGCTCACGTTGACCACGGTAAAACTACCCTGGTTGATAAACTTCTACAGCAGTCTGGCACGTTAGAGGGTCGCGGCGAAGCCGAAGAACGTGTGATGGATTCTAACGATATCGAGAAAGAGCGTGGCATTACCATTCTTGCTAAGAACACAGCAATCAACTGGAATGACTACCGCATCAACATCGTAGATACCCCTGGACACGCCGATTTCGGTGGTGAAGTAGAGCGTATCATGTCTATGGTTGACTCTGTATTGCTTATCGTTGACGCAGTTGACGGCCCTATGCCTCAAACACGTTTCGTAACGCAAAAAGCGTTTGCATACGGTCTTAAGCCAATCGTTGTAATCAACAAGATTGACCGTCCAGGTGCACGTCCTGAGTGGGTTATGGATCAAGTATTTGACCTATTCGATAACCTTGGTGCAACTGACGAACAGCTAGACTTCCAAGTGGTTTACGCATCAGCACTAAACGGTTGGGCAACACTAGAAGAAGGCGAAACTGGCGAGAACATGGAACCATTGTTCCAATCTATCGTTGATAACGTTGCAGCGCCTTCAGTGGACGTTGATGGCCCACTACAGATGCAAATCTCTCAGCTAGATTACAGCTCTTACGTTGGTGTTATCGGTGTTGCTCGTATTACTCGTGGTACAGTGAAAGCTAACCAACAAGTAACTATCGTAGGTGCTGACGGTTCTAAGCGTAACGGTAAAGTAGGTACAGTTCTAGGTTACCTAGGTCTTGAGCGTCATGAAGTTGAAGAAGCGAAAGCGGGCGACATCATTGCAATCACAGGTCTTGGCGAGCTTAAGATTTCTGACACTATCTGTGATCAGAACTGTGTTGAAGCACTAACGCCGCTTTCTGTTGATGAGCCAACAGTTACCATGACTTTCCAAGTAAACAACTCTCCGTTTGCTGGTAAAGAAGGTAAGTTCGTTACTTCACGTAACATCCTAGAGCGTCTTCAAAAAGAACTAGTACACAACGTTGCACTACGTGTTGAAGAAACAACTGACCCAGATAAATTCCGCGTATCAGGTCGTGGTGAACTTCACCTATCGATCCTGATCGAAAACATGCGTCGTGAAGGCTACGAGCTAGCAGTATCACGTCCTGAAGTTATCATCAAAGAAGAAGACGGCCAGCTAATGGAACCGTTTGAAACTGTGACTATCGACGTGGTGGAAGAGCACCAAGGCGGTATCATGGAGAACATCGGTCTTCGTAAAGGTGAGCTAACTGATATGGCACCAGATGGTAAGGGCCGTGTTCGCATGGACTTCATGATGCCTTCTCGTGGTCTTATCGGTTTCCAAACTGAGTTTATGACACTGACTTCAGGTTCAGGTCTTCTTTACCATACGTTTGATCACTACGGTCCTCACAAGGGCGGTACTATCGGTCAACGTAACAACGGTGTATTGATTTCTAACGCAACAGGTAAAGCACTGACTTATGCATTGTTTAACCTACAAGAGCGTGGCCGTCTATTCACTGAGCACGCAGACGAAGTTTACGAAGGTCAGATCATCGGTATTCATAACCGTTCTAACGACCTCACAGTTAACTGTCTGAAAGGTAAGCAGCTTACAAACGTTCGTGCTTCTGGTACTGACGAAGCGCAAACTCTTTCTCCTGCTATCAAGTACACACTTGAGCAAGCACTAGAATTCATCGATAACGATGAGCTAGTAGAAGTTACACCTTTAAGCATCCGTATTCGTAAGAAACTTCTTACTGAAAACGATCGTAAGCGTGCAGGTCGTGCAAAGTAATTACTGATTAATTTCATTAGTTATTAAACAATCCCTCGGTTGGTAACAATCGGGGGATTGTTGTATCTGAAGGGGGAAATATGGGGATTGTTGTATCTGAAGGGGGAAATATGGGGATTGTGGCGAATGGCTGAAGATAAGTGTCGGACTGGGAGGTTAGGGCAAAGAAAAGGTGAGCCGTGGTGCTGACTCACCTTGTCGATAGCTTATTTCTTTAGATGACCAATAAAGCGGTTAGATTCTGCAATGGCGCTGTTCATATCGCGGATCGCTTGTTGGATCTCGCGTTGCAGTGAGTTGAACTCACCTTGTAGCGAGCCAATTGCTGCTGCATTTAGATTATGCTTTAGGTATAACGTGTTATCACGCAAAGTATCTAACACAGGCTCCATTTTTTGCTCTGCACGTTTCATCGCAGATAGCATTTTTTGATACTGTACTTTGGTTGCTCGTAGCTTGTTTGCACTATCACGTTTCAGTGTTGCACTCTTATAAAGCGCAAGCTCGTCATTCCATTCTTCAAACAATGCATCAGCCACATCTTCAATAGCAGCGATACGATCTTTTACTTTATTGACTGCCGCTTCACTGTCTTTGTATTGATCATTAACGTCGTTGTATGCGGCTTCTAACTCACCACCATTGAAATTATTTAATGCTTTAAGCCCTTCAAGCGCACTGGTAAATTGCTCTTGTGCATTTTTTTGGGCCGCGTTGGCGTCTTCTACCCGATCAACCATGATGTCACGTTTATGGACGCCGACTTGCTCCATCGCTGAGTAATAGGCTGATTGGCAGCCGGAAAGTAAGCTAACGCTAAGTAAAATAGCAAGAAAATAAGGCATGTTATGCTCCTAGTAAGACATGCTGCGCTGAAATAAATCAATCTTAACGTTTGTTCTAACAAGAGAGAATTGATTGATAAGACGCAAATAAAGAGTTGAGAGAAGGCAAAAAATGAAAGCCTTTTCACAATGTGTATAAGATTAATAGAACAAAGTTATAAGGCTGACAACAAACCAATGGCGAAGTTGCAATTTGGTCCCAAAATCCATCTGATGATGGATTATTTTTCGTATTTAATCCAGCGAGTGAATCATGATCGTTTAACGGTTACCGCAGGCTCAATGGCTTATGTCACTTTATTATCACTTGTGCCGCTTATCACTGTTGTTATTTCGGCGTTATCAGCAGTGCCGGTATTTGCTGGGCTTGGTGAGCAACTACAAAATTTTGTGATTGAGAACTTCGTACCAGCGGCCGGCGCGGTCGTGAAAACCTACTTAAATGAGTTTGTTTCTAATGCTGGCAAAATGACTGCTGTCGGTATTGCGGCTTTATTTGTGGTTGCCATGATGTTGATTTCATCAATAGATACCTCGTTAAATTATATCTGGCGAATTAAAAAGAAACGTCGTTGGATTATTTCGTTTTCAATCTATTGGATGATTTTAACGTTAGGACCGATCCTGTTAGGTTCTAGTATTGCGGTAAGCTCTTACCTTGGTTCACTGGCATTACTTGAACATCAAGCATTACACGGTCTTTTACAGCAGTCCTTACGCTGGTTTCCTTCTCTTATGTCGAGTTTGGCATTTTTATTGCTCTACTTATTAGTACCGAATTGTAAAGTGACGTTCCGTCATGCACTGATTGGTAGTCTAAGTGCGAGCATTTTATTTGAGCTAAGTAAGAAAGGTTTTGCGATTTACCTCGCGCATTTTCATTCTTATCAGATGATTTACGGCGCCTTAGCTGCAATTCCTATCTTATTTGTCTGGATTTATTTATGTTGGTGCATTGTTTTACTGGGCGCAGAGATCACGGCCAGTTTAGGTGAGCGTGGTTTTTGGGAGCAGGCGAATCAGTTATCATTACCGACAGAGAAAAAACCTGATGACACGTCGCAGAATATGAAAGAGGAAGAAAAATGATTGCACTGATCCAACGAGTTACTGAGGCTAGTGTGACGGTAGATGGACAGATCACTGGCGCTATAGGCAAAGGCTTGTTAGTGCTGTTAGGCGTTGAAAAAGGTGATGATGAAGCAAAAGCGCAAAAATTGCGTGATAAAGTGCTCGGTTACCGTGTCTTTAGTGATGACGATGGCAAAATGAATTTAAACGTACAGCAGGCGGGTGGCAGTGTATTGGTTGTATCGCAATTTACATTAGCTGCGGATACTAAAAAGGGTATGCGCCCAGGTTTTTCGAGTGGGGCTGCACCTGTTGATGCTGAACGTCTTTATGAATATTTTGTCGAACAATGTAAGGTAAAAGAAATTCAAACTGAAACGGGTATCTTTGCTGCCGATATGCAAGTAGCACTAAATAACGATGGTCCAGTGACGTTCTGGCTACAAGTCTAGAAAATCACATTAGTATCAGAGATACACCATAAACCGAGAATGGAAAGAGAGGGAATTCATGTTTCGATTAGTGACGCCTCAAACAGATGAGCAGTTGGCGAGCTATTACCATTTTCGTTGGCGGATGTTGCGTGAACCTTGGCAGATGCCGCAAGGCTCTGAACGTGATGCGTATGATGAACTGAGTGAACATCGTATGATCATCAATAATCGTGATCAGGTGGTAGCGATTGGGCGTTTATATTTAACGCCTGATAATGAAGGACAAGTACGTTACATGGCGGTTGACCCTGATGTTCGTCACCATGGTTTAGGTGGCTTAATTTTAATGGCTCTAGAATCACTCGCAAGGCAAGACGGTGCTAAGCGCATGGTGTGTAATGCTCGCGAAGATGCGATCCCGTTTTATTTAAAAAATGGCTTTGCCAGTGAAGGTGAATTGAGTGATGAGCGAGGCCCTGTTCGTCACCAACAAATGCTGAAACATCTTGAGCCATTGAATGAAGTTGTGCGTCATCCTGAATGGTGTCAGGAGTTACAAACACTGTGGCAACAACAGATCCCGATCAGCGATAAAATGGGGATAAAAATCAACCAATACACAGGTTATCGCTTTGAAGTGAGTGCGCTGTTTAATGCTAATTTAAACCCCAATGAGTTTATGTTTGCGGGTAGCATTTTTACCATGGCAACCTTAGCGGGCTGGGGCTTTATTTGGTTATTGCTTAAAGAGCGTGGGTTAGAAGGCAATATCATTTTGGTTGATAGTCACATTCGTTATTCTGCCCCTGTGACAGAGCGACCTAAAGCGGTGAGTACCATAGAAAATTTACGCGGTGATATTGATCGCTTAGCGAAAGGTCGTAAAGGTCGCATTAGTGTCGATGTGAATGTGTATAGTGGCGGTAAAGTTGCTTCTAGTTTTACCGGTACTTATTTGATCTTGCCGCTACACGTTGAAAACGAATTCACTTCTATTTGATCTGCATGCCAACGACGATCGACTTGTTGGCAGTTTTCTTTTAATACCCACTCCAGTTGTTGTTGTGTTGGGATCGCTAGATCCCAATGACTGGTGAGTGATAGGCTAAAATCATCATTGCTTGCGAGCCAAGTAGGAATGGTAACTCTTCCTCTTTCAGCTGTGATATTTAGAGGTGATAGTATTAATGCTTGGGGGGTACTATCGCTGTTTTCATGGTTGTTATCTAATACCGTACCGAGTAACTTTCTTTTCGTTTTCCAATTATCGAGTAATTGGGTTGGTGCAATATTATCTAAATGAATATCTCTAAAGGTAAGAGCGGTTTGTCCAGATAAACTGTAATTGAAGCTTTGGCGGTTACTTGCTAATCCTTGTGCGTGTAATGTTCCGTCAATTTTACCGTTTAATGGCAGTGGTAATTTGAACCAACGATAAATGAGAGCGGCGGGAACACTATCATTGGAGATAGAAAGAGACCAAGGTTGACCTTGTTGCGCTAATTGAATATTCGCATTAGCTGTTAGCATGCCATCAGTAAAAGGTAAGACAAATTTATTGATCGCCCAATCGCCATTGGAACTGCTCATTTCTACAATTGGATCGATAAAAACAATTTGGTTGATACTAGCAAAGCCAAGGCTGGTATCAAGATCGCCTTGCCATAACCCCCATTGATGCTGATGTTTTACTACCACATTGTTACCGTCAATATTAATCCCGGCGAGTTGAAACGGTAGCTGAGTGTCTGTTGATGTTAACTGTATATTATTGATATCAAGCTTATCGATAGTTAGCTCTGATAGCCCTGAGGTTAATGTTTTTGTTGTTTGGAACCACTGTGGAGGAAGAAAGCCTTTTATACCTGAGATCAACAATTTTTTTAGTGTGACCTTATCAGGTGCAATTTCTCCATCCATATGCATATAGCCATTGAGTAACTGAGCCGAAATACCCTGACTGTCGATCTTTTCCGGCATGAAATTCAGCTCAACGATCGGTTGTTCAAATACGATATCGTGCCATTTCGCATTACTGGCACTGACAGATAAATGGGCGTTATCTTGTTGCCAGTAACCGTTAGGCCATGACCAGTTCTCTAATGACAAATTAATATTATCAGCAGCCCAACTAGGTTGTTCAATACTGCTGTCTAGAATGTCTGCGCGTTTAATCATGATATGACGAACGGGCGTAGAATCAGCTAACCATTGTGGCAATGTTTGCAAGGGTTGTGATTGCTGAATGCGAAGGTCAGTGAGAGTGAGTTGATCTAACGTTAATAACTGGGTGTCACTATTATAGTTTGCCGTGCCATTAAAGTTCGCTCGTTGCCATTTTCCTGAAAACCCAGCCAGTTGCCACTGTTGCTTTTGTTTTGTTCCGTTTAATAACAGATTTTCTAGCGTTTGATTGCGCCATGTTATTTGCGGAACACTTAATTGAAACTGTCCACTAAATTGCTGCCACCAAGGTTGTTGACGATCACTATATTGCCAATTATCGATTTGAAGTTGCGCATGGTTGATTGTTATCGCTGGAGTGGCTATGGAGAGATCATTAATCGCTAAACGGTTAATAGAAAATGCAGAGAGATGTTCAAATTTATCCCATTGCTGATGATGTAAATTGATCCCATCAATAATGACGTTAGAAAAAATTAGATGTTGTGTTTGTAATGAGCGTGATGAAAGTTCGAGAGTGATACTGTGAACTGACAATAAGGTTTTATCCGCCTTCTTTACGGTTAGCGGTTGAAGCGTTATTTGTAGCGGTTGTTTTATATCATAGTGTAATTGTGTTTCAGCTAACTGGTAGTGGGAGAAAAAGGCGAGGGTATGGTTGAGTATGGGAGTTGCGTAGCGGGTTTGCAGCAAGACGATAAGTGCCGCGATACTCAGTCCGCCAAGCAGTAATACAGAAGCAATAAGTTTGGCAACCCAACGCATAATTCATTCCCTGAAAGCCATTAACACATTTTATTATCTATATGACGAGATTGGCGCAAATATGAGTACTTGGCAAGGTATGTGAGTCGGATTTGAGGCACGCTATGGTTATTGAATTGACACTAGCCTAGTGATGAGAAATATAAAAAAGCCCCTATAAATAGGGGCTTGATTGTTTGAGAGTTAATCGAGTTGCGGGCCTGCTTTAACCAAAGACTCGCCTTCTGCTGTGTCGGTATATTTATCGAAGTTTACGATAAATCGACTAGCAAGATCTTTGGCTTTACTTTCCCATTGCAATGGGTCGGTATAGGTATCACGAGGATCTAGGATCTCAGAGTCAACACCCGGTAATGCCGTCGGTACGGTTAAATTAAAAATAGGAATTTGTTTGGTTGGTGCGCTATCAATCGATCCATCTAAAATAGCATCGATAATGCCACGAGTATCTTGGATCGAAATACGTTTACCTGTGCCATTCCAGCCTGTATTGACTAAGTAGGCTTCAGCTCCCGCTGCTTCCATACGTTTCACTAACACTTCGGCATATTGTGTTGGGTGTAAAGTAAGGAAGGCATTACCAAAACACGCAGAGAAGGTTGGGGTCGGCTCTGTAATACCACGTTCCGTCCCTGCGAGCTTTGCCGTAAAACCTGACAAGAAGTGATATTTGGTTTGCTCGGGTGTTAGCTTGGATACTGGAGGTAATACACCAAAAGCATCTGCCGATAAGAAAATAACCTTATTGGCATGACCACCTTTTGAGATAGGTTTTACAATATTATCGATATGATAAATCGGGTAAGAGACACGGGTGTTTTCTGTTTTTGAGTTATCATTGAAATCGATAGAACCATCATTACGTACTGTTACGTTTTCCAGTAACGCATCACGGCGGATTGCATGGTAAATATCAGGTTCAGCTTCTTGTGAAAGGTTAATGGTTTTTGCATAACATCCACCTTCAAAGTTAAACACACCATTATCGTCCCAGCCATGCTCATCATCACCAATTAATGCCCGTTTAGGATCTGTCGATAAGGTTGTTTTACCTGTACCAGATAAGCCAAAAAAGATAGCGGTATCACCATTTTCTCCTTTATTGGCCGAGCAATGCATAGAGGCGATTCCTTTGAGAGGTAAAAAGTAGTTCATCATTGCGAACATTCCTTTTTTCATCTCGCCGCCATACCATGTACCACCAATAAGTTGCATTTTTTCAGAGAGATTAAATACCGTGAAGTTCTCTGAATTCATGCCGTGCTCTTGCCATTTAGGGTTAGTGCACTTCGAGCCATTCATAATCACGAAGTCGGGTTCAAATGTTGCTAACTCAGCTTCTGTTGGGCGAATAAACATGTTTTTAACGAAGTGTGCTTGCCAAGCAACTTCAGTGATCACCCGAATACATAAACGTGTATCAGGATTAGCGCCACAATAACCATCTACCACAAAAAGACGCTTGTTAGAGAGTTGTGCTGTTACGAGAGATTTAAGATCAAGCCATGCTTGTTGGCTAAGTGGTTTATTATCGTTCTTGCCTTGATCTGACCACCACAAGGTATCTTGGGTAGTGTCGTCTTTTACAATAAATTTGTCTTGTGGTGAACGACCGGTAAATATCCCTGTATCAACAGCAACCGCACCGAGTTCGGTGACAATGCCTTTTTCAAACCCTTTTAATTCTGTTTTCGTCTCTTCTGCGAACAGTATTTCGTAAGAAGGATTACGAATCACATCTGTAACATTGAGTATTCCGTATTGGGACAAATCCATGTTCGTTGCAACCTTATTATCGACACACATTGTGCTCATTGGCGCTCCTTGGGTAAGATGTTGTTTAACTATTAACCATGCTAGCAACCATAACGGGCTAAATCAGGGATATACATCATAAAATAACCCTAACCTTTATAAGGCTAACGGGCGTGTGAATTAGATGTTTTTATTTAGTTTACAGGGCGGTTAAAGCAGAAATCTAGAGGGTTGAATTATTATTTCTGGTGAAAAAAGAAGCGCTTTTTTGTGATTCACTTTCAATTTTTAGCTAGAATGTTGGTTTTTAATATGAAAAAGCCGGCATATATGCCGGCTTTGTAATTATATTTCAAGCTTAATACGAAGCAAAAATTAATGAACCTTGTTATCGTCAGCATTACCTGCATTTTCGCGAAGTGCTGCAATATCAATGCTATCGAAGTCATAGTCAGTACCACAGTAATCACAATGCAGTGATACTTTTCCATCTTCCGCTAAGATTTTTTCAATCTCATCAGGGTGAAGGCTAATAACCGCTGAACCACTACGATCGCGTGAGCAGCTACATTCAAAGCTGACAGCTTGTGGCTCGAATACTTTGACTTCTTCTTGGTGGTATAAACGGTAAAGTAGATCTTGTGCGTCTAAGCTAAATAGCTCGTCATCTTTTACCGTATCAGTAATTGTTTCTAAGTGCTCAAAATCACTTTCACTGCCCTGACCATCTGGCATTACTTGTAATAGCATGCCTGCAGCTTTAGGTTGGCCTTCAAACTCACCGGTACGTAACCAGATACGTGTTTTTAGCTGTTCAGAGTTTTTAAAGTAAGCCTCTAAACATTCCGCCATGGTTTCACCTTCAAGGCCAACAACACCTTGGTAACGCTCACCTTTGGTTGGAAGGATAGTGATCACCATGTAGCCTTTGCCCATTAGGTCATGGATAGTGCTATCGTCTTTAATATCACCTTCCCAACGAGCCACACCACGTAGCTTTTGGTTTTGATCGCCATTAATCACAGCTAGGCTAACAGGACCATCACCTTGTACTTGTACCGTGATTGAGCCTTCAAATTTTAGCGTGGCTGTTAATAGACTGGTTGCGACTAGCAATTCACCAAGTAGTGTTTTGATTGGTGCTGGGTAGTCAGTGCTTGAGATGATTTGTTGGTACGTATCACCTAACTGTACTAATTCACCACGTACTGAAACGCCATCAAATAGGTAACGGTTTAAAAAATCTTGTGTCATGTTCTCTTTCTCTCCAGCTGTGGTGCCAACCCTGCATCATATTTGGTAGTGCATTTAAATGCGTTATACCCAGTATTCCAATGAACTCATGTGGCTCAGCATTTGGCTTACTTGATATAAAGCACTCTGCTATTACCAACGATGAATGGATTAAGGCTGGCAACCTTTTATTCTGATGTATTGATGTTTTTGAATCTCATGATGTCACGACGCTGCTTTTTATCAGGTCGTTTGATCGGACTCGGACTATCAAAAGCATTGAGTTTGCGCATTTGTGCATGACGTTCCCGTAATTCAATACTTTGTGCTGTTTCTTGATATAGCAATTGTGCTTCCGGTGCACCACGGCGGGTATCAGAGATTTTTTCGATGGTAACGGTTTTTTCATCGTTACCTTGGCGCAATTTTACTTCAGCGCCAACTTCAACCATTTTACTTGGTTTTGAGCGTTGTCCGTTATATTGCACTTTTCCGCCATCAATCATAGCGCGAGCAACAGAACGAGTTTTATAAAAACGTGCAGCCCATAACCATTTATCAAGACGAACCTGTTTTAGTTCGGATGTCGCTTGACCCATAACGGTTCCTTTATTCAAAGGGGCGATAAAATATCACATTGTTTTAATAGCGTCAGCTACCATGTATTTCTAATAAATGGTGATGTTAATCGGGGTTTTCAATCATCAACCAAGAATTTATTACAAATTATCGGTAGTCTTTTGAGTAATTTGCTTCTTTTTTACAATAATAAATAGCATTCAAAGTGTTAAAAAGAGATCATAATAGTTAGTTACAATACCCCTCTTTTATATAGGGAAAAGTAATATACCTCCTGATATTCATTGAATGGATTTCCACTATGCAAGTACCTACATGGCTGCCCATGATGACCACAAAGCGCCCAATGTCTCAGCGCACACTTACTCGACTACTAACGTGGCTACTAGTGGTTATTTTAGCGTGGATTTCTGGCCGTATGGTGTGGATGTTATTAGCGCCACCAACAACAGTGGCACCTTGGCAAGCGAAGTCAGTAAAAGTGGCCACATCAGGCTCTGATATTAATGTAGGTAACTTATTGTCCATGAATCTATTTGGGCAATATAACGCGCAGCCAAAGGCCGTTGAAGCTACGGTCAAAAAAGACGCGCCACAGACGCGATTGAATTTAAAGTTGGTTGGGGTTGTCGCGAGCAGTGACCCCCAATCCGCCTTTGCCGTGATCACAAATAACGGTAAGCAAAATACTTATGGTGTTAACGAAGTTGTTGATGGTACCCGCGTGACATTAAAAGCGGTGTATAACGATCGCGTTATTATTAGCAATAGTGGTCGTGATGAAACCGTGATGCTTGAGGGGTTAAAATTCTCTAAATCAGCCCAGCCAGCTACGCAAAAATCAACCTCGAATAAAGCGACTAAACCAAATGTCGACAGCTCGAAATTAGCTGAGATCAAAAAGAAAATTTTAGCTCAACCTCAGTCTCTATTTAGTTATATTCGCTTATCTCAGGTGAAGAAGGATGGCGAAGTACAGGGATATCGAGTGAATCCGGGTAAAGACAGAATTTTATTTGATTCAGTTGGTCTGAAAGCGAATGATTTAGCGGTGGCGATTAACGGTAATAGCCTGACCGATCCAAGTGTGATGGCAAAGCTCTGGGCTGAGCTTTCTTCAGCGACTGATTTTACTTTGACGGTTGAACGCGGCGGTCAAGTTCATGATATTCACATTGAACTGCAATAATAGCAGTGCATTGCGTGACAAAAAAGACGAAAACGCAGGAGTTTTTTGTGAAAAAATTAATGGGTAAAAGTGCCCTATGGTTAGCAAGTAGCTTGCTTTGTAGTTCGGCAATGGCTGATGAGCTAAGTGCCAATTTCAAAGGGACAGATATTCAAGAGTTCATCAATATTGTTGGACGTTCATTACATAAGACTATCATTATTGATCCTGCGGTTCGTGGTCAGGTAAATGTGCGTAGTTATGATCTTCTTAATGATGAGCAGTATTACCGTTTCTTCCTTAACGTATTGGAAGTCTATGGTTTTGCTGTTGTTGAAATGGAAGATGGCGTACTAAAAGTTATTCGTGATAAAGATGCCAAAACCTCAGCTATCCCTGTTGTGGGTTCGAACGACAGTAATGTTCCTGGTGATGCTGTGGTTACGCGTGTGATCGCAGTTAAAAACGTGTCAGTGAGAGAGCTCTCCCCATTATTACGCCAACTTAATGATAATGCGGGTGCAGGTAACGTTGTTCACTACGATCCTGCCAATATCATTATGATCACTGGTCGTGCTGCGGTGGTTAACCGTTTAGCGGATATTATTGAGCGTGTCGATCGTGCTGGTAATAAAGACGTGACCGTAGTATCGCTGAATAATGCTTCGGCACCTGAAATGGTTCGTATCGTTGAAGCGTTAAATAAAAGTGCTGATGCGAAATCAACTCCAGGTTTTTTGATCCCGAAAGCGGTGGCCGATGAGCGAACAAATTCGGTATTAATTTCTGGCGATCCTAAAGTTCGTGAACGTTTAAAAGCTCTGATTCATAAGCTTGATAAAGAGATGGCAGCAAGCGGTAATAGTCGCGTTATCTACCTTAAATACGCGAAAGCCGCTGATATGGTTGATGTGCTAAAAGGCGTGTCTGAAAATATCCAAGCGGCAAATAAGAGTAACACGCCACAAGTGAGTCAATCGAGTAAAGATGAAGTCATGATTTCTGCGCATGACGCGACTAACTCTCTGATTATTTCTGCGCCAAGTGATGTGATGAATAAACTTGAGTCGATTATTTCTCAATTAGATATTCGTCGTGCACAAGTCCATATCGAAGCCATGATAGTTGAAGTACAAGAAGGTGACGGCGTCGATTTCGGTGTGCAGTGGGGCTCACAAGACGGCGGTGTGATCCAGTTTGGTAACAGTGGTGCACCAATTGGTGGTTTGTTATCTGCGCAAGAAGCAGCGAAAGACAAAACGACAACACAAAAACGTTACGATCCCGATACTGGTGCGGAATTACCACCAATTGTAACGACAGAAAGTGGTGATTTAGCACCAATGGCTGCTTTCCTTGGTGGTGTGAAAGGGGCTGCTGCTGCAATTGCATTGGGTGATTGGACTGCGTTAGTAACAGCCGTTCAAGCAAACCGAAATGTGAATGTACTATCGACACCGAATATCACAGTCTTGGATAACCAAGAAGCGAATTTATCGGTCGGTCAGGAAGTCCCTGTGACTACTGGTTCACAAACAGGCTCTAATAACGATAACCCGTTTACTACGGTTGAGCGTAAGGATGTCGGTATTCAACTTAAAGTCACCCCACAGATCAACGAAGGGGACTCGGTTCAAATGAAGATTGAACAGGTTGTCTCGCAAGTGGCTGATGCTAATGGTGCCGTTGATATTCGTTTTGATAAGCGAGAGCTAACCACATCGGTATTGGTTAAAGACGGTAACATGATCGCGCTAGGTGGCTTAATGCAAGAGAAGACTCTTGAGTCTGAGCAAAAAGTACCGATTTTAGGTGATATTCCTGTGCTCGGTGCGTTATTCCGCTCTACCAATAACCAAACCGAAAAAACCAACTTAATGGTTTTCATTCGTCCAACCATTCTACGTGACGGAATGAGTGCAGACGGTTTAACTCAGCGTAAGTACAACTATATTCGTGCGCAGCAGTTATACAAAGCAGAGCAAGGTATGCGCTTGATGGACGCAGATATGCCAGTATTACCAAAATACGGTGAAGATATGGATTTACCTGCTGAAGTGCGTGCCTTTGTTTCTCAGTTGGAGCAACGCTAATGGCTGATGGGTTTTTAGAAACAGAATCAACGGTAACGTTTCGATTACCTTTCTCTTTTGCCAAACGCCATCATGTAGTGGTAGAGGCAGGTGAGCAAGGATGGCAACTCTATTTCAGTGGACAACTGTCTGCTGCAGTACTTGCTGAAGTGCGTCGAGTGCTAGGTTGCTGTTTTACGCCCATCGCATTAAGTGACAGTGAGTTTGAGCAAAAGTTAACACAAGCATACCAACGTGATTCATCAGAAGCGCGCCAGTTAATGCAAGATTTGGGTTCTGATAGTGATGACTTTTTTGCTCTTGCTGAAGACTTGCCTGAAACAGAAGATTTGCTGGAATCGGAAGATGATGCACCTATTATCAAATTGATCAATGCCATGTTGGCCGAAGCGATCAAAGAAGGTGCATCTGATATTCATATCGAAACCTTTGAAAAAGTGCTGTCGATCCGTTTTCGTATCGATGGCATGTTACGTGAGGTCTTACAGCCAAGCCGTAAATTGGCACCGCTGCTTGTTTCACGTATTAAGGTTATGGCAAAGCTTGATATTGCAGAAAAACGTATTCCTCAAGATGGTCGTATTTCACTGCGAATTGGTGGTCGTGCTGTTGATGTACGTGTATCAACCATGCCTTCTTCTCATGGAGAGCGAGTAGTACTGCGTTTATTAGATAAAAACGCGACACGCCTTGATTTGCATAGCTTAGGCATGACGCCGGAAAACCACCAAGCGTTTAGAAAAATCATCGAGCGTCCACACGGTATTATTTTGGTCACAGGTCCGACAGGTTCAGGTAAGTCCACGACTTTGTATGCGGGTTTGCAAGAGCTAAACAGTGCTGAGCGTAATATCTTAACAGTCGAAGATCCGATTGAATTTGATATTGATGGCATTGGACAAACTCAAGTTAACAGCAAAGTTGATATGACGTTTGCGCGTGGTTTACGTGCCATTCTTCGTCAAGATCCCGATGTGGTGATGATTGGTGAGATCCGTGATTTAGAAACCGCAGCCATTGCTGTTCAAGCATCACTGACAGGTCACATGGTGTTATCTACCCTCCACACTAATACTGCGGTCGGTGCGATCACTCGTTTACGTGATATGGGTATTGAACCCTTCTTAGTGTCATCATCATTGCTCGGGGTGTTAGCCCAGCGATTAGTACGTACGCTATGTAAAGATTGTCGTCAGCCTTATGAAGCCGATAGCCAGCAGAAGAAGCTATTTAATTTAGCTGAATCTGAACCACTGACATTATATCGCCCATCTGGTTGTGAGCACTGTAACCAAAAAGGTTATCGTGGTCGTACGGGTATTCATGAGCTATTGCTGGTGGATGAACAGGTACAAGAGTTGATCCATGGCGAGGCGGGGGAGCAAGCGATTGAAAAATACGTGCGTCAATATACGCCGAGTATTCGCGATGATGGTTTAGCGAAAGTACGTCAAGGGGTCACCACACTTGAAGAAGTGATGCGTGTGACGAAGGAGAGCTAATGGCGGCATTTGAATACAAAGCCTTAGATGCCAAAGGCCGACAGAAAAAAGGGGTAATTGAGGGGGATACTGCCCGTCAAGTACGCCAACAATTACGTGAAAAAGGCATGGTGCCGATAGAGGTTATTCAAACCTCAGGTCAAAGTCGCAGTAAAACCACGACACGTAAACAGTTCAGCTTTAAACGTGGGATCAGTACCAATGAACTTGCTCTGATCACCCGCCAGTTAGCAACACTGGTACAAGCCTCAATGCCATTAGAAGAATGTATCAAGGCGGTCGCTGAGCAAAACGAAAAGCCACGTCTAAAAAACATTTTATTGGCGGTGCGTTCTCGGGTAGTAGAAGGATATACCTTAGCTGACAGTATGGCGGAATATCCCCATATTTTTGATCAACTCTTTCGTGCGATGGTGGCGGCGGGAGAAAAATCGGGTCACCTTGATACGATTTTAAATCGTTTGGCAGATTACACCGAAAACCGTCAACAAATGCGCAGTAAATTACAGCAAGCGATGATTTATCCCATCATGTTAACGCTTGTCGCTGTGTCTGTGGTGGCATTTTTGCTGGCAACGGTTGTGCCTAAAATTGTCGATCAATTTGTACAAATGGGACAACAATTACCCACCATTACGGAAGTGTTATTGGCAGCAAGTAATTTTGTTCAGCATTGGGGATTAGTGGTCGTTGTGGTGATTGTATCAATCATTGCTTTGATCAAGACAGCCCTCAAGCAGCCAAAGTATCGGATGAAGTGGGATCGCGGCATCTTACATGTACCAGTGATTGGTAAAGTAGCACGAGGGTTAAATACCTCACGTTTTGCGCGAACATTATCGATTTGTACATCCAGTGCGATTCCATTACTGGATGGGATGAAGGTCGCTTCTGATGTTATGACCAATACGTATGTGAATAAGAAAATTTTATCTGCCGCAGATAATGTACGTGAAGGGGGAAGTCTACGAGTATCCCTTGAGCAAACAAAATTGTTCCCACCGATGATGCTACACATGATCGCGAGTGGTGAACGAAGCGGCGAGTTAGAGCAAATGCTAACCCGTGCAGCAGATAACCAAGATCGTGATTTTGAATCACTTGTTAATATGGCACTAGGGGTCTTTGAGCCATTATTAATTGTCGCTATGGCTGGGGTGGTAATGTTTATTGTTATCGCAACCTTAATGCCAATTATTGAACTGAACAACATGGTTGGGATGTAGTTTTTCTTCGGAGGTTTTAATGCAACAAAAACAACGTGGTTTTACCCTATTAGAAGTAATGGTGGTAATTGTGATTTTGGGCGTATTAGCGAGTTTAGTCGTTCCCAATCTATTAGGTAACAAAGAAAAAGCTGACCAACAAAAAGTTGTGACAGATATTAGTGCGCTTGAACAATCTTTAGAAATGTACAAGTTAGATAACAGCGTATATCCAACAACCGATCAAGGTTTAGAGGCATTGATGACTAAGCCGTCATCTTCTCCTGAGCCGCGTAATTACCGTGATGGTGGTTACATTAAGCGTCTACCTAAAGATCCTTGGGGTTATGAGTACCATTATGTGGCACCAGGTGAGCATGGCGCGATTGATATCTTTAGCTTGGGCGCAGATGGTCAAGAAGGTGGTGATGGTGTGAATACCGATATCGGCAACTGGAACATGTTGGATTACAACAAGAAGTAATAAGTATTTATGATGAAACGTAGTGCAGGTTTTACTCTCATTGAAATGATGTTGGTGCTGGTGTTACTCGCAACCAGCGCAGTTGCGGTGATCTCAACTTTACCGGATAACAAACGAGATGAGGTAAAAGAGCAAGCAGTACGTTTTCATCACCTCGCCCAACTATTGGGTGAGGATGCAATGCTCAATGGTGTGGACTACGGCATTCGTGTTGAGCCACACCAATATAACTTTTTGCAATTAACCCAAGATGGCTGGCAACCACTAGAAGGTGCCAAATTTTATACTGATGTGAAGTTAGATAACGCGATTACAACTCAGGTTGAAATTGGCGGAGCATGGAAAGACAAAGACCGACTTTTTAAATCAGATTCACTGTTTAAAGATGAAGACTTATTTACAAAGTCAGACGAAGAAAAGAAAAAGATCAAACCTCAAATTGTGGTTATGGCGAGCGGTGAATACACGCCGTTTACTTTAAGTTTTGAGGTTGACGGCGAAAATCAATTTTGGCGAGTCAGCGCCGATGAGGTGGGTAATTTAGTCTTGCTTAAGCCAGGTGAAACCTTAGAACAGGCAACAAAACGTGAGAAGTAAACAAGGTTTTACCTTATTAGAAGTGTTAGTTGCATTAGCTATTTTTGCTGTTGCTGCGCTGAGTATTATGAAAGCGGTCAGCCAACACTTAAATACGCTGGGCTATTTAGAAGAAAAAACCTTTGCTGCGATGGTGGCTGATAATGAACTCGCACAATTACATTTAAGCGGTCAGTATCCAACCTCAAGTAAGACAGGTAAATCAACATTAGCCGATCGTGAGTGGTATTGGACGGTAAAAAGTATTAAAACGCAGCAGAAATTATTACGCCAAATTGAAATTTCGGTAGCAAGCGATCCACAGCGTGAACATTCAGTAATAACGGTAAAGACTTATGTCGTCAATTAATCATTCCCGCCAGCGCGGTTTTACGTTACTGGAAGTACTTGTTGCGATAGCTGTCTTTGCCATGCTGAGCTTGTCCGCTTATCAAGTCATGAATAACGTGATGCGTAGTGATGCGCAATCAAAAGATCATAACCAAAGATTAAAAGAAATACAGCGTGCCACGATTATGATGGATAACGACTTTCGTCAAATTGTAGCCCGTAAAAGTAGGCTTAATGGCGAAGAGCCCAATGATAAAGTATTACAAGCTGGTGAGTACCTTTTGGATTCGAGTAGCGATGGGATCATGTTCGTGCGAACAGGCTGGCAAAATCCCCAAGCCATGTTTCCACGCGGTGATGTTACCCGCGTTGGCTATCGTGTGGTTGACGATCAATTAGAGCGTGTTTGGTTTCGCTACCCAGATAATGTTATTGGTGAAAAGCCACTGGTTAAGGTGTTATTAGACGGTGTGACTAAATTGCAGTTTTCCTTTTTCACCGATAAAAAATGGCAAGATAAATGGGATACCGCAGATAAGTTACCAGAAGGTATTAAAGTGACGATGACACTGAAAGATTTTGGTGAAATTGAGCGTATTTATCTCGTACCTAAATCTGCATTATCTGCTTCTGCTGATTCGGAGCAACCACAATGATGAAAAAACAGCGCGGGGTTGCGTTAATTGTGGTGCTCTTGCTGGTCGCGTTAATGAGCTTGATCGCCGTGCAAATGACGGGACGTTTACAACATAACTTTCATCGTGTTGAGAATCAAATTCAGCATCAGCAGGCGTATTGGTACAGTTTAGGGGTTGAAGCGTTAGCTGAAAAAGGGCTGTCTTTAACGTTTAAAGACAGCAAGATTATCGATTTAACTCAGCCATGGGCGATAGAAGATCAAACTTATCCGATTGATGGTGCGGTAGTCACCGGTAGCATGTTTGATAAGCAAGCTTGCTTTAACATTAATGCGCTTGGTGCTGTAAAACCCATCGCCGATGGCAGTAAGCAGCCATTTTTGGTGACTTACTTTCAAAACATCATGATCGACAGTGGTGTTGATGATTATTCTGCAGAGCAAATCGCAGATTCTAGCTGGGAATTTATTGATAAGAATACCTCGGTGCAATCAAGCTACGGCGGTGAAGATAGCACTTATGAAGCATTTCAACCGCCTTACTTACCCCCTAATGGTTGGTTAGCGGATCGCAGTGAATTACGTGCGATTAACGGGGTGACGGCTGATATTTATGAGAAAGTAAAAGGTTTGGTGTGTGCATTGCCAACCGATGATTTTAAACTCAATGTAAATACGATTACTCAAAGACAGGCTGTATTACTGTCAGCTTTATTTTCGCCAGAGCTTTCATTGGATGCTGCAAAAAAAATTATTAAAGATCGCGACGCCCGTCGTAAAGGGTGGGATAGCGTTGATGATTTCATGAAAGAGCTACCACAAGGCGATCAAGCTGATAAACAAGAACAACAGAAAAAGTACTTAACGGTCAGCAGTAACTATTTTTCATTAGATGCTGAAATACAAATAGATAACGCCAGATTACGAGCGGTAACGCTATTTAAACGAGATGATAATAACAAGGTGACGGTAGTACGTCGCCAGTATGGAGGAATCCGTGAGCGAATTTCTGACGATAAGACTGAGTAGTCGGCCTGAGGTGCCGGTGCAATGGCTTGTCTGGTCGCCACAGCAGAACGAAGTGATTGCATCAGGTCAGTTAGCTGATATCACGCAATTAGATCAGCTAGTGGAATATGCGGGTACTCGGCCAGTATATGGTTTAGTGCCTACCAGTGAGATGCTATTAACACAAGTTACTATTCCTACCGGCAGTAGCCGCCAATTGACCGCTGTTTTACCTTATCTCTTAGAAGAAGAATTGGCGCAGGATGTTGAAAGTTTACATGTTCAGTTGCTTCATCGGGAAGATGATATTGCAACGGTAGCGCTTATTGAGCATCAAAAGATGCTGCAATGGTTATCTGCATTTAAAGAATGTGGTTTAGAGCTAAAAAAAGTTATTCCAGACTGTTTGTGTTTGCCGTTGTTTGATGATGGTTATAGTGCAGCTGAAATTGAAGGGCAATGGTTGATCCGTCAATCAGAGTTTATGGGTATTTGTGCAGAAACGAGTTGGTTAGATGCATGGATCAGCGCCCAAAAAGCGCCAATTGTGTTAGCTACAAGTGACGAGGACGACGACGAAGAGACAGAGCAAGCCGCCATTGAATCTGCGGTGGCTGATGTTGAATCGAATCCAAGCCAAGTTGTCATACACCACTATACATCAGCACCTCAAGGTGTCAGTGGGCGTTGGCAAGCACATGCACCGGAGCTCGTGATGCAACTGTTAGCGTTAGGGGCTGCGGGAAGTAAAGTCAATTTACTATCAGGGACTTATAAACCACAAGCTGCTTGGCGTAAGCATTTAAAACCATGGCGTAAAGTCGCGATTGCCGCAAGTTTAGTACTTGTAGCTGTAGTCGGAGAACACGTGATGGAGTTACAACAGCTAGAGCATCAAGCTAAAGCGTACCGTGCTGAAAGCGAGCGGATCTTCCGTCAGGTTTTACCTCAGTTTAAACGTATTCCGTCACAGAGTTATTTGAAAAATCAAATGAATGCAGCATTGAAAAGCTTAGGTGGACAGGGTGCGGATAACGGTATTTTAATGTGGTTAAGCGAGTTAAAGCCGGCATTATCAAAAGCACCGAGCGTGAAAATTGTTAATCTAAAATACGATCAAAATCGGGGCGAACTGCGTTTACAAGCAACGGCTTCTGACTTCCAAGATTTTGAGAAATTACGCAGTGTGTTGACGAAAGACTTTACCGTTGAGCAAGGTCAATTAAGCAAAGAAGATGGCTTAGTCAGTGGTGCCGTCGTGCTAAGGAGAAAAGCATAATGGCAGAAATTAAAGCATGGTGGAAAGCATTAAGCCAGCGAGAGCAGTATCTTGTTATGGGTGCTGGCGGTGCTTTATTGCTAGCTATCTTGTACTGGGGATTATGGCAACCATTAAATCAACGCACTGAATTAGCGCAGACACGTATTCAAAGTGAACGTCAGCTATTGTCTTGGGTTGAAGGTAAAGCAAATAAGATCACGGCGTTTAAGCGTGCTGGTGGTACGGTAAATGTCAGTGACAAAGGGCTTAACCAAGTGGTAAATGAAACGACGGAACGTTTTAAGATTGAATTGATCCGTATGCAACCACGTAATGATGCGATTCAAGTATGGGTAAAGCCTGTACCCTTCAATGCATTACTTAATTGGCTCTCTTACCTGCAAGATAACTTTGGGATTGAAACGCAATTTATTGATATCTCGAAAACAGATCAAAACGGCATGGTTGAAGTAAACCGATTACAGTTAGGACGAGGTTAAAGGTGAAATTTAAACTCGCTATCGGCGCAACATTTGGGGTGGTATTTATTGCCAGCACTATTGTCCATTTACCGGCTAATTGGGCATGGCAACAAACACCAAAAGTTCAGGGTTTATCATTAAGTGGTATTCAAGGAACCTTATGGCAAGGCTCTGCTAAAACCGTTGTGTGGCAAAATCAAAGTTTAGGTCAAATTCAATGGGACATGAAACTGGGAAGCCTATTTACAGGTAAACTCGCGTTTGATGTCCGATTTGGCCGTGACAGTGATATGCAACTACAAGGTAGTGGTATTGTTGGTTATAGCACCTCGGGACCGTTTGCTGAAAAACTCTTAGTCTCAGTACCAGCAGCGAATGTTATGCAGTATGCCAAGTTACCTGTGCCGCTGACATTAACGGGAAATATTGAACTTACGGTACGTGATTATGTGTATGCTGCGCCCTATTGTAAAACCTTGAATGCAACGTTGGCTTGGGCACAAGGTAATGCGTCAACGCCAATGGGGAATATTAATCCAGGCCCTGTTTTTGCCGATTTAAGTTGTCAAGAAGGCAATATTTTAGCAAAAGCTTCACAGTCATCTGATGATGTTAGCAGTGATTGGAAAGCAAATTTAGCTAAAAATAATGGTTACAGCCTATCAGGATGGTTTAAGCCGGGGGCAACATTCCCAGAGCAATTGTCTCAACAATTAAAATGGTTAGGTGATCCTGACTCAAAAGGGCAATATAAAATTAATTACTCAGGGCGTTTGTAATTATCTAATCGTTGCGATTTGAGTGGTTATTAATCACAAAGTGAATAGTAAGAGGCAGTCTAAGTAGACTGCCTCTTTATTTATCTGCGCGATTAGCTTTTAATGAAGCATAGGCATAACAAAATTTTTCTTCGCGATAACATGATATAGGGCTTTAAGATGGCGATAAGTAAAGATAAACCTCAAATCTTATCTGCAGAGGTTGTTGCTCAATCACGACTGTTTAAAATTGAATCATTGGATTTACGTTTTTCTAATGGTGTTGAGCGTACCTATGAACGTATGAAGCCAAGTGGACGCCATGCGGTGCTGATTGTCCCTGTGACGGAACAAGGTGACTTATTGTTGATCCGCGAATACTCAGCAGGTACCGAACGTTATGAATTAGGCTTTCCCAAAGGCTTAATTGATGAGGGGGAAACACCTATTGAAGCGGCTAATCGTGAATTAAAAGAAGAAATTGGTTTTGGTGCCCATCAACTACAACCATTAAAAGAAGTTGTATTAGCCCCGTCTTATTTTTCCAGTCGCATGACATTGTTTTTAGCACAGGATCTGTATCCTGAAAAACTTGAAGGTGATGAGCCTGAGCCGTTAGATATTATTCGTTGGCCATTAGCCCAAGCCGAAGAGCTTCTGACACATGTTGATTTTGCCGAAGCGCGGAGTATTACCGCATTGTTCTTAGCATTGAAGCAATTAGCACGAGAGGAGTAACTAATGGCCTATTCGCATTTACTGCCCGATGTGGTTGAGATCGCTCGAGCATCAGGTCAATTGATTTTAGATATTTATCAACGTGGTCAGTTTGAGAAACAGATCAAAGATGATAATACGCCAGTGACAAGTGCTGATCTTGCAGCTCATAAGTTAGTGATGGAGCGATTGACACAACTAACGCCTGATATTCCCGTGTTGTCTGAAGAAGATGCTAGCGTTCCATTAACAGAGCGTAGCCAATGGAAACGTTATTGGTTAGTTGATCCATTAGATGGTACGCAAGAATTTATCGCAGGTAGCGGTGATTTTGCGACAATTATTGCGTTAGTCGAAGATAATCGCCCGATCATGGGAGTGGTTTATGCGCCCGTATCTGGGGTGTCGTATTATGCCTATGCAGGAAAAGGTGCATATAAGATTACCGCTGAAGGTGAGAGTGTCAAAATTGCAACTCATCATCATGAAGAGAATACTAAATCGGTTGTTGTGGCCATTAGTCGTCGCCAAGATATCAGTTCAATCACATCGCGTTTAGATCCGAGTTATAACTATGAACTCGTACCTTTAGGCTCTGCAGCATTAAAATCATGTTTGGTGGCAGAAGGCGCGGTAGATTGTTACTTACGCTTAGGGCCTACAGGTGAATGGGATACCGCAGCCACTCAGTGTATTGTTGAAGAGGCGGGCGGTCGGATTCTTAATACGCATTTAACGCCGCTGTCTTATAACGAGCGTAATACATTAGAGAATCCAAACTTTATTACTTTAGGTGATGAAGGTCTGCCTTGGGCTGATATTTTAGAGCCAGACGATCGGATGATGAATGCTGACTGATATGTTGCATAAAAAACGGAGCTATGTGGCTCCGTTTTTTATTTCTATGAGTTTTAGCTAATGGTTAGAACAAACGGTTTAAACCATTGAGAGCCGCCACTCGATAAGCTTCTGCCATTGTCGGGTAGTTAAAGGTGGTATTGACGAAATAATCAATCGTATTACCTTCACCTTTTTGCTCCATGATCGCCTGTCCGATATGAATAATTTCTGCGGCACGCTCACCAAAACAGTGAATACCTAAAATTTCTTTGGTTTCTCGGTGGAATAAAATTTTCAAACTGCCCACTTCTGTGCCTGCAATTTGCGCGCGTGCTAGATGCTTAAATTGGGAACGCCCCACTTCATACGGTACTTTCTCAGCGGTTAATTGCTGCTCTGTTTTCCCCACCGAGCTAATTTCAGGAATGGTGTAAATCCCGGTTGGAATATGATCAATCAATTGCCCTTGAGCTTTTCCTTTACTGATCGCTTGCGCTGCAAATCGACCTTGGTCATAGGCTGCACTAGCAAGACTTGGATACCCAATCACATCTCCCACCGCATATACATGATCGACCTCGGTTTGATAGCTGCGGTTAACGTTGAGTTGTCCGCGAGAGTCAGGAGTTAAGCCAACATGTTCGAGCGCGAGTTTATCGGTATTACCAGTACGGCCATTGGCATATAAAATACAATCTGCACGCATTTTTTTACCAGATTGTAAATGCAGGATCACCCCGTCATCAGTTCCTTCAATTTCTTCAAAGATCTCATCATTACGTATCATCACTCCATTGTTCCATAGGTGATAAGACAGTGAGTCCGAAATTTCATTATCAAGAAATTCCAGTAAACGTTGACGGGTATTAATTAAATCAACTTTAACGCCAAGTCCACGGAAAATAGATGCGTATTCACAACCAATCACGCCTGCGCCGTAAATAATAATATGGCGAGGATCGTGTTCTAAACGTAAAATTGAATCACTGTCATACACGCGGGAGTGATCAAAATCGACGCCGTCAGGATGATAAGGACGAGAGCCTGTCGCGATTATAAATTTATCAGCGCTGTAGCGCTCAATGCTACCGTCAGTGCTTTTTACTTCAACATCGTGACTGGCAATAAAGCGTGCCTCACCATGAATAATCTGGCATTGGTTACGGTCATAAAACCCTTGGCGCATCCGTGTTTGCTTATTAACAACGACTTCAGCATGGCCGAGGATTTGGCTAAAGGTACTGTGAAGTGTTGAGTTGTTTTTGCAATAAAGTGGGTTTTGATTAAATTCAATAATACGACTAACAGCATGACGCAGAGCCTTCGATGGAATCGTTCCCCAGTGCGTACAGCCCCCACCAACACTGTCTTCGCGCTCAATAATCGCAACGTTGAAACCGGCTTTAGTTAATCCCATAGCAGCACCTTCACCGCCAGGGCCACTACCAATAATAATCACATCAAAATGACTGTTATTACTGCACTGCGTATCCGTCATCACATTATTCCTATTTGTATTGGTAACATTTTCGCATCGTAAGTGTAACGATTTGTAATCAATAGGAGAATCAATTGATGGTCAGAGCTAGCGAGGGATCACGCTCTATCGTTGAGTTGGAAGAATAAATGCGAATAATCACCCTGAACGGTGAGGTAGTAGATTGTGAAGTGTGTGAATAAATGATGTTAATCTGGCTTTGCGTGAAGGCGGTAGAGCCAGTAGTATAGGGCTATTCTTACGCGACGGTTTATCTTCATTTAGTCGCGTATTATGATCAGAAAACTATAGAGAAGCAGATGTCCATGGGGATCAGGGCTCAACAGAAAGAAAAAACCCGTCGCTCGCTTATCGATGCTGCGTTTAGCCAGTTAAGTGCAGACAGAAGTTTTTCTAATTTAAGTTTACGAGAAGTCGCTCGTGAAGCTGGGATTGCCCCAACATCGTTTTATCGTCATTTTAAAGATATGGACGAATTAGGTTTAACTATGGTGGATGAAGGTGGATTGATCCTTCGTCAGCTAATGCGACAAGCTCGTCAACGTATTGCGACCGAAGGGAGTGTGATCCGTACCTCGGTTGAGACGTTTATGGAGTTTATCGAAAGTAGTCCTAATGTCTTTCGTCTACTATTACGTGAACGTTCAGGCACATCAACAGCATTTCGTGCTGCTGTCGTTCGTGAAATACAACACTTTGTTGCTGAACTAAGTGAGTATCTTGAGGCCAAAACAGGGGTGACGCACGAAGAAGCGTATACCCAAGCAGAGGCGTCCGTTACTTTAGTCTTTAGTTCAGGGGCAGAAGCGTTAGATCTGGATAGCCATGCTCGTGCTGAGCATGCAGAAAGATTGATTATGCAATTAAGAATGATTGCAAAGGGTGCTTATTGGTACCGAAAAGAGCGTGAGCGTCGAGAGCTCAGGCAAAAACTATAACCTTATTTCGATTTTGTGGTGAAGGATATGGACAAGCAACAAGTTAAAGCAGAACGTAAAACTCTAGTTCTATCATTACTAGCTGGTGTATGCGGTAACGCAACATTAGCAGTATTAACGTCAAGCAGCGTGGCATTCTCTATTTTCCCTGTGCTTGCATTTGTATTGGCAGTGTACTGTCTATACCAAGAATACCTACGTAAACCAATGACAGAAGGTACGCCTGCGATTGCAACGGCATGTTTCTTTGTTGGCGCATTTGGTTACTCAGCATGTCTTCGTGCAGCTGTGCCAGAAATGGGTTCGAACTTCCTGCCATTAATGATTGCACTAGCACTGCTATTCTGGGTGAGTTACAAAATGGGTGTAATGAATAAAAAAGCTAAGCCAGAAGCTGAAGCGAAATAATTTCATTAATACTCAGAATAAAAAAGGCGCATTCAGCGCCTTTTTTATTAGGTGTTACTTGGTAAATTATTTACGTTCAAGTAATACGCCAGCTTCCATATGATGGGTATATGGGAATTGATCAAATAAGGCAAAACGTGTGATTTTGTGTGTTTCACACAGGATGTCTAAATTCTCTTTGAGTGTTTCAGGGTTACAAGAGATGTACATGATACGCTCATAACCTTGCACCATACGGCAGGTTCCCTCATCCATACCCGATCGTGGAGGATCGACAAAGATCGTATTGCAGTTGTAGCTTTGAAGATCGACATTTTGATCTTTTAAGCGGCGGAACTCACGTTTACCTTCCATTGCATCAGTAAAATCTTCTGCAGACATGCGAATGATTTGTACGTTATCAATGTTATTAACCGCAATGTTGTATTGCGCAGAATCTACAGATGGTTTTGCTAACTCTGTTGCTAATACGCGTTCGAAGTTTTGTGCTAGCGCCAGTGAAAAGTTACCATTACCACAGTAAAGTTCAAGTAAATCACCCTTGCTGTCTTGGGTGCAGTCAACGGCCCATTCAAGCATCTTTTGTGCAACTTCACCGTTAGGTTGGGTAAAGCTGTTTTCAACTTGCTTGTAGGTTAGGGTGCGATCGTGAACTTTTAGCTGTTCGATAACATAGTCTTGATCAAGGACGATTTTCATCTTACGAGCGCGACCAATAAGATTTAGCTTAAAGCCTTCATCATTTAGACGTTGTTTTAGTTGCTTAGCTTCTGCTGTCCACTCATCATCAAGTTGACGGTGATAAAGCATAGAAACAAGGATTTCCCCACTAAGGGTTGATAAGAAATCGACTTGGAATAATTTATGACGTAGCGCTTTAATGGGTTTGATCGCATCAACCAGCATTGGCATTAAATCATTGATCAAACGACTTGCCGCAGGAAATTGATCAACACGGTATTTTTCACGTGTTTCTTGGTTAAACATGATATAGAAAAGATCTTCACCTTCATGCCAAACACGGAATTCTGCACGCATACGGTAATGCTCTGCAGGAGAGGCAAACACCTCGAGTTCAGGGGTATCAAAATCAGCACAAATGTTTTGAATACGCTCTGCCTTTTCATCCAACTGTTGCTGATAACCAGCGGTGTTAAGGATGGTAGATGTCATAGTGTATGCCTCGACTGCTCAAAATAAGAGCGCAGATTTTATTGCATTGCACAGTGATGTCCAGTCTTCGTGGAATAAATGTGCTTATTAAAGTGAATTATTTATAACTAATAGCAAACAAAACTAGACATAAAAGCGATACATCACTAGCATCTGCCCTGCGCTGGTTAACCATGGGATGGTACGGGAATACGGTGAAAATCCGTAACTGACGCGCAGCGGTAATAGAGAACGAACGCACACGGATGTATTCCAAACACTGTTTTAACAATATGTTTAATCAATAAATATTGAATGATGTATTGTTGAGATGGGAAGTTGATGCCTAGGCGACCTTCTTCAGGTCATGCTCTTAAGTCCGAATACCAACCAGCGGTAAAGCACTCTTGCTTTGTTATATACGCGACTTAGGATCTTCAAATGAAAAAAACACTTTTAGCGCTGGCGGTAACGTCGGTGTATTTCCCTTCTTTTTCTATAATAGCAGCAGAAGATAACACCCAAACCGATGATGTCATGGTCGTCACTGCCAACCGTTTTGAACAACCTGTGACTTCAGTACTTGCACCATTTAATGTCGTGACCCGCCAAGATATCGATAAGATACAAGCCAAAACACTCACAGAAGTGATTAGTTTATTACCGGGCGTTCAGGTGACGCAAAATGGTGGGCGAGGCCAGTTAGCGAGTATTATGGTACGTGGTACTAACTCCGATCAGGTGCTCGTGTTAGTTGATGGTATTCGTATGGCACGTGCGGCAAAAGGTGCGGTTGATTTTAACCAAGTCCCTTTAACTCAGGTTGAGCGTATTGAATTTACCCGTGGTGCCCGTGCGGCGCTTTATGGCTCTGAAGCCATAGGCGGTGTAATTAATATCATTACATTAGCTGATGTTGATTCACCATCAAAAACGAAGCTGAATGTAGGTATTGGTAGTTATAACTATCAAGAGGCGAGTGCATCAGGCGCGTATAAAGTTGGTGAAAATGGTTTGCTGCAACTTGCTGTAGGTTATGAAGATGATGAAGGCTATAACGTTAAGCCACAGCCTGGCTTAAATGATGGTGATAAACATGGCTTTGCCAGTCGTAATGCCATGATTGCTTATCATCAACGTTTTAGCGATACCTTAAAAGGGTTTGTCTCTACACGTTGGTATAAAAATCAATATCAATATGACAGCTCATTCGTTGATTTCTTTTCTGGTGAGCCAGTACATCAATATATGCAGTCAGAACCTGAGTTATTTGACTATAGCGCAGGATTGGATTTAAATTTAGGGCGTTACCAATCTAAGTTAATCGCAGATTACCAACATCAAACGAATTACGATTACAACAAAGCGGCGACCACTAAGCCTGTTGTTGCCAGTCAGGATGAGAAATTCACCCAACGCAATCTACAGTGGAATAACCATTTTACCGTTAACGACAATCTACAATTAGTCGGTGGTGTTGATTGGCGTAAAGAGTCATGGCAAGACAAGCTATCTTCAGATGCCTTTAGCAGAAACAATACGGGTGTTTATGGTATTGGTTTAGTGAATGTTAATGATTTTTCATTAGAGTCGAGCTTACGTTTAGACGATAACCAGCAGTATGGTTCTCAGTTTACTTATAATGTGGCAGGTGGTTGGTATATCACTGATGAAGTGCAACTACGTACATCTTACGGCAGTGCATTCAAAGCGCCGAATTTATTCCAACTATATTCACCATTTTACGGTACTGAAACACTAAACCCTGAGAAATCAAAAAATGCAGAAGTGGCTATTGAAGCTAACTACAACGTGATTGATTTAGCTGTTACAGGTTATCGTATGGAGATTGATAACCTTATTGGTTTTAATAACACGTCTTGGAAGTACTATAACGAATCAGGAAAAAGCAAAATCAAAGGTATTGAAGTTGAAGCAGACTTTGATACGGGCTTTTTATCTCACCAGCTCAACTTTGACTTTAAAGATCCCCGTAATAGCCAGGGTCAGCGTTTAGATCGCCGTGAGAAATTCTCGTTTAAGTGGGTAGGTACAGCAAGTATTGGTGATCTCGATAGCGCACTAACGTATCAATACCATGGCAAGCGCCCAGATCAATATGGTCCAACGGGGGAGTTAGCTGCTTATGATACGTGGGATTTGGCATTAACATATTGGCTACAGCCAAAACTTGCGTTAAAAGGGCGAGTAGCGAACCTTCTAAATGAAGATTATGAGACTGCTGGTGGTTATCAAATGCCAGGCCGTACTTATTACACCAGTATTAACTACCAATTCTAATCGAAAACGCAAGATTAAGGCCGCTAATACAGCGGCCTTTTTAATAAAGCTTGTACATAACGGGAAAGATTCAGTACTAACCTTTGTGGTTGATGCGCCGTTTTTCCAGCGCTCTCTAGGTATTACATGGAAAAATATAGACATAACTGAGTGATTTTATTATCAGCGGTACCAGTTAGCTAACAGGGCTGTTTGCGAGAGCTGAAGATCGCAGTATCATAAGGTAAGTAATGTTTATTAGGTATGGTACGAGTGAAAAAGATTGTTATTTTTGATTCTGGTGTAGGTGGTTTATCTGTTTATAAAGAAATCTACAATCTTTTACCGCAAGTGCAATATATCTATGCCTTCGATAACGCCGCTTTCCCGTATGGTGAATTACCCGATAATGTCCTTATCGAACGTACCAACCATATTGTCTCGACATTAGTTGAACAGTACCAGGCCGACTTAGTTGTTATTGCGTGTAATACCGCAAGTACAATTGTATTACCGACCCTACGCCAAAATCTTAATATTCCTATTGTTGGCGTTGTTCCAGCGATTAAACCCGCTGCGAAGTTAAGTAATACCAAAGTCATTGGCTTATTAGCAACGCCGGCCACGGTTAAGCGTGAATATACGCAGCAGTTAATTAACCAATTTGCCAGTGATTGCGAAGTAAAAATGATCGGTTCAACCCGATTAGTAGAAATGGCTGAGCAAAAGCTACGTGGTGAATCTATTTCTCTAAATGAACTTAGTGATATTTTAGCGCCATGGCAGCAGCAAGTAGATAGTATTATCTTAGGCTGTACACATTTCCCATTAATTAAAGAAGAAATAAAAGCCGTTCTTAATAATGAAGTGAGTATTGTGGACTCCGGTAAAGCGATAGCTTTGCGCGTATCGTCCTTGTTAGGGTTATCTGAACAAGAAAAACAACGCCATAATGAAATCATTAACCTTACATACAGCAGCGCCGCTACAGAAAGTGTAGCGGCGCTGAATAAAAGTTTACGTCAGATAGAGTTGGGTACTATTCAGTCTCTGAAATATCCGTATCCGCGTTTTTAGGTTCATTAGCTTCACGTACTTTTAATGTACGTTGGCCATATTCTTTATTGTTTAATTGCTCGATAGCACTATCGGCATCTAAGCTACTCATCACAACAAAGCCAAAGCCTCTTCGCTTGCCTGTGCGTTTATCTTTCATTAGACGTACAGCAAAAACATCGCCATGTTCAGCGAATAGATTTTTAACATCGGTCTCATTAGCGCGATAAGGAAGGTTACCAACGTAAAGGGTTTTGCTGCTTTGAGAGGTTTCAGTATTATCGATAGGGGTAGCTTCTTTAGGTGTTTGCATGAAGTAAAGTGCAGCACCGACAGCGATAGCACCTAAAGCAAAGCTAATAGAAGAAGGAAGAGTAGGAATAAGGGTAAGAATTAATGCACCGACAATAGCAATTACTATCGCGGTTATTATGGTTTGATTATTTGATTTCATATTTAATTAAACTACATCGTCAAAATGGAAGGAAGAATGCGTATTGTTTCTTTTAACATCGAACTCACAATGATATTACTTTCATTGAGTTGTAATTACTAGCGAGTGAACAATCAGTTCATCAAATGTTGTAATTACAAGCATATCAATCACAGTAGATGAAATAACAAGCAAATACATTATTTTTTTTAAAAAAGACTTGTCAGAGTGATCGAAGTCTCTATAATGCCGCTCCATCGAAAGGGAACACGAGCAAACAAATGATCGAGTTCAAACTTTTTGAATTAATAATATCGAATAACGATTAAATCTTTGGTTTGACCAAGGGTAGTCAATAAGAAAGTTTAAAATTAGAACTTCTTCTTGACTACAGTTAAGGGCTGAGTAGAATACCTATCCCTGACCAATACAAAGTATTGAGTCAACGTTCTTTAATAATTTGACCATGCAATCTGTGTGGGCACTCGTTGAAAAGTTAAGTCAAAAGATTTATCAATGATACTAGTGACCAATACAAATAACTCATCTCTTTATAGAGAAGGATTATTTGGCACAGTCAATTCAAATATCCTAACTAGCTTCTAGTTAGCGGTATTTTAACAGTATTCATTGAGCCGGTCGAAAGACCAACAAAACTTTAATTGAAGAGTTTGATCATGGCTCAGATTGAACGCTGGCGGCAGGCCTAACACATGCAAGTCGAGCGGTAACAGATTGATAGCTTGCTATCAATGCTGACGAGCGGCGGACGGGTGAGTAATGCCTGGGAATATGCCCTGATGTGGGGGATAACTATTGGAAACGATAGCTAATACCGCATAATCTCTTCGGAGCAAAGAGGGGGACCTTCGGGCCTCTCGCGTCAGGATTAGCCCAGGTGGGATTAGCTTGTTGGTGGGGTAATGGCTCACCAAGGCAACGATCCCTAGCTGGTCTGAGAGGATGATCAGCCACACTGGAACTGAGACACGGTCCAGACTCCTACGGGAGGCAGCAGTGGGGAATATTGCACAATGGGGGAAACCCTGATGCAGCCATGCCGCGTGTATGAAGAAGGCCTTCGGGTTGTAAAGTACTTTCAGTTGTGAGGAAGGCGTTGATGTTAATAGCTTCAGCGTTTGACGTTAGCAACAGAAGAAGCACCGGCTAACTCCGTGCCAGCAGCCGCGGTAATACGGAGGGTGCGAGCGTTAATCGGAATTACTGGGCGTAAAGCGCATGCAGGTGGTTTGTTAAGCAAGATGTGAAAGCCCGGGGCTCAACCTCGGAACAGCATTTTGAACTGGCAGACTAGAGTACTGTAGAGGGGGGTAGAATTTCAGGTGTAGCGGTGAAATGCGTAGAGATCTGAAGGAATACCGGTGGCGAAGGCGGCCCCCTGGACAGATACTGACACTCAGATGCGAAAGCGTGGGGAGCAAACAGGATTAGATACCCTGGTAGTCCACGCCGTAAACGATGTCTACTTGGAGGTTGTGGCCTTGAGCCGTGGCTTTCGGAGCTAACGCGTTAAGTAGACCGCCTGGGGAGTACGGTCGCAAGATTAAAACTCAAATGAATTGACGGGGGCCCGCACAAGCGGTGGAGCATGTGGTTTAATTCGATGCAACGCGAAGAACCTTACCTACTCTTGACATCCAGAGAACTTTCCAGAGATGGATTGGTGCCTTCGGGAACTCTGAGACAGGTGCTGCATGGCTGTCGTCAGCTCGTGTTGTGAAATGTTGGGTTAAGTCCCGCAACGAGCGCAACCCTTATCCTTGTTTGCCAGCACGTAATGGTGGGAACTCCAGGGAGACTGCCGGTGATAAACCGGAGGAAGGTGGGGACGACGTCAAGTCATCATGGCCCTTACGAGTAGGGCTACACACGTGCTACAATGGCGTATACAGAGGGCTGCCAACCAGCGATGGTGAGCGAATCCCAGAAAGTACGTCGTAGTCCGGATTGGAGTCTGCAACTCGACTCCATGAAGTCGGAATCGCTAGTAATCGTGAATCAGAATGTCACGGTGAATACGTTCCCGGGCCTTGTACACACCGCCCGTCACACCATGGGAGTGGGCTGCACCAGAAGTAGATAGCTTAACCTTCGGGAGGGCGTTTACCACGGTGTGGTTCATGACTGGGGTGAAGTCGTAACAAGGTAGCCCTAGGGGAACCTGGGGCTGGATCACCTCCTTACCTAAAGACTTACTGTTTAATGCAGTGTCCACACAGATTGCTTGGTTAAAATGTAAGAGAGCCACTTAATGTTGCCCAACAACATTAAGTATGAACATTGTCCCGTTCGTCTAGAGGCCTAGGACACCGCCCTTTCACGGCGGTAACAGGGGTTCGACTCCCCTACGGGACGCCAATGGGTCGTTAGCTCAGTTGGTAGAGCAGTTGACTTTTAATCAATTGGTCGCAGGTTCGAATCCTGCACGACCCACCATTCTTTCTCACGAAGGAAGTAAAACTATCGTGGGCGATTAGCTCAGTTGGGAGAGCACCTCCCTTACAAGGAGGGGGTCACTGGTTCGAGCCCGGTATCGCCCACCACTCTCTAAAAGTTTTCTGCACGGAATTCGCAGATTTAATGAAGAATACCTTTGTTAAGTCCGCATTTTTGTCGCTGAAAATCGTTAGAAAGTGGTTATCGTTAGATAATTGCATGCTCTTTAACAATCTGGAAAGCTGACTAGTAAATTCAATCGATAGATTGATTTAAAAATGTTCTTCGAAAGAAGAACGAGTTCTCAAACAATACACATTCAAGTGTCTGTGTTTGCTTTCACTTTTTAAAAGTGAAGACAAATAAATGAGTCCGGCGAAAAACCAACGTTTAATACTTTCTTGATCGAAGTGTTAAACACAAACCTTGGTTGTTTGAACATACGAAACCTCTTGGGGTTGTATGGTTAAGTGACTAAGCGTACACGGTGGATGCCTTGGCAGTCAGAGGCGATGAAGGACGTATTAACTTGCGATAAGCCCAGAGAAGGTAGTAAAAACCGGTGACTCTGGGATTTCCGAATGGGGAAACCCACGTGCATAAGCACGTATCGTGTTGTGAATACATAGCAGCACGAGGCGAACCGGGGGAACTGAAACATCTAAGTACCCCGAGGAAGAGAAATCAACCGAGATTCCGGTAGTAGCGGCGAGCGAAACCGGATTAGCCCTTAAGCTAGTTTTGCGTTAGGTGAAAGTTCTGGAAAGTTCTGCGATACAGGGTGATAGCCCCGTAACCGACAACGCATTATCAGTGAAAACGAGTAGGACGGGACACGTGATATCCTGTTTGAATATGGGGGGACCATCCTCCAAGGCTAAATACTCCTGACTGACCGATAGTGAACCAGTACCGTGAGGGAAAGGCGAAAAGAACCCCTGTGAGGGGAGTGAAATAGAACCTGAAACCGTGTACGTACAAGCAGTAGGAGCCCACTTGTTGGGTGACTGCGTACCTTTTGTATAATGGGTCAGCGACTTAATTTTAGTAGCAAGGTTAACCGTTTAGGGGAGCCGTAGGGAAACCGAGTCTTAACTGGGCGAATGAGTTGCTAGGATTAGACCCGAAACCGAGTGATCTAGCCATGGGCAGGTTGAAGGTGAGGTAACACTTACTGGAGGACCGAACCGACTAATGTTGAAAAATTAGCGGATGACTTGTGGCTAGGGGTGAAAGGCCAATCAAACTCGGAGATAGCTGGTTCTCCCCGAAAGCTATTTAGGTAGCGCCTCGGACGAATACTACTGGGGGTAGAGCACTGTTAAGGCTAGGGGGTCATCCCGACTTACCAACCCTTTGCAAACTCCGAATACCAGTAAGTACTATCCGGGAGACACACGGCGGGTGCTAACGTCCGTCGTGAAGAGGGAAACAACCCAGACCGCCAGCTAAGGTCCCAAAGTTATAGCTAAGTGGGAAACGATGTGGGAAGGCTCAGACAGCCAGGATGTTGGCTTAGAAGCAGCCATCATTTAAAGAAAGCGTAATAGCTCACTGGTCGAGTCGGCCTGCGCGGAAGATTTAACGGGGCTAAGCTATACACCGAAGCTGCGGCAATGAAGTTTACTTCATTGGGTAGGGGAGCGTTCTGTAAGCCGTTGAAGGTGAATCGTAAGGTTTGCTGGAGGTATCAGAAGTGCGAATGCTGACATGAGTAACGATAAAGGGAGTGAAAAACTCCCTCGCCGGAAGATCAAGGGTTCCTGTCCAACGTTAATCGGGGCAGGGTAAGTCGACCCCTAAGGCGAGGCCGAAAGGCGTAGTCGATGGGAAACGGGTTAATATTCCCGTACTTCTTATAATTGCGATGGAGGGACGGAGAAGGCTAGGTGAGCCTGGCGACGGTTGTCCAGGTCCAAGTATGTAGGCTGATGGTTTAGGCAAATCCGGACCATCTTAAGGCTGAGATACGATGTCGAGTTACTACGGTAACGAAGTCATTGATGCCATGCTTCCGGGAAAAGCTTCTAAGCTTCAGATTATAAGAAATCGTACCCCAAACCGACACAGGTGATCAGGTAGAGAATACCAAGGCGCTTGAGAGAACTCGGGTGAAGGAACTAGGCAAAATGGTACCGTAACTTCGGGAGAAGGTACGCTCCTAGCGGTGATGAGACTTGCTCTCTAAGCTGCCGGGAGTCGCAGATACCAGGTGGCTGCAACTGTTTATTAAAAACACAGCACTGTGCAAAATCGAAAGATGACGTATACGGTGTGACGCCTGCCCGGTGCCGGAAGGTTAATTGATGGGGTTAGACTTCGGTCGAAGCTCTTGATCGAAGCCCCGGTAAACGGCGGCCGTAACTATAACGGTCCTAAGGTAGCGAAATTCCTTGTCGGGTAAGTTCCGACCTGCACGAATGGCGTAATGATGGCCACGCTGTCTCCACCCGAGACTCAGTGAAATTGAAATCGCAGTGAAGATGCTGCGTCCCCGCGGCTAGACGGAAAGACCCCGTGAACCTTTACTATAGCTTGGCACTGAACATTGACCCTACATGTGTAGGATAGGTGGGAGACGTTGAAGCAACCGCGCCAGTGGTTGTGGAGTCAATCTTGAAATACCACCCTTGTATGCTTGATGTTCTAACGTTGGTCCCTTATCGGGATTACGGACAGTGCCTGGTGGGTAGTTTGACTGGGGCGGTCTCCTCCCAAAGAGTAACGGAGGAGCACGAAGGTGGGCTAATCACGGTCGGACATCGTGAGGTTAGTGCAATGGCATAAGCCCGCTTGACTGCGAGAATGACAATTCGAGCAGGTGCGAAAGCAGGTCATAGTGATCCGGTGGTTCTGAATGGAAGGGCCATCGCTCAACGGATAAAAGGTACTCCGGGGATAACAGGCTGATACCGCCCAAGAGTTCATATCGACGGCGGTGTTTGGCACCTCGATGTCGGCTCATCACATCCTGGGGCTGAAGTCGGTCCCAAGGGTATGGCTGTTCGCCATTTAAAGTGGTACGCGAGCTGGGTTTAGAACGTCGTGAGACAGTTCGGTCCCTATCTGCCGTGGGCGTTGGATGATTGAGAGGGGCTGCTCCTAGTACGAGAGGACCGGAGTGGACGAACCGCTGGTGTTCGGGTTGTGTCGCCAGACGCATTGCCCGGTAGCTAAGTTCGGAATCGATAACCGCTGAAAGCATCTAAGCGGGAAGCGAGCCTCAAGATGAGTCATCCCTAGACCTTTAAGGTCTCTAAAGGGTTGTTGAAGACTACAACGTTGATAGGTCGGGTGTGTAAGTGCTGCGAGGCATTGAGCTAACCGATACTAATTGCCCGTGAGGCTTAACCATACAACACCCAAGGGGTTTTATCTCGTAAAGAGAAAAGCGGACTCCAAGTACACTTGAACGTGTAGAGAACACTAGTTAGATTTTCCCAGATTGCTATTTATTGTCTAATGACAATAAATAAAACCGAATTTGCTTGGCGACCATAGCGTTATGGACCCACCTGATCCCATGCCGAACTCAGTAGTGAAACGTAATAGCGCCGATGGTAGTGTGGGGTCTCCCCATGTGAGAGTAGGACATCGCCAGGCTTCAAATTTTAAAAGGCCATCCGAAAGGATGGCCTTTTTTCGTTTTAATACTTTTAAAGTTAGTTTGCATCTATAAAGTAGACCTACAGACCTACAGACCTACAGACCTACAGACCTACAGACCTACAGACCTACAGACCTACAGACCTACAGACCTACAGACCTACAGACCTACAGACCTACAGACCTACAGACCTACAGACCTACAGACCTACAGACCTACAGACCTACAGACCTACAGACCTACAGACCTACAACAGAATAGTATTTAATAAAGAGATGTATCACTGCAGTAAAGAGTTACTGCAGTGATAAAGGGTTTGAATTATAGAATTTGATTCAGGATGTGATCCGCTTTAACACGACGAATACGTGTAATGAGCTTTTTAACTTGAGCGGGATAATTATCAATTTTTTCAATTTGCTTATAACTACCAATAAGCTGGGTATGTTCGAGAATACAATCTAATTCTTGTTGTTGCTGCTCGGCGAGTAGTTGATTTTTGTCATGAATTAAAATCGCATTTTCAAGATCAAGTTTCCAAGCTCGTGGATTGAGGTTATTCCCCGTTACCAACATATAACGGCGATCTACCCAAAGCCCTTTTAAGTGAAAGCTATTATTATCGTGTTTCCATAAATGGATCGCTAATTGACGATGTGCAATAGCGGCTTCATTATGTTTAGCAAAATTACGTAAATTGACTTCATATAAATAAGGTAACCCAGCAATAGTCTTAAAAGGCTCTGATGGTGGAATATAAAAGTCATTTGCTGTTTTATCACCAACAATGATTGTGATCTTTACACCGCGCTTAAGGGCTTTCTTTACTTCGCGACTTACCATTCTTGGAAAGTTAAAGTAGGGAGTACAAATAGTCAGCTCAGATTGTGCACTAGCGATGAGCGTACAAATATCCTGATTAAGTTTGTTCTTACGTTTCCCTAAACCTATCAGAGGTGTTAATCCTACCTCGTCATCTTTAATCTCATCCGGCTCAAAATGGTAGATAGCTTGTTGTAGTTCGGAGCGTAGATCTCGAATTGCCGTCTTCAATGACTTTGTATCGGGTCTTTCTGGTTGTGCTAGGCAGTTAACTGCATTACTCGAAACAAGTATGTCAATAATGAACTGCGCCATGCTGTTAGCTAGCTTTTCATTTTTAATGACGTGGTAGCGGTCGTAACGGTAACGGTCATGTTGAGCTAGATACACATCATTTAAGCTTGCACCGCTATAAATAACATTATCATCAATAACAAAGCCTTTCAGGTGAAGGACACCGAACACTTCTCGATTACGAACGGGAACGCCAAGCACATCGATCTTGTGAGTATATTTTTCTGCGTACTCACGATATAGCGCGGCATTGCCATCGGACTGACTGGCGCCAATTAAGCCTCGTTGAGCTCTATGCCAATCAACTAATACCTTTATATCAAGTTCGGGGTTGAGTTGCTTAGCTTCATACAGAGCGGTAAGCACACCTCTTCCTGCTTCATCATCTTGGAGATATAAGGCAACTAAGTAAATGCGTTCTTTAGCTGATTTTATTTCTTGATATAGACGCTCTCTAAACGAATTTGCATCAAAAAGAGTCTCTAAATTCTCGGGCTTGTGCGCAATACATGGCAGTTGTTCGATGAGCTGCCTGTTAGCAATAGCTGAATCCATTATCGCCTCGTTTACACGATCTATAAGTAGATGAATTTTGATTAAGGGATCAATTATACCAGAAAAAAAGCGAAGTCAATGTATCTAGTGTTTAGATATGTTTTTGCTCATGCTTTCTGAGGTAAGTGTATCAATAAATAACATTGGAATTAGATTCTTACCGCTATTGGCATAGCGTTGAAAACGTTGCTTGATATTATTGGGAAGGTTTTCGCTATTAATAGTTTGAAACCCTGAGTTTTGATAGAAAACTTCTAACTCTTGAAATGCAAAGCAATAGCATGCTTGTTGGTTCATTTGATTACGGCATGCTTCAATGAGCTTATAAGCAATACCTTGTAAACGATACTCTGGGATGACAAGCATTCCTGTCAGTAGTTGTATATCATCAATAGTTTTAAATCGTACGGATGCAATAATACTGTTGTTTGATTCTGCAACCCAGATTGTTTCATCTCTCTTTGCTTTTCCTGATGGGTAGAATGACTTGTATATTTTATTAACTAAAGGCAAGCGAATAGGATCAAGTTGACGATAAATAATTTGAGACATGGGAAAACACTGCGTTGTTGAATGGGATCAGGTAAAATAGTTTCAATTCGTATAGAAAAGTATAAAGATTTGGTTGTGAATTAACATGAAAGTTTTACATGAAAATGGGTTAGCGCCTTATCACACCTTTGGGATTGATGTATCGGCGAAATACATACTTGAAGCATCAAGTGTTGAAGATCTCCTTGCTATTTGGCAGGACGAAACATATCAGGAAGTCCCTAAGTTAGTTGTTGGTCAAGGAAGCAACTTACTTTTTTGTGAAGATTACCAAGGCGCTATCATTTTAAACCGCATTAAAGGTATTAATGTGGTCGATAGTGCCGAGTATGTTGATTTACATGTAGGGGGCGGTGAAGACTGGCATGCATTTGTGTCTTGGGCCGTTGAAAATGGGTTTAATGGCCTTGAGAACCTAGCACTCATCCCTGGTTGTGTGGGGTCGTCCCCGATACAAAATATTGGCGCTTATGGCGTAGAATTAAAAGATGTCTGCCAGTATGTTGATGTATTAAATGTACAAACAGGGGAAGTGAAGCGTTTGATGGCTGATGAATGCCATTTCTCATATCGAGATTCAATTTTTAAGCGAGAGTTAAAAGATCACCACATTATTACAGCAGTAGGTTTTCGCTTAACTAAAGCTTGGTCTCCGAAAATAGCCTATGGCCCATTAGCAAAATTCTCGCTCGATACCGTTACAGCCAAAGAGATTTTTGATGAAGTGTGCGCCATTCGCCGTGAAAAACTGCCTGATCCGCAGGTTATGGGGAATGCAGGTAGTTTTTTCAAAAACCCAATTATTTCGTTAGACGTACGTGACTTTCTTTTGTCTGAGTACCCTAACATGCCAAATTACCCAGTGGACGAAACTCATTGTAAGTTAGCTGCGGGTTGGTTGATTGATCAATGTGGTTTGAAAGGTTACCAAATTGGTGGTGCTAAAATTCACCAGCAACAAGCACTCGTATTAACGAATGTTGGTAATGCAACTGCACATGATGTACTTCAGCTAGCACAGTATGTTGTCGATACGGTAATGACTAAATTTGGTGTCTCTCTTGAGCATGAGGTGCGTTTTATGGCACATAATGCTGAAACTAATCTCAACGAGATGCTGCGATGAAAGATCATACCGTACGACTAGCTTTGATTCAGTTACTCTCAGATGGTGAATTTCATTCAGGTGAAGTATTGGGACAAACGCTGGGTATGACTCGTGCTGCAATCGCGAAACAAATTCAAGTCATTCAACAGTGGGGGCTTGATATTTTTAGGGTGCAAGGCAAAGGTTATTGTCTTGCATCGGCGATTGATTTACTTGATAAGCAGCAGATTTTAGCGAAAGTTAAGTGTCCCCATCTTGATTTAATTCCTGTCATCGACTCAACCAATCAATATCTTCTAGATAGAGTAGGGCAGCTGCCAAGCGGTAGCGTATGTTTGGCTGAATATCAAGAAGCTGGCCGTGGACGACGAGGTCGACAATGGGTTTCACCTTTTGGTAGCAACCTGTACCTTTCCATTTACTGGCGTTTAGAAGCTGGTATGGCTGCGGCAATGGGGCTGAGTTTAGTTGTCGGTGTCGCGATTGCTGAAACTCTCCAAAAACTTGGTGCAGATGATGTTCGAGTTAAATGGCCTAACGATATTTATTATCAGGATAAAAAGCTAGCTGGTATTCTTGTTGAAATGACAGGTCAAGCAGGGGATGCCGCACACTTAGTGATTGGAATGGGGCTAAATATTAATATGCCACTAACAGAGCAAAGTGAGATCACGCAAGCGTGGACAACACTGTCGCAAGCTTGTGATAGCTTACCGTCTCGAAATATCTTAGCGGCTACATTGATCTCACACCTTAATCAAACACTCTGTGATTATGAACACCAAGGTTTAGTTGGCTTTGTTGAACGCTGGAATAAAATAGATAACTTTTTAAACCGCCCTGTGAAATTATTAATCGGTGAGCGAACCATCGAAGGTACTGCTCGCGGGATTGATGCTCAAGGGGCTTTACTACTGGAAACCGACACTGGTATTACACCGTATATCGGCGGTGAAATCAGCCTTAGAGGTTGCTGATGCAATTATTAATTGAAGCAGGCAATACTTACGTCAAAGTTGCCTTACTGACCCAAAATGAACACATTGAACAAATTGGTAAATACCCAAGTAAAAAATTAGAGCTTGTTTTACAACCGTTACTGGAAGGTAATGTTGAGCGTATTGTTTTTGCGAGTGTCGGACCAGTTGAGGTTGATAATACGATTCAGCGTATTGCCCAAATGGCCAATATTCCGGTTACTCAAGTAAAAACTGCACGTGAAGACTTCGGTGTTGTTAATGCATATTCTGAATATCAATATCTTGGCGTTGACCGTTGGCTAACTCTAGTTGCTATTCGCCAAAGCTTTGAGCAACCTACGGTGATTGTTGATATAGGCACGGCATTAACGTTTGATGTTATGGACAGTGATGGAAAACATCTTGGTGGTTGGATCATGCCTGGTTATCAGTTAATGATGAAATCAGTGCTAGAGAACACGACCAAGGTGTTTTCTGATAGTGAGCATAGTGAATCATTAACACTGGCAAATAATACCGCTGATGGTTTAAAGAATGGCTGTCGTGCTGCTTTGGTTGGATTAATTGAATTTGGTTTAAAACAAGCATCTGCAGAATTAAATGAAGCTCCCGCGGTTATTCTATGCGGTGGCGGTGTTCGTCATTTGCCAAAATCGTGGTGTAAGCCTTTTTATCATCGCTCGGAGTTGGTACTTGAAGGGTTAGGATTGTATGCAAAGCGCGGTTAATGCCCAAAATTACGACAATTAAATAAAAAACAATAAAAAAAACACGTTAGGGTATTGCAACAAAAATAATCATTATCTAGAATGCGCACCACTAACGCCGACTTAGCTCAGTAGGTAGAGCAACTGACTTGTAATCAGTAGGTCACCAGTTCGACTCCGGTAGTCGGCACCAGTTTTAAAAAATTTCGGTGGGGTTCCCGAGTGGCCAAAGGGAGCAGATTGTAAATCTGCCGGCACTGCCTTCGAAGGTTCGAATCCTTCCCCCACCACCATTTTCAAATGGTTGAATAGCTCTACGAGATACAAGTTCTGCGGGCATCGTATAATGGCTATTACCTCAGCCTTCCAAGCTGATGATGCGGGTTCGATTCCCGCTGCCCGCTCCACATTTCTTGTGTGCTGATATAGCTCAGTCGGTAGAGCGCACCCTTGGTAAGGGTGAGGTCGGCAGTTCAAATCTGCCTATCAGCACCACTCTCAAGCCCTAATTCATCCATTTGTTATATACTCAACAAACCCATGTTTGGTTGTGTGGTCGTAATGCCACCTAATACCGTGCCCAGAGGGACTATCCATGTCTAAAGAAAAATTTGAACGCGTAAAACCGCACGTAAACGTTGGTACTATCGGCCACGTTGACCACGGTAAAACAACTCTAACTGCTGCTATCTGTACTACACTTGCAAAAGTGTACGGTGGTGTTGCTAAAGACTTCGCATCTATCGATAACGCTCCTGAAGAGCGCGAGCGTGGTATCACAATCTCAACTTCTCACGTTGAGTACGATACTCCAACTCGTCACTACGCACACGTTGACTGTCCTGGACACGCCGATTATGTTAAAAACATGATCACTGGTGCTGCTCAAATGGACGGCGGTATCCTAGTTGTTGCTGCAACTGACGGCCCAATGCCACAAACACGTGAGCACATCCTACTTGGTCGCCAGGTTGGTATTCCTTACATCATCGTATTCATGAACAAGTGTGACATGGTTGATGATGAAGAACTACTTGAGCTAGTTGAGATGGAAGTTCGTGAACTTCTTTCTGAGTACGACTTCCCAGGTGATGATTGCCCAGTAATCATGGGTTCTGCTCTAGGCGCTCTAAACGGCGAGAAAGAGTGGGAAGACAAGATTGTTGAACTAGCAGAAGCGCTAGATTCATACATTCCTGAGCCAGAGCGTGCTATCGATCTACCATTCATTCTTCCAATCGAAGATGTATTCTCAATCCAAGGCCGTGGTACTGTTGTAACTGGTCGTGTTGAGCAAGGTATCATCAAAGTTGGTGACGAAGTTGCTATCGTTGGTATCGTAGACACTATTACAACTACTTGTACTGGTGTTGAGATGTTCCGTAAGCTTCTTGACGAAGGCCGTGCTGGTGAGAACGTTGGTGTTCTTCTACGTGGTACTAAGCGTGACGAAGTTCAACGTGGTCAAGTACTTGCTAAGCCAGGTTCAATCACTCCACACACAACTTTCACTTCAGAAATCTATGTTCTTTCTAAAGATGAAGGTGGTCGTCACACTCCTTTCTTCAAAGGTTACCGTCCACAGTTCTACTTCCGTACAACTGACGTAACTGGTACTATCGAGTTACCAGAAGGCGTAGAAATGGTAATGCCTGGTGATAACATCGCTATGACTGTTACTCTAATCGCTCCAATCGCGATGGACGAAGGTCTACGTTTTGCTATCCGTGAAGGTGGCCGTACAGTTGGTGCTGGTGTTGTTGCAACTATCGTTGCTTAAGTTACGATGATTTCGTTGAATTTAATTTGACGACAGCGCACAAAAAAGGGCATCATTTGATGCCCTTTTTCTACACTTTAATATAAAAATGCATATTTTTTGTTCAAGTGGTAGAGATAAAATTTCGTAAGATGAAGTTTTTTATTAATGTTATTAAAGGCTTACCCCTTTTTCTTCATCCATGGCCTCGCTATAGCGGGGTTATTTTCGTCTAAATAAAGACTAGTTACAGGTTGGTTGTATGAATGCGAATGCCGAAAACCAAGAAAGCGAAAGCAAAATGGATGGCCTGAAATGGGTCGTAGTTTTTGCTTTGCTAGCTGCTGCTGTGGTTGGTAATTACCTGTACAGTGATGTTTCTGTTGTGCTGCGTACATCTGCAGTAATTGCTCTAGTAGCAGTTGCTGGGATCACTGCCGCATTTACAGCAAAAGGTAAAGCCGCGATTCGTTTTGCAAGTGAGTCGCGCATGGAAGTCCGCAAGGTGGTATGGCCTACTCGTCAGGAAGCTACGCAGACAACCTTTATCGTTCTAGCAGTCACTGTAGTGATGGCGTTAGCCCTTTGGGGTATCGACGGCATTATGGTCCGTTTAGTACGCCTAGTTACCGGCGTGTGAGGTAAGAATTCATGAGCGAAGCTCCAAAAAAACGATGGTATGTAGTACAGGCTTTTTCAGGTTTTGAAGGCCGAGTTGCACAGTCACTACGCGAACATATCAAAATGCATGGTATGGAAGAGCACTTTGATGAAGTTCTTGTTCCTACAGAAGAAGTAGTTGAAGTTCGTGCAGGTCAGCGCCGTAAGAGTGAGCGTAAGTTCTTCCCAGGTTACGTACTGGTACAAATGGTGATGAACGACGAAACATGGCACTTAGTACGCAGTATTCCACGTGTTATGGGCTTCATTGGCGGAACATCTGATCGCCCAGCTCCGATTTCTGATAAAGAAGCGGATGCGATCCTAAACCGTCTACAGCAAGCTAGTGAGTCTCCTGTTCATAAAACAGTATTTGAACCTGGTGAAGTTGTTCGTGTGACTGATGGCCCATTTGCTGACTTCAATGGTACAATTGAATCAGTAGATTACGATAAGAGCCGCGTGAAGGTTTCTGTATCGATTTTCGGTCGTGCAACACCAGTAGAACTAGAGTTCGGTCAAATCGAAAAGAACTGATCAAATTCTGTTCAAGTTGTATTGTCAGGGGCGTGAGATTAGGCTATAATTTCGCGCCCTTTCGTTAGACGGGGAGTCTGTTTGTTTAAAAATAGACGTTTGAACCCAAATTTAGGTATATAGCAATGGCTAAAAAAGTAGAAGCTTACATCAAGCTGCAAGTTGCAGCTGGTATGGCGAACCCTAGTCCACCAGTTGGTCCAGCTCTTGGTCAACATGGTGTTAACATCATGGAATTCTGTAAAGCGTTTAACGCTAAGACTGACTCAGTAGAGAAAGGTCTTCCAACTCCAGTTGTTATCACTGTTTACAGTGACCGTTCATTCACGTTCGTAACTAAGACTCCACCTGCAGCAGTTCTTCTGCTTAAAGCAGCTGGCCTTAAGTCTGGTTCTGGTCGTCCGAACACTGAGAAAGTAGGTACTGTAACTGACGCTCAGATCCAAGAGATCGCTGAGACTAAAGCTGCAGACATGACTGGTGCTGATATTGAAGCTATGAAGCGTTCAATTGCTGGTACTGCTCGCTCAATGGGCCTAGTGGTAGAGGGTTAATAAGATGGCTAAACTGACTAAGCGCATGCGCGTTATCCGTGACAAAGTTGACTCTACTCGTGAGTACGAAATCAACGAAGCTGTTGCTCTTCTAAAAGAACTAGCTACTGCTAAATTCAATGAAAGTGTTGACGTTGCAGTTAACCTAGGCATTGATGCACGTAAATCTGACCAAAACGTACGTGGTGCAACTGTACTACCAAACGGTACTGGTCGTGACATCCGTGTTGCTGTATTTACTCAAGGCGCAAACGCTGAAGCTGCTAAAGAAGCTGGCGCTGAGCTTGTAGGTATGGAAGATCTAGCTGACCTAGTTAAGAAAGGCGAGATGAACTTCGACGTAGTTATCGCATCTCCTGATGCAATGCGCGTTGTAGGTCAACTTGGTACTATCTTAGGTCCTCGTGGTCTTATGCCAAACCCTAAAGTTGGTACTGTAACTCCTAACGTTGCTGAAGCAGTTAAAAATGCTAAAGCAGGTCAGGTTCGTTACCGTAACGACAAAAACGGTATCATTCACACTACTATCGGTAAAGTGAACTTCGATGCCGCTCAACTACAAGAGAACTTAGAAGCTCTTCTAGTTGCACTGAAGAAGGCTAAGCCATCTTCAGCGAAAGGTACTTTCATTAAGAAAGTAAGCATCTCTACTACTATGGGTGCAGGCGTAGCGTTAGATCAGAACTCTCTGAAAGCAAACGTAGCGTAATAATTTGCAGAAGCGACAAGTTCGTGTATAATTTGTCGCTTCCGAATTCGTGGCTGGGGCTAATTGCTTGCAGTTAGCCTCCGTCAAAGACCGTAGGTGTTTTTCGGAACTTAATATTTACCTACGTAGACGGTGCCAGAGCATGATTGATGTATGTCTTTCTTGGATCTGCGCCGTAAGACTCTCCTGCTATTTGAGCAGTGAGTGGTGTCAAACAATCCAGGAGCAAATCCAATGGCATTAAATCTTCAAGACAAAAAAGCAATTGTTGCTGAAGTCAACGAAGCTGCCAACGGTGCACTTTCTGCTGTTGTTGCTGACTCTCGCGGTGTTACTGTGGGTGCGATGACTACTTTACGTAAGCAAGCTCGTGAAGCTGGCGTATACGTTAAAGTTGTTCGTAACACACTAGCACGCCGTGCAGTAGAAGGTACTGACTTCGAATGTCTAAAAGACGTTTTTGTTGGTCCTTCTCTAATCGGTTTCTCTAATGAGCACCCAGGTGCTGCAGCGCGTCTTTTCAAAGACTTCGCTAAAGAGAACAAAGCATTCGAGATCAAAGCAGCTGCATTTGAAGGCGCTGTTGCAAACGTTGAAGTACTAGCAACTCTACCAACTTACGACGAAGCTATCGCACGCCTAATGATGTGCATGAAAGAAGCGTCTGCTGGTAAACTTGTACGTACTATCGCTGCAGTACGTGATCAGAAAGAAGAAGCTGCTGCTTAATAGCAGAGTTTTATCTGGTTACTATTTAAACTTATTGTTGACTTTAAAAGAGAATTGTTATGTCTATCACTAACGAGCAAATCCTAGACGCAGTTGCAGAAATGTCTGTAATGCAAGTTGTTGAGCTAATTGAAGCTATGGAAGAAAAATTCGGTGTTACTGCTGCAGCTGCAGTTGTAGCAGGCGGCGCAGCTGCAGACGCAGCTGAAGAGCAAACTGAATTCGACGTAATCCTAACAGCTTGTGGCGCTAACAAAGTTGCTGTAATCAAAGCAGTACGTGGCGCAACTGGTCTTGGTCTTAAAGAAGCTAAAGCAGTAGTTGACGGCGCTCCAGCACCTCTAAAAGAAGGCGTTGAGAAAGCTGAAGCTGAAGCTCTTAAAGCTCAATTAGAAGAAGCTGGTGCTTCTGTTGAAATCAAGTAATAATTATTTGATTTCATAGCCTTTTATGGCTATTGGCTGGTGGCAAATTGCCACCGGCCTTTTTGCGCTGTAGGGCAGTGGTAATTTTCACCTTGTTTTGTATCCACTGTCTAGCAAAAAAACGACCCTGATTTCATTGGGTTGTTCCTACACATAAACAACGTTTAGTCACTACCCCCCGTGTGTATTGGGGTAGTTTGGATCACTTATCAGCGATCTGAGGAACCTATGGTTTACTCTTATACCGAGAAAAAGCGTATCCGTAAGGATTTTGGTAAGCGTCCGCAAGTGTTGGATGCTCCATACTTGCTGTCGATCCAGCTTGATTCTTTCCAAAAATTTATCGAGCAGGATCCAGAAGGGCATTACGGTCTAGAAGCTGCCTTTCGCTCTGTTTTTCCAATCCAGAGCTACAATGGCAATTCCGAGCTGCAATACGTTAGCTATCGTCTCGGTGAGCCGGTCTTCGATGTTAAAGAATGTCAGATTCGTGGCGTAACTTATTCTGCTCCACTGCGTGTGAAGCTACGTCTTGTCATGTACGATAAAGACGCGCCGGCTGGCACTGTAAAAGACATTAAAGAACAAGAAGTTTACATGGGCGAAATTCCGCTCATGACAGATAACGGTACATTCGTTATTAACGGTACCGAGAGGGTTATCGTATCCCAGCTACACCGTAGCCCGGGTGTCTTCTTCGACAGCGATAAGGGTAAGACCCACTCCTCAGGTAAAGTGTTATATAACGCTCGCGTAATCCCTTACCGTGGTTCATGGTTGGATTTCGAGTTCGATCCTAAGGACAGTGTATTCGTACGTATCGACCGTCGTCGTAAATTACCTGCGTCTATCATCCTTCGTGCACTTAACTACACAACAGAACAGATCCTTGACATGTTCTTCGAAAAAATTCATTTCGAAGTTCAAGGTAAATCTCTTGTTATGGAGTTGGTACCGGATCGTCTACGTGGCGAAACTGCAAGCTTTGATATCGAAGCGAACGGTACAGTTTACGTAGAGCAAGGTCGTCGTATCACTGCTCGTCATATTCGCCAATTAGGCAAAGACGGCATTGATCACATCGAAGTACCAGTTGAGTACATCGTTGGTAAGATCGCATCACGCGATTACATCAACGAAGAAACCGGTGAACTGATTGTAGCGGCTAACCAGGAATTAAGCCTGGAAGCATTAGCACTTCTATCTCAGGCGGGTCATAAGTCTATTGAAGTTCTGTTTACGAACGATTTAGACCACGGTCCTTACATGTCAGATACCCTACGTATCGACAATACAACTGATCGTCTAAGTGCATTGGTAGAAATCTACCGTATGATGCGCCCTGGCGAGCCACCAACACGTGAAGCAGCTGAGCAACTTTTTGAAAGCTTGTTCTTCTCAGAAGATCGTTACGATCTATCTGCTGTTGGTCGTATGAAGTTCAACAGTTCTCTACTTCGTGAAGAGACTACAGGTCCTGGTATCTTAGACCACGCAGACATCATTGATGTTATGCGTAAACTGATCGATATCCGTAACGGTAAAGGTGAAGTTGATGATATCGACCACCTTGGTAACCGTCGTATTCGTTCTGTTGGCGAAATGGCTGAAAACCAATTCCGCGTTGGTCTAGTACGTGTTGAGCGTGCTGTGAAAGAGCGTCTAAGTTTAGGCGATCTTGATGCAATCATGCCTCAAGACCTAATTAACGCTAAACCTATTTCTGCGGCAGTGAAAGAGTTCTTCGGCTCTTCTCAGTTGTCACAGTTTATGGACCAAAACAACCCACTGTCAGAAGTTACTCACAAACGTCGTATCTCGGCGCTTGGTCCAGGTGGTCTGACTCGTGAGCGTGCTGGCTTTGAGGTTCGAGACGTACACGCGACGCACTACGGTCGTCTATGTCCTATCGAAACGCCTGAAGGTCCAAACATCGGTCTAATCAACTCGCTATCTGTTTTTGCGCGTTGTAACCCTTACGGTTTCTTGGAAACACCTTACCGTAAAGTGGTAGACGGAAAAGTTACAGACGATATCGAATACCTATCAGCAATCGAAGAAGGTCTATACGTTATTGCACAGGCTAACGCCGCGCTTAACGAAGACGGTTCATTTGCTGACGAATTGATCACTGCTCGTCAGAAAGGTGATTCAGGTCTGCACCCACGTGACCATGTTCAATACATGGACGTTGCAACCAACCAGGTTGTATCTGTGGCGGCATCTCTGATCCCGTTCCTAGAACACGATGATGCTAACCGTGCCCTAATGGGTGCGAACATGCAACGTCAGGCAGTTCCAACTATCCGTGCTGATAAGCCGCTAGTAGGTACTGGTATTGAGCGTCAAATCGGTGTTGATTCTGGTGTTACAGCTGTAGCTAAACGTGGTGGTACAGTTCAGTCTGTAGATGCATCTCGTATCGTTATCAAAGTTAACGACGACGAGTTGATCCCTGGTGAAGCAGGTATCGATATCTACAACCTAACTAAGTACACGCGTTCTAACCAGAATACATGTATTAACCAGCGTCCAACCGTGCTACCTGGCGAGCCAGTATCACGCGGTGATGTTCTTGCTGATGGTCCTTCAACAGACCTTGGTGAGCTAGCGCTTGGTCAAAACATGCGTATCGCGTTCATGCCTTGGAACGGTTACAACTTCGAGGATTCCATCTTAGTTTCTGAGCGTGTAGTTCAGGAAGATCGTTTCACAACAATCCACATTCAAGAGCTTTCTTGTGTGGCGCGTGATACGAAGCTGGGTTCTGAAGAAATCACTGCTGATATCCCTAATGTGGGTGAAGCTGCGCTTTCTAAGTTGGACGAGTCAGGTATCGTTTACATCGGTGCTGAAGTGAAGGGTGGTGACATCCTAGTTGGTAAAGTGACACCTAAGGGTGAAACACAACTAACACCAGAAGAGAAGCTTCTACGAGCTATCTTCGGTGAGAAAGCATCTGATGTTAAAGATTCATCTCTACGTGTTCCTGGTAGCGTTACTGGTACGATCATTGATGTACAAGTATTCACTCGTGATGGCGTTGAGAAAGACAAGCGTGCTCTTGAAATTGAAGAGATGCAGCTGAAAGAAGCGAAGAAAGACATCACAGAAGAATTCCAGATCCTTGAGGGTGGTCTTCTTGCTCGTGTTCGTACGCTTCTACTATCTGCGGGTTACGGCGAAGACAAGATTGCTTCAATGAACCGCGATGCACTATTCGCTGTTACGCTTGATGACGAAGCTTTACAAAACCAGTTGGAACAGCTTGCAGAGCAGTATGATGAACTGAAAGCTGAGTTCGATAAGAAGTTTGAAACTAAGCGTCGTAAGATCACTCAAGGTGATGACCTAGCACCTGGCGTACTTAAGATTGTTAAAGTATACCTAGCTGTACGTCGTCGCATCCAACCGGGTGATAAGATGGCGGGTCGTCACGGTAACAAGGGTGTTATCTCTAAGATTAACCCTGTTGAAGACATGCCTTACGATGAGAAAGGTCAAACGGTTGATATCGTTCTGAACCCACTGGGTGTACCGTCTCGTATGAACATCGGTCAGATCCTTGAGACTCACTTAGGTCTTGCGGCGAAAGGTATCGGTGACAAACTTAACGATATGCTTAAAGAGCAGCAGGAGTTACACAAGTTCCGTAACTTCCTACAACGCGTATACAACCTAGGTGATACTCGCCAGAAAGTTGATATCGAAGCTCTTACTGATCAGGAAGTGCGTACTCTTGTACAAAACCTTCGTAAAGGTCTACCTATTGCAACACCTGTATTTGACGGCGCACCTGAGTCATCAATTAAAGAGTTGCTAAAACTGGGTGATCTACCTGAATCAGGTCAGCTAACGTTGTTTGATGGCCGTACTGGTGATGCATTTGAGCGTCCTGTAACTGTTGGTTACATGTACATGCTTAAACTGAACCACTTGGTTGATGACAAGATGCACGCCCGTTCTACCGGTTCTTACAGCCTTGTTACTCAGCAGCCGCTGGGTGGTAAAGCTCAGTTCGGTGGTCAGCGTTTTGGTGAGATGGAAGTATGGGCGCTTGAAGCATACGGCGCAGCATATACCCTTCAAGAAATGCTAACCGTTAAGTCAGATGACGTTAACGGCCGTACGAAGATGTATAAAAACATCGTTGACGGTGATCATCGTATGGAACCAGGTATGCCGGAATCATTCAACGTATTGTTGAAAGAAATCCGCTCGTTGGGTATTAACATCGAGCTGGAAGACGAATAAGACTGGGTTAGTCACCTATACTTATTAGTTACTCCGGTATAAATATGAAGGCGCCAGTAGACTGGCGCCTTTATGGGTCAACTCCTCACAGGAGCCGAATGTGAAAGACTTACTTAAGTTTCTGAAAGCACAACATAAGACCGAAGAATTTGATGCAATCAAAATCGGTCTAGCTTCACCTGACATGATCCGTTCATGGTCTTTTGGTGAAGTTAAAAAGCCAGAAACAATCAACTATCGTACCTTCAAGCCTGAGCGTGACGGTCTTTTCTGTGCACGTATCTTTGGCCCAGTAAAAGACTACGAGTGTCTTTGTGGCAAGTACAAGCGCCTGAAGCACCGTGGTGTGATCTGTGAAAAATGTGGTGTTGAAGTTACTCAGACTAAAGTACGCCGTGAGCGTATGGGTCACATTGAGCTTGCTTCACCTGTTGCCCACATCTGGTTCTTAAAGTCACTGCCATCTCGTATCGGTTTGTTAATGGACATGCCTCTACGTGATATCGAGCGTGTACTTTACTTTGAATCATACGTAGTTATTGAACCTGGTATGACCAACCTTGAGCGTAGCCAGCTGCTTTCTGAAGAGCAGTACTTGGATGCACTTGAAGAGTGGGGCGACGAGTTCGACGCTAAGATGGGCGCAGAAGCGGTTAAAGCACTTTTAGGCAACATGGACCTAAATGCTGAAATCGAAAATATGCGTGAAGAGTTAGAAGAAACTAACTCTGAAACTAAGCGTAAGAAGCTAACTAAGCGTCTTAAGCTAGTTGAAGCTTTCCTACAGTCAGGTAACAACCCAGAGTGGATGATCCTGTCTGTACTGCCAGTTTTACCACCGGATCTACGTCCTTTGGTACCACTAGACGGCGGCCGTTTCGCGACTTCAGATCTGAATGATCTATACCGTCGTGTTATTAACCGTAACAACCGTCTGAAGCGTCTTTTAGACCTGGCTGCTCCTGATATCATCGTACGTAACGAAAAGCGTATGCTTCAGGAATCTGTTGATGCATTGCTAGATAACGGTCGTCGTGGCCGCGCTATCACTGGCTCTAACAAGCGTCCTCTGAAATCTCTTGCTGATATGATCAAGGGTAAACAAGGTCGTTTCCGTCAGAACCTTCTTGGTAAGCGTGTAGACTACTCAGGTCGTTCTGTTATCACAGTAGGCCCATACCTACGTCTGCATCAGTGTGGTCTTCCTAAGAAGATGGCACTAGAGCTATTTAAGCCATTCATCTACGGTAAGTTAGAGACTCGTGGTCTTGCTACGACAATCAAAGCTGCTAAGAAGATGGTTGAGCGCGAAGAAGCAGTAGTTTGGGATATCCTAGACGAAGTTATTCGTGAACACCCAGTAATGCTTAACCGTGCACCAACACTGCACCGTCTAGGTATTCAGGCGTTTGAACCAATCCTAATCGAAGGTAAAGCGATTCAGCTTCACCCACTTGTGTGTGCGGCATACAACGCCGACTTCGATGGTGACCAGATGGCGGTTCACTTGCCGTTGACGCTAGAAGCACAGCTAGAAGCACGTGCTCTAATGATGTCAACAAACAACATCCTTTCACCAGCATCTGGTGATCCGATCATCGTACCTTCTCAGGACGTTGTATTGGGTCTTTACTACATGACGCGTGAGAAAATCAACGCGAAAGGTGAAGGCATGTACCTTGCTGGACCAGCTGAAGCTGAGAAAGCATACCGTACTAAGATGGCTGAGCTTCACGCTCGCGTTAAAGTACGTATTACAGAATACGTGAAAGACGAGCAGGGTAACTTTGTTGAGAATACTCAACTTGTTGATACTACTGTTGGTCGTGCAATGCTATGGCCTATCGTACCGAAAGGTCTGCCATTTAGCCTTGTAAACACTGAAGCACTAGGTAAGAAGCAAATCTCTAAGCTTCTTAACACTTGTTACCGTAAGCTGGGCATGAAAGATACTGTTATCTTTGCTGACCAAATTATGTATACAGGTTTTGCTTACGCTGCACTTTCTGGTGTATCTGTTGGTATCGACGATATGGTTGTACCTGCGGCTAAATACACTAAGATCGCTGAAGCTGAAGCAGAAGTTGCTGAAATTCAAGAACAGTTCCAGTCAGGTCTTGTAACTGCTGGTGAACGTTACAACAAAGTTATCGATATCTGGGCTACAGCGAACGAACAAGTTGCTAAAGCGATGATGGATAACCTGTCTTTTGACACTGTTATTAACCGTGACGGCGTTGAAGAGCAGCAAAAATCGTTCAACAGTGTATACATGATGGCCGACTCTGGTGCTCGTGGTTCTGCTGCACAGATTCGTCAGTTGGCGGGTATGCGTGGTCTGATGGCTAAGCCAGATGGCTCAATCATCGAAACGCCGATCACTGCGAACTTCCGTGAAGGTCTAAACGTACTACAGTACTTTATCTCTACTCACGGTGCTCGTAAGGGTCTTGCGGATACCGCACTTAAGACAGCAAACTCAGGTTACCTAACGCGTCGTCTAGTAGACGTAGCGCAAGACGTAGTGATCACAGCTGATGACTGTGGTACTTACGCTGGTATCACCATGATGCCTCTAATCGAGGGTGGTGATGTTAAAGAACAACTTGGTGATCGTGTTCTTGGTCGTGTTGTTGCTGAAGACGTTCTAAAACCGGGTACAGAAGAAGTTCTAGCACCACGTAATACGCTTCTTGATGAGAAGTGGTGTGAGATCCTAGAAGCAAACTCTGTAGACCAAGTTAAAGTACGTTCAGTTGTAACGTGTGAAAATGACTTCGGTTGTTGTAAGTTTTGTTACGGTCGTGACCTTGCTCGTGGTCACTTGGTTAACTCTGGTGAGGCAGTGGGTGTTGTTGCTGCTCAGTCAATCGGTGAACCGGGTACACAGCTTACGATGCGTACGTTCCACATCGGTGGTGCGGCATCAGCAGCGGCAGCAGACAATAGCGTTGTAGTGAAAACTACAGGTTCTATGAAGCTGCACAATGCTAAGTTCGTAACGAACAATGCTGGCAAGCTTGTAATTACTTCTCGTGCATCTGAACTAAGCATCATTGATGAGTTCGGCCGTACGAAAGAGAACTACAAACTGTCTTACGGTACTATCTTAAGCAAAGGTGACGGTGCAGACGTTGTTGCTGGTGAAACAGTAGCAAACTGGGAAGCGCACACCATGCCAATCATCACTGAAGTGGCAGGTCGTATCCAGTTCGTTGACATGATCGACGGCGTAACAGTTTCTCGTCAAACAGATGACCTAACAGGTCTATCTTCAAGCGAAGTTACTGATGCTGCAGCTCGTCCAGCAGCAGGTAAAGATATGCGTCCAGCTATCAAACTTGTTGATGCTGATGGTAATGATGTAATGATCCCTGGTACTGATATGCCAGCTCAATACTTCCTACCTGGTAAGGCGATTGTTCAGCTTGACGACGGCGCTATGGTTGGTATCGGTGATACGCTTGCACGTATTCCGCAAAAATCTGGCGGTAACAAGGATATCACGGGTGGTCTACCACGCGTTGCTGACTTGTTCGAAGCACGTAAGCCAAAAGAACCAGCTATCTTGGCAGAAATTACCGGTACAGTATCGTTCGGTAAAGAAACTAAAGGTAAGCGTCGTTTGATCATCACTCCAAGTGAAGGTCAGCCGTACGAAGAGATGATCCTGAAGCATCGCCAGCTTAACGTTTTCGAAGGTGAAAAAGTTGAGAAGGGTGACGTAATCGCTGATGGTCCAGAAACTCCGCACGATATTCTACGTCTACGTGGTGTACACGCAGTTGCAGAATACATCGTTAACGAAGTTCAGGAAGTTTACCGTCTACAGGGCGTTAAGATTAATGATAAGCACATTGAGACTATCATTCGTCAGATGCTACGTAAGGTAACTATCACTGTTGCTGGTGATTCTGAGTTCCTAGAAGGCGAGCAAGTTGAATTCTCTCGCGTAACGATTGCTAACCGTCAGCTTGAAGCTGAAGGTAAGACTCCTGCAAGTTACTCTCGTGACTTACTAGGTATCACTAAAGCATCGCTTGCGACTGAGTCATTCATCTCAGCAGCATCGTTCCAGGAAACAACGCGCGTACTAACAGAAGCAGCTGTTTCTGGTAAGCGTGATGACCTACGTGGTCTGAAAGAGAACGTAATCGTGGGTCGTCTGATCCCAGCGGGTACAGGTTTCTCTTACCACCAACGTCGTCAACAGCAGCGTGATGTTGAGCTTGAGCCAGTAGCACCACAAGTTGATGCAGAGCAAGCCTCTCAAGACTTAGCGGCACTATTGAATGCAGGTCTTAACGACGAGAATTAATTCTCAACGTGACTGATTCTAAAAGGCATCCTTCGGGGTGCCTTTTTTATTGTCTGTAATAAATGTCAGGCTGGTGGACGGTTCATATAAGGAGAGTAATAGAGAGGTGTCGGATAGTGTGTAATGAAGTGGCAGCCGGTGTACTGCCACATATTATAATGGCTAGGCTATGCGCCAGGAGGGCAAGATAGACTGTCGCTGATCAGCTCAATCAGTTTATCTTCAAGGGCAAAGCGAAGTTCCATTAGCTCACCCACTTGAGATAAGTCTTCATCAAAATTTTCGAGTAAATCGTCTTTTTTAACTTCGCTGTATTTATCATTGAAGTTCAATAATGGATCTGTCGTTAAAGTGATTTTTGCGTAAAGAGTGGAAATTTCTTCGGTGGGTGAATAACCTGTTTGATGCCAGCGCTCCATTACGTTATCGTAAATTTTGAAGTGACCCGCTGAAATATAATCAACTAGAGCTTCACTGAATAACGATAATTGAGAGGCGGTAGGAAGTTGGCGGTTAGCCTCTTCTTTCGGGGCTAAGCCTGCTAGTTTACAATAATCGATAAGCAGTTGTTGACGCATCATCAGCCATTGGTCAATGACGTCATTATGACCGCCCCATTCTTTTTTGACTTGTTCGAATTTACTAAGCATGAGCACGTCCTCATGATCTTGTCGGTATCGTTAAATCGATAGTCGATGATCTTTCTCTTTTCAAAGAGAGCTAGTTGTTCGGATAACTACTTGGTTTCAACTTTAGATTGCCAGTAATTAATAGCATCTGCAAGGAAGAATGTAATAAAAATGTTAAAAAATGAGAATGTGGCATATAGCTGCGAAACCCTGAATGGTAAAATACTACTTGAAAATAGTAAGCTTCCATTGCGAGCAATGTCTGATTTAGCGACTAAGATGAGTGATATTCGACAAATAGGTACGTTTAATGGGATACCTGTTTATTGGGGAGAAGCTAAGTTTTTAGACGATTCAGACGTTTTCTATAGTTTGCGCGAATTATTAAATGAAGATTCAGGGCTTTTTAATCTTGTCGGACGAGCAATCCAATTATCTCATATGCTCTATCAACAACACTTTTGCGGACGCTGTGGTCATGAAGCAATGTTGTGTGAAGACCAATTGGCAATGCAGTGTCAAACTTGTAAGGCAATAGATTATCCACGTGTTTCGCCTTGTATTATTGTCGCGGTACGTAAAGATGAGAAAATTTTGCTCGCGCAGCATCCCAGACATAAAACAGGTATGTATACCGTGATTGCGGGTTTTGTTGAAACTGGTGAAACACTAGAGCAATGTGTTGCACGTGAAGTATTGGAAGAAACAGGCATTACTGTTGCGAATATTCAATACTTTGCTAGTCAGCCGTGGGCATTTCCCTCTAATCTGATGATGGGATTTACTGCTGATTACGCCAGTGGTGATATTAAGCCTGATTATGAAGAGTTAACCGACGCAATCTGGGCTGATGCGGAGCATTTACCTCAGTTACCGCCACAAGGGACAATCGCACGTCGGTTGATAGATCATACGCTGTCTTTTTCAAGCTAGCCCTGTAATGATTAACAATCAGGTTTAACGCGTTATCGTATCGTTATTTCCTATTGATAGAATAAGATATGTTCTATTTTGTTCTGAGTAATGAATGATACAATAAATGCAGAATTTACCCATGGAGTCTCAAATGAGCGAATTAAAGAATGACCGCTACCTACGTGCGTTGTTAAAACAGCCTGTTGATTACACGCCGGTGTGGATGATGCGCCAAGCGGGTCGTTATCTCCCTGAATACCGTGAAACACGTAGCGTTGCAGGTGACTTTATGTCGCTATGTAAGAACGCTGAGCTAGCAAGTGAAGTCACATTGCAGCCACTTAAGCGTTTTCCGCTTGATGCTGCTATCTTGTTCTCAGATATCTTGACGATTCCTGATGCAATGGGTCTTGGCTTATACTTCGAAGCCGGCGAAGGCCCTAAATTCCAACGTCCTATTACTTGTAAAGCTGACGTAGATAAAATTGGTTTACCTGATCCTGAAGGTGAGCTGCAATACGTAATGAATGCAGTTCGTCAAATTCGTCATGATCTGCAAGGTGAAGTACCGTTGATTGGCTTCTCTGGTAGCCCATGGACATTGGCGACTTACATGGTTGAAGGTGGTAGCTCTAAAGCTTTCACTAAGATCAAGAAGATGATGTATGCAGAGCCACAAACACTACACCTATTGCTAGATAAGTTAGCTGATAGTGTTACTGAATATCTAAATGCACAGATCAAAGCCGGTGCACAGGCTGTGATGGTGTTTGATACTTGGGGTGGTGTATTAACCCCACGTGATTACAACGAATTCTCGCTGCGTTACATGCATAAGATTGTAGATGGCTTAATTCGTGAAAATGAAGGTCGTCGTGTACCTGTTACGCTGTTTACTAAAAATGGTGGCATGTGGCTTGAGCAAATTGCAGCGACGGGCTGTGATGGCGTAGGCTTAGATTGGACCATTGATATCGCAGAAGCGAAACGTCGCATCGGTGATAAGGTTGCACTACAAGGTAATATGGATCCATCCATGCTGTATGCGCAACCTGAACGTATTCGTCAAGAAGTAGCAACGATTCTTGAAGGATTTGGTGACGGTGGTACAGGCCATGTCTTTAACTTAGGTCATGGTATTCACTTGGATGTTCCGCCTGAAAATGCTGGTGTCTTTGTTGAAGCCGTACATGAATTATCGAAGCCTTATCATAAATAATTTGCCAAATTGATATGATAAAACTGAAACCCACGCAATAGCGTGGGTTTTTTTATCTCTAAACTTGGTCTTTGATTGCTAAATGCTGGTGGACGTATTGGCGAATATAAGGAACGACATCTGATTCAAACCATGGGTTCTTTTTAAGCCAAATGGCATTACGAGGCGATGGGTGAGGCAATGGAATGTAGCGGGGTGCCCATTGTTGCCATTGCCTTACGGTTTCTGTGAGTGTTTTCGGCTTACCTTGTAAATAATAGTTTTGTGCGTATTGTCCGATCAGTAATGTCATACCGATATTAGGCATCAGATCAAGTACTGGCTGATGCCATTTTGGTGCACACTCTGGGCGAGGTGGTAAATCACCAGTTTTCCCTTTTCCTGGATAACATAAACCCATCGGCATAATGGCAATGTGTTCTGGGTTATAGAAGGTATCTTTGTCCAGCCCAAGCCATTGGCGTAGACGATCACCGCTAGGATCATTGAATGGGATCCCTGTTTGATGGACTTTTAATCCGGGCGCCTGCCCAATAAGCAATAACCTAGCTTTAGAGCTAAATTGAATTACTGGTCGAGGTGCTAGGTGATCTTTGCAGATCTCGCAGTGGTGAATAAGATCGCGTAAGTTATCAACTTGTTTCATCTTGTTTGTACGTTCAAATATAGTTGCACTTTTAATATCCACTTTTAAAATCAATAAGATAATTTAGATCTTGATGTTGTTTAAAGCGGAGGTAATTAGTTTTGAATATCTCTATGACTTGTTCTGGAAAACTTTCTGCCGCTATATGTGGAGTGATACTGATTTTTGGATGGTGCCAAAAAGGATGATCTTGGTTAAGTGGCTCTTGCTTGAAAACATCAAGGTAAGCATGGTTGAGCTGTTTATTATCAAGCGCATTAATTAAGTCTGATTCAACAACAGTATTACCTCTACCGACATTGAAAAAAAGTGCATTACGACAGTGGGACCAGCATTGTTGGTTATAGATATCATTCGTCTGCTCTGTTGATGGCAGAATAGAAACAATCACATCTGCCTTGCTGAGTGCGTGCTGCAATTCTGTAATTGGATACGTTTGAGTAAAATCAGTAGAGGCTGATAAGCCTTGCCTGTTGACACCAATGACCGAGAAATTCAATGCTTTTGCCGTTTTTGCGAGTATACAGCCGATGCTTCCTGTACCTATGATTACCATGGTTTTACCACTGACAGATTGATAAGGGATTGGCTGCCATAAAGATTGTGTTTGTTGCTGTGCGTATTGGTGGAAGTGACGATAGTAATTAAGGCACTGACCAATAACATATTCACTGATCAAAGGGCCAAAATATCCTTTAACGTTAGTGAGTAAATAATCTTGTCTTAGATGAGGTTTAATGAGGGCATCAATACCTGCAAATGTTGATTGTAACCACTTTAGTTTGGGTAATTGTTCGAGTTGGTTGGCGATCAAAGGAGGATCCGCTAGAATTATGCTTGCTTGCGAAGGATCATCGGTTAAGCAAAGGTCCGGTAACTGCGCCTGTGCCAATAATTGGGTATAGCGTTGTTGTTGCTTTGATATTACTGAAACTTTGATCATGCTTTTCCTTTAGCCTTATTCGTTTATCAAGTAAACTTCACTTCAAATCACTACTGTAGATTATCTCATGCTTAAAAATCCGATCCAGTTACGCTTAGAAAAATTAGAACCGTGGCAACACCTGACATTTATGGTGTCTTTGTGTGAGCGTATGTACCCAAATTATGTATTTTTCTGTGCAGAAACAGGATTTGCTGATTCTTATAAATATCGAGTGATCTTAGATAGCGTCTGGGAGATTTTGACCGTTAAAAACGCCAAAATTAACTTCGAGAATCAGCTAGAAAAATTAGAAGATATGGTGCCAAGCGAAGATGAGTTTGATATCTACGCGGTAAGCCCTGCGATTGATGCGTGTGTTGCACTTGCTGATCTTCTTCATGCGATGTTAGATCGTGATCTTATGATGGAAACAGTGATCAAACTAAGTGCTTTATCGGCAGAAACTGTTGCTAATCTTGAGTACGCACAAACAGGTATCGAGATCACTAACGATAATCAAAAAGAAAATGAAGCTGTATGTGCGGAATGGGATACCCAGTGGGCGATTTTCCGTGCATTAAAAGAAGCTGAAACACGTGATATTGAATTGATTAAAGATCTTCGTGCAGAGTTGCGTGATGAGCCTGTCAGTAATATCGGTATTGAGCTCTAACAGCTATATCGCTATGACAGTAAAGAAAGAGCCTAAGGGCTCTTTTTTTGTATCGGTGAAAGTGCGTTTTTCAGCATAAAAATATTTCGTTATATAAGCAAAATATCGTAGAAAAGACTGTTATTTCATCATTTGTATTGTTTATGTTTCAGTATGTTTTGGGCTTGTGAAGTTTTTAGTTCTGGTTTTTTATTTGAAAACCAGTGAATATCACTGCTTGTTGGTTTAACTTTGCACCATTCCACTTATTTTATTTTGGCTATTGTAATTCAATCCCTTCGCCGTTTATAACATTACAGCGCCGTAGCACATTGTTTATGGCAATAATGGTTTATTCACGAGGAGGTACAATGCATACATTTATAGCAATGACATTCGCTACCTGTTTTTGTGGTCGTAATATTACTGCGCAATATGCGATGTGTGACGGTAATATACGCCAACTCCTCATGCTCTCTCTAAAACGTATTTAGAGCTGGCAACTTATATTTAAACATTACTGTCAGCTTGCGAAGAAGCTGATAGGTCCTTTGAAACATATTCCCATCTCGCTTCCTCCAAGCTGAAAGTCACAATCAAAGGAATACTATGTTAAGTGCACGCAATATTGCCGCATTAGGCTTTATGACATTCGCCATGTATTTAGGCGCGGGAAACTTAATCTTCCCTCCATTCTTAGGCTATCAAGCTGGTGATAACTTTCTAAGTGGCATGACAGGCTTTCTTTTAACTGGAGTGGGTTTACCTGCGATTGCGCTGGTGATTGTCGCTTGGGTTCGAGGCTCTGATAACTTAACCGCTGCATTACCGAAACCTTTAGCAACTAGCTTTTGGGTGATGTTGTTTATTGTGATTGGTCCTGCTTTTATTATTCCTCGTACGATCACCGTGGCTTACCAATTTAGTCTTGCTCCCTTCATGGGTGATGTTGGTCTCATCCCTTTTTCTATAGCATTTTGTATCGCCGCTATTTTGTTCTCGTTATATCCCGGTAAGCTGGTGGACACTTTAGGCAAATGGTTAACGCCAATACTGCTAACGATTTTAGGTGTGATGGCTGTTGTCGCTATTTTATATCCTTCAGGTTATGTCACTGAAGCAACGGGAGCTTATGTTAATGGAGCGATGGCTGAAGGTTTAACCCAAGGTTATATGACGATGGATGCGTTAGGATCGATTGGTTTTGGCTGGGTTATCTTCCGTGCTATTGAAGGCATGGGCGTTAAAGAGCCTAAAGCAATTGCAAAATACACGTTAATTGCGGCGCTTATGTATTCAAGTGCAATGGCATTAGTGTACTTGTCTCTTGCTTATATTGGCGTAACAAGTGAAGGGCTAGGGTTAAACTTCACCAATGGTGGTGAGATCTTAACTGCTTTCACCAATTATCATTTTGGTGTGTTTGGTACTTTGTTATTAGGTGCGGTATTAGTCTTGGCGTGCTTAACAACGGCGATTGGGGTGACAACTGCGGGTAGTGAGTTTTATAGCCGTACTTTCACACCGGTGACTTATCGTAAAAGTGTTATTGTGATCATGGTGCTATCAGGCGTTATTGCTAACGTTGGTTTATCGCAATTGTTGAAAGTGACATTACCTGTGGTTGTTGCGTTACACCCTATTGCGATTTCATTACTGATTATTGCGCCGTTACGCCATCAATTATCACAAAAGATGGTACTAGCAACCTTAGCCGTTGCGATGATTTTTGGCTGTATTGATGCAACGCATATTCTTGAAGCGATGCCAGCACAGATGGATAAGGTACTAGAGGTTAATCTACCGTTATATCACTATTACGCAGGTTGGATTTTACCTACGGTAATCACTTTGGTTATCGGATTAATTGCGCAGCGTTTGACAGTAAAACGCCAAGTACTGACTAAAGAATACTAATGTACTGAGTAGTTTAAAGAGATAATAAAAAAGGGACCGAAAGGTCCCTTTTTTCATGATGGAGGATTATTTCTCTTCATCATTATTTTGAATTACACCATGCTTTTTCTTCCACTTTTCCCAACGCTGGAAAGCCAGTTGCTGCATGTCAGTATTTTTATCGGCTTCATCGACAATTTCTTCACCCACCAGGCTTTCGAAAATATCTTCTAAGGTCACTAGACCTTGTACTGTGCCGTATTCGTCAACGATTAAGATAAGCTGTGAACGTTCCTGCATTAAGCGTTCAAAAGCCTTAGGTACGCTAACGTTATTCATAATAACGGGTAGTGGGCGCATTAATACACCGAGCTCTTGACCCCCTTTACCCGCTTGGCTTTCTGCAAATAGCTCTAGGCGGTGAACGAAACCGACAATGTTGTCACTCTGCTCGCTATATACCAATGGACGAGAGAACGGGCTATTTTTATGCTGAGACAAGAATTCATTAATGGTTTGCTCTGCATCAACACGAAATAGCACCGGACGTGGCGTCATAATTTTCGTTACGCTTACATCACGGAATTGCAGTAAGTTGGTTAGGATTTTTGACTCGCCTTCACCTAACTCACCTGTTTCGTGTGCTAGTAATGCCATTGCTGAAATTTCATCACGTAATTTTGGTTGCTCATGACCGCGTGATAAACGACGAGTAATTTGCTCTGATACCCACACTAGAGGGATCAAAAGCAATACCATCCAACGCAACATAGTCGCTGAGAATGGTGCAAGTTGACGCCAGTAAGTTGCACCAATGGTTTTTGGCACAATTTCAGAGAGTAATAAAATACCTATTGTTAATACGCCCGAGAACACACCTAGCCACTCACTACCAAATACGATAGTCGCTTGTGCACCTGCGGTTGCAGCACCGATGGTGTGAGCAATGGTGTTTAGGGTCAAGATCGAGGCAAGAGGCCGATCAATATTATCTTTGAGCGCGGTGAGTTTTGCCGCCGCCGGGTGATTCTGTTGGCGTAATGTGGCGATATAACTTGGTGAAATACTAAGTAACACCGCTTCTAATACGGAACAAATAAACGAAACACCAATCGCAACGGAGATGTAAATCGTAAGGAGTACCATGTCAACCTATCAGTAAATTAGCGAATATCCGCTATATTAATCGGGGCTAGACAGAATAAATACAACTATTTTCATGCAGTATTTAGTAACATTTTGTGAACTTGCGCTCAGATTGTGGTTAAAGAGTCCGCACCTGAGTCGAATAAAGCAGACAAACCTTTGCCACACGGGCTTCTTTTGAATTAGAGTTGTCCCGTCTTACGAAAAAACCTTAGAAGGGAAACCTAATGAACAAGACCCAACTGATTGACCTGATCGCAGAAAAAGCGGATCTATCTAAAGCACAAGCAAAAGCAGCTTTGGAATCTACTCTTGACGGCATTACTGATGCGCTAAAAGACGGTGACCAGGTTCAACTAATTGGCTTTGGTACATTTAAAGTAAACCATCGTGCAGCTCGCACTGGCCGTAACCCACAAACTGGTGCTGAAATTCAAATTGCTGCAGCTAACGTTCCTGCGTTTGTTGCTGGTAAAGCACTAAAAGATGCATTGAAGTAATTGTGATACCGCCAGAATGAATTATTCGTCTGGCGGTTTTTTTATGTCTAAAATTTCATTTCTCTTTCCTTTTCTTCTTCCTCTCGTTCTTTCTGGATGTGTTGCAGGAAACCTTGCTGATAACCCCGCATTACCGATCACTAAGGTGAATGTTGCTGAGCAAAAATCAGATGGTACACATATCTATTGGTATTTATCCCGCCAGAATGCTCCTGAACGGCTAGGAGAGCGTGTTTATAATACCAAGCAAGGTGATTATCAAAGTGATTATCAATGGCAGTCTGGTAAGCTTAAGACGCTGTTACAACAAGGTGATCGGTTAATCGATGGGCAGCAAGTTCCCTTTGAATTACAACTTCGCTTCGATAGCCAAGGCGTTGCAGTTTATCAACGCTATAAAGAAGATGGTCATATCTTACCGTTAACGACAAATGAGATAGCAGAGCTTAAACAGCACAGCGAATATTTAATCGATCAGGTTGAACGATTAAAAAAATCAAAACAGTATTTTGAGCAAGGTTATAGGCAGCAACAACAGCTGATCTCTTGTCAAACTCAACAACCGATCGCTATTGATGATCCTAATGTATTATCCGTATTTGACCCATCGGGATATTGGGCGGCAATTGGCAAGCAGAAAAACGGTAAGTTAACAATTAATAAGCTGTTACCGGATGTGGTGAGTGAGGCTTGTCTACAAGCACCGATATTGATTGATACTAAGCAATAAATGCTTGTTAAAAAGGCAATAAAAAACGCGCTGATTAAGCGCGTTTTTTTAACTCAGGAGGAATGAGTTTTATTGTTGCTCACGAGCAATAGCACGATAACCGATATCGTCACGATGGAACATGCCATCCCACGAAATTTGTTTTGCCAGCGCATAAGCGCGTTGTTGTGCTTCAAGGACAGTATCGCCCATCGCCGTTGCGCATAACACACGACCACCGTTAGTAACGATATTACCGTTGTTATTTGCAGCACCTGCATGGAAGACTTTTTCGCCTGCGATTTCTTGTTGTGGTAAACCTGAAATCACATCTCCTTTGTTGTAGCTTGCAGGATAGCCGCCAGCTGCTAAAACAACACCGATAGAAGCGCGAGGATCCCACTTAGATTCTACAGTATCGAGTTTTTCATCAATTGCTGCTAAACAAAGTTCAACTAAATCCGACTGCATACGTAGCATGATAGGTTGGGTTTCTGGATCACCAAAACGACAGTTATATTCGATCACTTTAGGTGTACCATCGCTCATGATCATCAAGCCTGCATAAAGGAAACCTGTGTAAGGTGCGCCTTCTGCAGCCATTCCTTCAACCGTTGGGTAGATCACTTCTTTCATCACGCGGTCATGGATCTCTTGCGTAACAACAGGAGCAGGAGAATAAGCACCCATGCCACCCGTGTTAGGGCCAGTATCGCCATTACCGACACGTTTATGATCTTGGCTGGTGGCCATAGGTAGGACGTTTTTACCATCGACCATTACGATGAAACTGGCTTCTTCACCATCTAAGAACTCTTCGATAACTACGCGGTGACCGGCTTCACCAAACGCATTGCCAGCGAGCATGTCGCGTACGGCATCTTCGGCTTCTTGCTCTGTCATTGCGACAATCACACCTTTACCTGCCGCTAAGCCATCCGCTTTTACTACAATCGGTGCGCCTTTTTGCTTTAAGTAAGCAAGAGCGGGTTCGATTTCAGTAAAGTTTTGATATTCCGCCGTTGGAATATTATGGCGAGCAAGGAAGTCTTTAGTGAAAGCTTTAGAACCTTCAAGTTGCGCTGCGGCTTCTGTTGGACCAAAGATGGGCAGTTTAGCGGCGCGGAAGGCATCAACCACACCAATAACCAGTGGCGCTTCTGGGCCGACAATGGTTAAACCAATTTGATTATTTTGCGCAAATTCGACTAATGCTGCGATGTCTTCAACACCAATCTCAACATTTTCCAGTTTTGGTTCAAGTGCTGTACCGGCATTACCAGGAGCAATAAATACGGTTTCTACTTGTGGGTTTTGTGCAACTTTCCAGCCTAATGCGTGTTCACGGCCGCCGTTACCAATGATCAGTACTTTCATCGTTAATCCTTATTGCTTCGCGCTAAATACTTAAAAATCTCTGCTCTTTAAAAAAGAGCAGAGACTAAATCGTTATTGTTTATTCACTTAAGTTTGTGATGACAACTTAGTGGCGGAAGTGGCGCATACCGGTAAATACCATCGCCATGCCATGCTCGTCAGCGGCAGCAATGACTTCGTCATCACGCATTGAACCACCTGGTTGGATAACACAAGTAATGCCTGCTTCTGCTGCTGCATCAATACCATCACGGAACGGGAAGAATGCATCTGATGCCATTACGCTGCCCGCGACTTCTAGGTTTTCGTCTGCAGCTTTAATACCTGCAATTTTGGCAGAATAAACGCGGCTCATTTGGCCAGCGCCGACACCGATAGTCATATTGCCTTTTGCATACACAATCGCGTTTGATTTCACGTATTTTGCTACTTTCCAGCAGAATAGCGCATCACGTAGCTCTTCATCTGTTGGTTGACGCTTGGTAACTACGGTTAAATCGCTTAGTGATACCATGCCTTGGTCACGGTCTTGAACCAATAAACCACCATTTACACGTTTAACGTCAAAGCCAGTGGTTTTGGTTGTCCATTCGCCACACTCAAGTAGACGTAAGTTTTTCTTGGTCGCTATAACGGCTGTCGCTTCTGCTGATACTTTCGGCGCGATAATAACTTCGACAAATTGACGATCAACAATCGCTTGTGCGGTTGCTGCATCTAATTCACCGTTGAACGCAATAATGCCGCCAAATGCTGAGGTTGGGTCAGTTTTGTAAGCGCGATCGTAGGCTTCAAGTAAATTGTCACCGAGTGCTACGCCACATGGGTTAGCATGCTTTACAATCACACAAGCAGGTAAATCGAATTCTTTCACACACTCAAGTGCAGCATCAGTATCTGCGATGTTGTTGTATGATAGCGCCTTACCTTGAAGTTGTGTTGCCGTTGCGACAGAAGCTTCTTGTGGGTTTGCTTCAACATAGAATGCTGCTGCTTGGTGGCTGTTTTCACCGTAGCGCATGTCTTGTTTTTTCTCGAACTGCTGATTGAAAGTGCGTGGGAACTTCGATTCTTCATCACCTTCTTTGTTGTCGCCGTAAGATGGCACCATAGTACCGAAGTAGTTGGCGATCATGCCGTCGTAAGCTGCAGTATGTTCAAAAGCCGAGATAGCTAAATCGAAACGTGTTGCCTGAGTTAGTGAGCCATTGTTCGTGCTAATTTCTGTTAGTACACGGTCGTAATCGTGCGCATTAACGACAATCGCTACATCTTTATGATTTTTCGCAGCAGAGCGTACCATTGTTGGTCCACCGATATCGATGTTCTCAACTGCATCGGCTAGCGTACAACCGGCTTTGGCAACAGTTTCAGCGAAAGGGTAAAGGTTAACAACAACCATATCGATAGGGTTAATGCCGTGCTTTTCCATTACTTCGTCGTCAGTACCACGACGGCCTAGTACGCCACCGTGAACTTTTGGGTGAAGGGTTTTTACACGACCATCCATCATTTCTGGGAAACCGGTGTAATCAGAAACTTCAGTGACTTGAATGTTTTTCTCGGCAAGTAAACGAGCGGTACCGCCAGTCGATAAGATTTCTACGCCGCGATTGGCAAGAGCCTGTGCGAATTCCACAATACCTGTTTTGTCTGATACGCTGATCAGTGCACGGCGAATAGGACGAGCGTTTTCCATGGCTACTATCTCTTTTAATTACACGGTGAATAGAATATTTCCCAAGACCAAGCCCATTTGGTGTGAATTGGTTTTGGGAAATATCCTGATTCTCATCACATCAACAAAGCGTAGGTGATGACAATAGTGATTTATCAGTAATGGTCATTCGTGCGTAATGTGACCATTATTTTACATGAATAGGAATATTACGCAAACGTTTGCTTCTGGGTTGTCTTTAGGAGAAATAAGCAAGATGGCGATGTATTTAATTGGTCAATTAGCAAAGTTATGTCAGGTCAGTAGCGATACATTACGGTTTTACGAAAAAAATCATTTGCTCCAGCCAGCAGGCCGAAGCGACAGTGGTTATCGTTTATATAGTGAGGATAATCTATCGCGAGTTAAATTTATCTTACGGGCTAAAGCTATTGGTTTAAGTTTGGAAGAAATTCGTGAGCTATTAGATATCCGACTGGAAGCAAGTCAACATAGTTGTGCGGAAGTAAAAGCGATCACCCAAGCGAAGCTTGATGAAGTGGACATGAAAATAAAGGAACTCACGCGTATTCGACGCGCGTTGAAAAAGATCAATGATGCGTGTTGTGGACATGTGGATGATGATGCGAGTCATTGCTCAATCCTTGAGGCCTTGAACGATAGTTGTGACACGCCAGATCCTATCGGTGGCACCAAGTCATGTTGTTCAAGGCACAAGAAATAGAACGTGTAAATTAATCGCTGGTGGCTTCTTTTGCATTTTGGATCGCATCTTTTGTGGTATCACGGAAAAAGTGTCCCGTTGCTTTGGTTGCATCACGGGTTGCGTGACCAATCTCAGTGAAGCCATCTTTAATATTTTGTTTATCGCTACTGCTACAACCAACTAATGGTAACGAAGCGATCAGTAGTACCGCTAAAACATGCTTATTTAACATCTGAGATCCCTCGATAAAATTTCGAAGACTAGTGTAGCGTTTTTTTATCATGAACCAAGTTAAATTCATGTCATGAATATCGTGATTAGCATCATTATATTTCATTAGGGCATTGTGAAATTTTGTGATAATTTTCAGTCAATAGCGTATTGCTAATACGAATTAAAGATAAGGAAAATCGATGTTAAAAGTAAATGAATATTTTGATAGCCAAGTAAAATCAATTGGCTTTGAATCTTCGGGCGATCATGTCAGTGTTGGCGTGATGGCACCTGGCGAATATACCTTTGGTACTGTAGCGCCTGAACGTATGACTGTGGTTAAAGGTGCATTAACTGTAAAACTACCTGGCCATGTTGACTGGGAAACTTACAACGCAGGCGATAACTTTGAAGTTCCTGGTGACAGTTCATTTAATGTGAAAGTATTGGTTACTACTGCTTATCTTTGTGATTACTTATAATTTTAAGTTATCGTGATTATCTAAAAGCTTCACTTCGGTGGAGCTTTTTTGTTTGTCGCTGTTTGGTATCTCTATGCTGAACCTCGCTCAATTAATTGTGGTGGTAAAATAAACTGTTGTGCCGTTTCATTATGAGCTTTCATTTTTGCGAGTAAGCGTTGTCCTGCAAGTTGACCCATTTGTCGGGTAGGAGAGCTGATCATAGTTAGGCTTGGCTGAGTTAAAGCCGCTTCAGGGGTATCATCAAACCCAATTAAGCCGATTTGTTGACCAATATAGTTATCTTTTCCGACACTTTTCCCTACCCGTTGAATACCATACATCGCCCCTAATGCAATGGCGGGTCGGTGGCATAATAGCGCGGTAATTTTAGGATGCTGAGTTAGCAGTTGTTGAACATGATCCGCGGCTTGGCACTGGTTATTCTGAGCTTCAATTATCCATTCATTTTTAAACGGTAAACCATATTGCATTAATGTCGTGCCGTAGCCGCCAATACGCTCTGCACGGGTGAGTGAGTCACTGCTTCCACCAATATACGCAATATGACGATGACCTTGTTGGATTAAGTGCTGAGTTGCAAGGATTGCGGCTTGATGATTATCAGGTCCAATATAATCGACCTCATTATTCACGGCGGAGCGGGCCAAGCAAACCGCAGGAATATTGGCTTTTTTTGCCATTTCGAGTACTTGATTGGTTGCTTCTCTTACCGGGCTAAACGCAATACCTGCGACACCTTGTTGGATCATCGATTGGACACATTGGATTAATTTGTCTGCTTGATGGTTGGACTGGGCAAGAAATAACATATGGTCATGTTGTTCAAGCTCGTCGCTTAACCCTGCCGTGACTTCGGTATAAAAGGGATCTGTAATATCCGCTAAGATCCAGCCGATCAAATTTGAGTGATTGGATCGTAAATTCGCTGCGGCGTTATTGCGAACATAGCCTAAGGCTTCAACTGCTTGATTGACCTTATCAATTGTCGCTTTTGATATACGGCCTTTATTGCCAAGTACCAAAGAAACAGTGGAAACGGAGACGCCGGCATAGTCGGCAACATCGGTGATCTTTACTTTGCTTGATTTAGCCATTAGATAGTTAATTACCCTGTATTTATCTATCAATATAAAACGTTATATCTATGATCTGAATATTAACAGGATCACAGTTTTTAATATGTGTTATGGCGCGAGATATGTTCCGTGATCTCGATGCCGATAAAAGTTGATAAAACGTTTTATCACTTTGTTTTTGACGAAGATAAAACAGTGATTAGGTGACAATGATGTCTAAATCTGCAAATAAAACAACGCTATGGGAGTTTTTCCAAAGCTTAGGTAAAACGTTTATGTTGCCAGTGGCACTTTTAGCGTTTTCCGGTATTTTACTGGGTATTGGTAGCTCGTTATCAAGTGCTGCAGTAAAAGAAAGTATGCCTTTTCTTGATAATACCGTACTGCAATTGCTGTTCATGTGGATGACCAAAGTTGGTTTGGTCGCATTTATCTATTTACCTATCATGTTTGCCGTAGCCATTCCACTCGGCCTTGCTCGTGAAGAAAAAGGCGTTGCCGCATTTGCAGGTTTTGTTGGTTACGCAGCACTTAACTTATCGATTAATTTTTACCTAACAGTGGCTGGCGTATTAGGCAATGCGACCGAAGAAAAAGCCTACGGTGTGAAGTCGGTTTTGGGCATAGAGTCGATTGATACCGGCATTTTAGGCGCGGTGATCGTCGGTATTATTGTGGCGAAACTGCATGCACGTTTCTATACCTACAAAATGCCTGATGCATTAGCTTTCTTTGGTGGCGCGCGTTTTGTTCCGATCATCTCAACCTTAACGCTAGGTGTGGTTGGCCTATTAGTACCGCTAGTATGGCCTTACTTTGCTATGGGTATTAATGGTATTGGTAGCTTAATCTCTCACTCAGGCCCATTTGGTCCATTCCTTTTCGGTACCGGTGAGCGTTTGTTATTGCCATTTGGCTTACACCACATTCTTGTTGCATTGGTGCGTTTTACGGAAGCTGGTGGCACGATGGATGTGTGTGGTAACACGGTAAGTGGCGCATTAAATATTTTCTATGCAGAGCTTTCTTGCTCAACAACTAACGGCTTCTCTAACTCGGCAACATCATTCTTGTCGCAAGGTAAAATGCCTGCTTTCCTTGGTGGATTACCTGGCGCTGCTCTTGCGATGTACCACTGTGCTCGCGTTGAAAATCGCAGCAAGGTAAAAGCGTTATTGTTATCAGGTGTGGTTGCGTGTGTGATTGGTGGTATCACAGAGCCATTAGAGTTCTTATTCCTGTTCGTAGCACCAGCACTGTACTTTGTTCATGCTATTTTAACGGGTGTTGGTTTTATGGCGATGCACCTATTAGGCGTAACGATTGGTAATACTGATGGCAATATTATCGACTTTTTGATTTTCGGTGTACTTCAAGGTACGGCAACGAAATGGTACTTAGTACCTCTTGTTGCTGCTGTATGGTTTGTGATGTATTACAGCGTATTCCGCTTTGTGATCACTCGCTTTAATTTAAAAACCCCTGGTCGTGAAGTGGCTGATGTAAAAGATGAGTTAGCCTTTGCGGAAACGGGTGAGAAAACGACGGTTACAAAGGAGATATTATTCTAGAAGCACTGGGTGGTGCTGCAAACATTACGTCACTGGATAACTGTATTACTCGTTTACGTTTATCGGTTAATGATATGAGTTTAGTGAATGACGCCGTACTCAAAGCTAACGGTGCGTTGGGGGTCGTTAAGCTTGACGATTATAACTTACAAGTCGTGATTGGGCCTCAGGTGCATATGGTCAAAAATGAAATGCAGGGCTTAATGCCAACGACGGCATAATATGATTGCGGAGCCTAGTGCTCCGCTTTTTTGTTTTGGATAACTGTTTTTGCTTGTTGCAAGAGGTTGATATGTTTGATTTCTCTACCCCAGTTAACCGTTATGGTACCTATTGTACCCAGTGGGATTATGTTGAAGATCGGTTTGGCGAAGCGGATTTATTGCCGTTTACTATTTCTGATATGGATTTCGCCGTTGCGCCATGTATTGAGAAAGCGTTATCTGAGCGATTAGCACACGGTGTATTTGGCTATAGTCGATGGAATCATGATGATTTTAAATCTGCGATCACAGGATGGTTTTCACGCCGCTATCATAGTCCAATCAATCCCGAGCATATTGTGTATGGTCCATCGGTGATTTACATCATTTCGCAATTAGTGATGCAGTGGACAAAGCAGGGGGAAGGAGTCCTCATTCATACTCCAGCCTATGATGCGTTTGGTAATATGTTAGCGGCTAATGATCGTCTCATGCTAACAAGCCCGTTGTTAAAAACGGCTGGTGGCAGTTATGAGATTGATTGGGCACAATTTGAAGCACAAGCGGCAAAACCAGAGTGTAAAGTGTTGTTACTATGTAGCCCACAAAATCCAACCGGACGAGTATGGACACGTGATGAGCTAAGCCGTATGGCACAGATCTGTTTGCAATATCAGGTGAAAGTGATCTCCGATGATATCCATATGGATATGGCATTTAATGATTATATTCCTTGGCCTGAAGTGGCATTAGATGATAATTGGGCGTTGGTTTCTTCAGGATCAAAGTCATTTAATATTCCTGCATTAACGGGTGCATATGCGTTTATTGCAGATCAAACTGTGCGTGAACGGTACCTTACTCAGTTAAAAGCGGCACATGGCTTATCGTCACCGTCGATTTTAGGCGTAATAGGACATATTGCCGCTTATAACCAAGGTGAAATATGGCTCGATAGTTTAAAAGACTACCTTCAAGCTAACCTCCGTTATGTCGCTGAGCAGTTAAATCAGGCCTTTCCAGAGTTGAATTATCAAGTGCCGGAGGGGACATATTTAGCGTGGATTGATTTAACGCCATTGAGCGTGGATATGAACGCCCTACAACAACGTTTAATTGGTCATTACAAAGTCGCCATTATGCGCGGTGATACCTATGGACAAGAAGGGCAAGGTTATGTTCGTTTAAATGTCGGTTGTTCTCGTAGCAAAGTAGAAATAGGTCTCAAGGCATTGGTGAGTGCATTGCATGATCTAAAACATCAATAGAATATTTCTTGTTTTCTAACTAAGAAAAGCTTCGCATCGGCGGAGCTTTTTTGTATCTGTTATTGCCGCTCACTTTTAGAGATCAATCGTTTTATCAATTGCGTCTTTATATGATATGTAACGCATATGTTGGATTTATAAAAATTATCTGGAGAGAAAGCATTATAGTAACAGTATTTAGCAAGGTTGAGTTCTGGTTAATCACGCCTAACGTGTTGCTTTAGATACTTAGAGCCTAATTGATCTTGTCGTTATAGCGAAACTATTTCATGACTAAACGTAATAAGTAGGATAGGGAGGTTCTATGAATCTATCGTTAACACATGCATCAATTAGTACCAAAGCTTGGATCATATGGCTGTTATTTGCCATCGGTCTTATTTCTATTGCTGTATTAAATATTTCCTCAACTAATCAACATATGCGAGCTAATTATGAGAGAGGTATTAAGCAGATAGTAGAAGGGGCGGTAGGAGTTGTTAATTACTATCATGCACTTAGCTCCAATGGCACATTGAGCGAAGAAGAAGCGCAAAAACAGGCACTGGCCGCAATTAACGCAATGCGTTTTGATGGCGGAAATTATATTTTTGCGGGAAATAAAGAAGGCTATCAAATAGCGACCCGTTTTGACGAAATGATGGGGACTGACATTCTGTCATTAAAAGACGGTAATGGACGACGATTTGTCGAAGAGCTTTACAGTGTCGGTAAGCAAGGCGGTGGTTTTGTTGATTATATGTGGAAGTCATCGTCAGATCCTAATCAACTGATTTTAAAAACGAGCTATGCCGATTATTTTCATCCTTGGGGCTGGATGATTGGCGCGGGAATGAATATCAAAGCCTTAAACCAAGATATTCAAGCCAGCCAATGGCTATCGTTTGTGAACGTTGCTGTTATTTTGGCAATACTATCATTATTGATGGCGTATTTTATTCGTAGCATTACTTTGCCAATTAAAAAAACTGTTGCTGCGATGCGCGATCTATCAACAGGTGAAGGTGACTTAACTCAGCGCCTTAAAGAAGAAGGCGGGCCTGAATTAACGGCACTTGCGAAACATTTTAATCGTTTTGTTATTTCTATTCAGACCATTATCCACAATATTAGTGATGCAGGCTCACAACTGACTAACTCTTCGCGTTGTTTATCACAGTCAGTGTTATCGATGGATAGTAATTTAAACCAACAAAAAGAAGACACCGATCAACTCGTAGGGTCAATGGGGGAAATGCTTACTGCGGTTGAAGAAATTGCAGGCAGAACCGTTGATGCCACTGATTTTAGTATTAAAGCAGCGAAACAAACAGAAGCCAGTAAAGTGATTATTCAGCGTAATATTGAAGAGTCACAATTGCTCGCATTAGATATTGGTGAAGCTAGTAAAGTGATCACCCAACTTGCAACAGATAGCCGCAATGTCGATACCGTATTGGAAGTGATACGTGGTATTGCAGAGCAGACTAACTTATTAGCGTTAAATGCTGCGATAGAAGCTGCAAGAGCAGGCGATGCTGGGCGAGGCTTTGCAGTTGTTGCTGATGAAGTTCGCACGTTATCACAGCGCACACAAGAGTCGACGATTGAAATTCAAACTATTATTGAAAAATTACAACAAGGTGCGGAGCAAGCGGTTGGTGTCATGAATCAGGGGGCTGAAAAAGCACAAAATGCGTCAAAGATTTCTGAATCAGCAGGGGAAGCTCTGAATTTAATTGTTGAAGAGGTTCATGCGATACAAGGGATGAATCAACAGATCTCAGCCGCAACAGAGCAGCAATCTTTAACCGTTAATAGTATTAATCAAAATGTGGCAAGTTTGAATGATAGCTCGATATCATTGTCGACTGAATCCAATCAGATGTCGTCATCGAGTGAAGAGCTCAATCAAATTTCGGAAGATCTGATGGTGACGATTCAGCGTTTTAAACTGCATTAAAATAGGGCTATTGTGTTTTATTTAGCATGACAGTACCGAATAGCAACCAATAAAAAAGCCATGCCTGAAATACAGGGATGGCTTTTTTATCAACAACTTAAACTAAATGTATTAGTTCATGCCGTATTTTTTAAGCTTCTTACGTAGCGTACCACGGTTGATACCCATCATGGTTGCAGCGCGAGTTTGGTTACCGCGAGTGTACTGCATGATAGTGTCTAATAGTGGTTGTTCAACTTCTGCAAGCACAAGCTCGTACAGATCGTCGACTTCCTGACCATTTAATTGAGCAAGGTAGTTTTTAAGGGATGCCTTCACTGAATCACGTAATGGTTTCTGTGTGATTTGGTCTTGTGAAGTTACAGTTGTTACTGTTAACGCTTCGGAAGTCAGATTTTGTTCGAACATAATTCTGTAAGCTCTTCTAGTATTTATGCAACGTTTTCGAAGTAGCCTTGCAGCGCATCAAGTTGCTGTTGAGCATCCTCGAGTGCGTTGAAGGTCTGGCGGAAATCACCGGCTGGTGCATGTTCCTTCAAGTACCAAGACACGTGTTTACGTGCAATGCGCAGTCCTAGGTATTCACCGTAGAACTGGTGGAGTTCTTGAACATGTCCCAACATGATTTCACTGATCTCATCAATTGATGGGGCAGCGAGGTGTTCACCAGTTGTTAAGTAATGGTGGATTTCTCTAAAAATCCACGGCTTCCCTTGTGCAGGTCGGCCAATCATTAGAGCATCGGCACCCGTATAATCGAGTACAAAGCGTGCTTTCTCCGGGCTATCGATATCACCGTTAGCGATAACTGGGATCGAGATGGCTTGTTTCACCGCTCTAATGTAGTCATATTCCGCTTCACCTTTGTACATACATGCCCTGGTACGTCCGTGAAGGGCGAGGGCTTGTATGCCGCATTGTTCGGCGAGTTTGGCTATGTCGACACAGTTTCTATTTTCCAGATCCCAACCAGTACGGGTTTTAAGCGTAACTGGAACATCTACCGCATCCACCACTGTACGAAGAATGTCTTCGATAAGGTTGGGATATTGCAGTAGTGCAGAACCGGCTAATCGTTTGTTTACTTTCTTTGCTGGGCATCCCATGTTGATATCGATGATTTGCGCACCGTTTTCAACACTGAACTGTGCAGCTTCAGCCATCAACTTTGGATCAGCCCCTGCTATCTGAACCGAACGAATACCTGATTCACCTTCGTGAACCATACGATTGAGCGATTTAGACGTCTTCCAGAGATCTGGGTTCGACGACATCATCTCGCTAACAGCCATACCTGCACCGTAGCGAAGGCATAACTCACGAAATGGCCGATCGGTCACACCCGCCATAGGCGCGACTATCAGCTGGTTTTTAAGTTGATAAGGACCGATTTGCAAAATGTCTCTACCTGACTGTGCCAGTAAGGGCGCGCATTTTACGCATTTTTTGCTCTGCTGAAAAGGCCAATAATTGAGCATGATGATTTTGTTTGCCAAAATCGTATGATTTTCAATCAATTGACCGATTAAATTTATAAATAAAAATCAGCAATAGCACCCAAAACTTAGTGTGATTATGCCTTACGGCCCGAGATGCGACACCACTCTTCACGTGCCATTACTGGGTCTAAAGCCAGTTCATCACCGTAGTAGGTTGACACATCAGCCGCTTGGCTTTCTAGTACACCTGAGATCGCTAAGTCGCCACCGTCTTTAACAAGGCTCTTGATCACTGGTGATAGTTCACGCAGTGGACCTGCAAGGATGTTAGCAACCACAACGTCTGCTTGAATACCTTGAGGCTGGTCTTGTGGTAGGTATAGTTCTAGATTGTCAGATACACCGTTACGCTCTGCGTTATCACGTGACGCTAAGATAGCTTGTGGGTCGATATCAATACCAATAACTTTTGCAGCGCCAAGTTTTAGTGCTGCGATAGCTAAGATGCCTGAACCACAACCAAAATCGATAACTGTTTTACCCGTTAGGTCTTGGCTGTCTAACCACTCAAGACAAAGTGATGTCGTTGGGTGAGTACCTGTACCAAATGCTAGACCGGGATCTAATAGTACGTTTACCGCATCTGGTTCTGGCGCTTCACGCCAGCTTGGGCAGATCCATAGGCGACGACCGAAACGCATTGGGTGGAAGTTGTCCATCCACTCACGTTCCCAGTCTTTATCCTCTAACTGCTCGATTTTATAAGCAAAATCATCAGCAATTAATGGGCTGTTTTTAAGCATGTTCAGCACGAAATCCATGTCGGCTTCAGCATCATACAAACCAATTACATCGGTATCACCCCATAGGCGGGTTTCACCTGGCATAGGCTCGAAAACTGGCGTGTCTTGTGCGTCTAGGAAGGTGACAGACAGAGCACCAGTCTCTTCCATTAGCATGTCGCCAATTGCTTCTGCGCTCTCTGCAGTTGCGTTCAGTTTAATTTGAATCCAAGGCATGGTTTATTCGCTTATTTTGTGACTACTTGAACATAGGGGGCGAAGTCTAGCATGAAATTTCACCAATCCCCATTATCAGATGCCATTCTAGAGATAAAAAAAAGATAGTACCGACTGGTACTATCTTTAATGTAGTTGATTATTTAGCGTGATATAGCCGATTTTAGTCGCTTAATTGCGGTGTTTCTACTTTTGTTGGTTTTGCATAGCTACCAATGACAAAGGCGATCAAACCTAATAAAAGTGTTGGCACAATCGCATGAACGCCATTCATATCGGGCTTACTAAATGACAAAATAATGTAGCTACTCAAACCAACAATCATGGAAGCAAAAGCACCAGTTGCAGAAGCTTTTTTCCAATATAAGCCGAGTACAAGAGGCCATAAAAATACGGCTTGTAAGCTACCAAAGGCTAATAAGTTAAGCCAAATGATCATGTCGGGCGGATTCATCGCAGCGATAAACACTAAACCTGAGAAAATCCCTGTTACCCATAGTGACAATTTAGGCAGGCGCTTTTCAGCGTGTTCATTATTGGCAATGCTTGGATTGATATAGTTGATATATAAATCTTTGAGCAGTGTTGCTGAAGCTTGAATGAGTTGTGAGTCGATAGTCGACATAATGGCCGCCATTGGGCCTGCCAAGAACACACCTGCTACAACAGGCGGTAATACGGTTACCATAAGGGTTGGCATGATCTGATCGGGGCTGGCGATATCAGGCACGATAGCACGCCCTAACGCGCCTGCTAAGTGCATCCCAAACATCAGTAGCGCAACCATGATAGTACTGAGTACCATGCCTTTATGCAGTGAATTACTGTCTTTATAAGACATACAACGTACCGCAGCATGTGGCAGACCGATAACACCAAAACAGACCAAAATCCAAAAACTCAACATAAAGGGCTGGCTCAGGAAGTGATTTGGACCGTAAGGGGTAATTAACGCCGGATCAATATCGTGAAGTTTGGTGACTAATGCGCCGATACTCCCGCCCGCATGCACGATCCCAATCAGTAACGCAATGGTACCGATGATCATCATCAAGCCCTGTAAGGTATCAGTCATCACAACAGCACGAAAGCCACCAATTGTAGTGTATAGGCCTACGGTGATCGCAAAGATCATTAAGCCATGCATATACGATAGGCCTGTTACGGTTTGGAGCAGACGCGCACCACCGACAAACTGTACGACCATGGTGCCAAAGAAGGCGATCAGTAATGACAGTGAAGCAAAAATGACGACACCACGGTTTTTATAGCGAGCATAAAGGATGTCATTAAGGGTTAATGCGTTATGACGTCTCGCTTCGATGGCAAATTTCTTACCGAGTACACCAAGGGTCAGCCATGCTGCGGGTAACTGGATCATCGCAAGTAATACCCAACCTAAGCCCATTTTATAGGCAGCCCCTGGGCCACCAATAAAGGTGCTGGCGCTGGCGTAAGTGGCTGCAAGGGTCATCGCAAGAACAAAACCGCCCATGCTACGGCCACCGACTAGGTACTCGGTAAGAAAGTTTCCTTTGCTTTGAAAGCGTCGGGTATAAAGTGCCATCGCAAAGACTGCGGCAAGGTACAGTACGATAGGAATAATGAGTTGGCTATTCATGGGGGTCTTCGTGGTTAATATCTAAAGGAAGATCTCGGTAGACGACTTTGACCATGACACCGCACATAACGGTAAAAATGATCGGGCCGACAATGCATGACATCAAGAACCAGAGTGGAAAGCCAAAATATAGGGTTGGCATGCTTAGATCACCGATGGCGGGCGCTAAGCCGTAGGCGGATAGGTACCACCAAAGAAAATAAGCTAACGCTAGTCCTATCGCCCAAAGTGCCTCTTTATGGGCTTGGCGATAGCGTGCTGAGAGCGTTTTCATGCTGTATCTCCAGTTGTTATCAAGTGTTTTCCTACTAAATACAGTGTAGTAACTAGTAGGGTTGGTCAAAAAGGTGGGCTATTGTGGCAAAAGATACTGTGTTATGCCATGTGAACCGATCAATCGAGGTGAATTGAGATTGTGTATAAACAAAAAAGACTACCCTAAGGTAGCCTTTTATCGTCAAGCAAGTGCGCTTATTGCAGACCGAGTTTCTTCTCAAGGTAGTGGATGTTTGCACCACCTTTTTGGAAGTTCTCGTCAGCCATAATATCTTGCTGAAGCGGAACGTTGGTTTTAATGCCGTCGATGATCATTTCGCTCAATGCATTACGCATACGAGAAATAGCTACATCACGATTTTCACCGTACGCAATTAACTTACCGATCATTGAATCGTAGTAAGGCGGTACTGTGTAACCTGAATAGATGTGTGATTCCCAACGGATACCCATACCACCTGGCGCATGGAAACGCTCGATAGTACCTGGACAAGGTAGGAAACGCTCTGGATCTTCAGCATTAATACGACATTCGATAGCATGGCCACGAATTTGAATATCACTTTGGCTAAATGACAGCGGTTGACCTGCTGCAATACGTAGTTGCTCTTTGATCAAGTCAACGCCTGTTACCATTTCGGTTACTGGGTGCTCAACCTGAATACGGGTGTTCATTTCAATGAAGTAGAACTCACCGTTTTCGTAAAGGAATTCGAATGTACCTGCGCCACGGTAATTGATCTCTAAACATGCACGTGTACAACGCTCACCGATGTACTTACGCATTTCTTCGGTAATGCCCGGTGCTGGTGCTTCTTCAACCACTTTCTGGTGACGACGCTGCATCGAACAGTCACGCTCACCTAAGTGAATCGCGCCACCTTGACCATCAGCTAAGACTTGAACTTCAATGTGACGTGGGTTTTCAAGGTATTTCTCCATGTAAACCATGTCGTTATTGAAACAAGATTTTGCTTCAGCACGGGTCATTGCGATCGCTTCAGTCAATTCATTTTCTGAACGAACAACACGCATACCACGACCACCGCCGCCACCAGATGCTTTGATGATCACAGGATAACCGATACGTTTAGCAAAAGATTTGTTCTTTGCTTCATCGTCATCAAGTGGGCCGTCAGAGCCAGGTACACAAGGTACACCAGCTTTTTTCATTGCCGTAATAGCAGAAACTTTATCGCCCATTAGACGAATAGTGTCAGCTTTTGGACCTACGAAAATAAAGCCTGAACGCTCAACTTGTTCTGCGAAGTCAGCATTTTCAGAAAGGAAACCGTAGCCTGGGTGGATAGCGACTGCCCCTGTAATTTCAGCTGCACTGATAATACGAGGAATATTTAAGTAACTATCGATACCGCGTGCAGGACCAATACATACTGACTCGTCAGCAAGTAGAACGTGCTTAAGATCGCGGTCAGCGGTTGAGTGAACCGCAACCGTTTTAATCCCTAGCTCTTTACAAGCGCGCAAGATACGAAGTGCAATTTCACCTCGGTTTGCAATTACTAATTTATCTAACATAGCCAGAGCCTCGATTACTCGATGATGATAAGAGGCTGATCGAATTCAATCGCATCGCCGTCTTCTGCAAGAATAGCGACAACTTTACCGGCTTTGTCAGCTTGGATTTGGTTCATCATTTTCATCGCTTCAACGATACATAGTGTGTCGCCGATATTCACCGATTGACCAACTTCAACAAATGATTTTGCTTCAGGGCTTGGAGAGCGGTAGAAAGTACCAACCATAGGTGAAAGCACAGAGTGACCTGATGCAACAGGTGCTGGTGCTTCAGTTGCAGCTACAGTTGCAGCTACAGGTGCTGGCGCTTCTACAGGTGCAGTTGGCATAGGATGTTGTGCCATTGGCGCTGCCATGTATTGTTGTGGCATTGCTGTTGCTGGAACGCTACGGCTGATGCGTACTGATTCTTCACCTTCAGAGATTTCTAGCTCAGCGATGCCTGATTCTTCTACAAGCTCAATTAGCTTCTTGATTTTACGAATATCCATTTATATTTCTCTTTTTATATTGTTCAGTTAGCTATCTGCATGCAGACGACGTACCGCTGCATTCAGGGCGAATTCATAGCCGTCAGGGCCTAAGCCACAAATCACGCCTACTGCTTTATCGGATAAGTAAGAATGATGACGGAAAGGTTCACGAGCGTGGACATTAGATAAATGCACTTCAATAAACGGAATGGCGACGCCGAGTAAGGCATCACGAAGGGCTACACTCGTATGAGTAAAAGCTGCAGGATTGATAATGATGAAATCGACCTTGCCATAAGCTTGATGGATTGCATCAATTAACACATGTTCCGCGTTGGATTGAATATGTTCTAATGCCACACCTAATTGGGTAGCTTTAGCAGTAAGCCCATCAACCACTTGAGTTAATGTTTGATGGCCATAATGGCCCGGCTCTCGTAGACCTAATAAGTTAAGGTTAGGTCCATTTATTAATAAAATTCGTTTAACGGTCGACATCTTGACGTATTTTCACTTGTTTATGAGGTTAAACTCTAACAACTTGCAGACTTATGCAATTTTGTTTCCGTGTGTCCGTTTTTTTACTGCTAAACGTTCATTGTTGAGCAATTATAGTGAATTCACCGCAAATCGCAGCAAAATACTGGTCTAATCACCACTTTTTTGTGCGAACACGTGTAAGCCTTAGTGAGGAGTGTCGTTACTATTAGAGGTTTTATCTTACGACAAGTTCACTCTACTAAGTGTAAGAATTTAGTAATAATTATGACTAAATTCGAACCATTCCCACAAGATGAAAAACGGTAAAGTTCAGTAGATAATATTTGACGAATAAATCAACAATCAAGCTGTTGATTTATTCAGCATTGCGATCAAAGTGGCGTATTTTAGGCTGAGAATGCTGGTATTTAGCTGAATTGAATGAAGATAATGATGGCGAGAAAATAAAAAAGACCGCAATTGAGCGGCCTTTGTATATTGATAAAAAAGTTGGATTACATCACTTTTTGTTTTTCTTCAATAAGTCGATCAACGACTGTTGGATCAGCAAGGGTTGAAGTATCACCTAAGGTTGAGGTATCTCCAGTTGCTATCTTACGAAGAATTCGGCGCATGATCTTACCTGAACGTGTTTTTGGTAATGCGTCCGTCCAATGTAAGAAGTCTGGTGTGGCGATAGGACCGATTTCCTTACGTACCCAGTTTTTCACTTCTTTATGCAGCTCTGCACTTGGAATTTCACCATCGTTTAGGGTGATGTAAGCGTAAATTGCTTGGCCTTTTATCTCATGTGGTACACCCACAATTGCCGCTTCTGCAATCTTATCGAAAGCAACGAGTGCAGATTCAATTTCAGCCGTCCCCATGCGGTGACCTGAAATATTTAACACGTCATCGACACGACCTGTGATCCAGTAATAACCGTCTTCATCACGGCGCGCACCGTCACCGGTGAAGTACATCCCCTTAAAGGTAGAGAAATAGGTTTGCTCAAAACGTTCGTGATCGCCCCAAAGCGTACGCATTTGACCAGGCCATGAATCGGTCATGACTAAGTTACCGTCAGTGGCGCCTTCAAGGATATTACCGACGTTATCAACCAGTGCTGGTTGTACACCAAAGAATGGACGTGTTGCAGAGCCTGGTTTTAGTGCGGTTGCACCCGGTAGTGGCGTAATTAAGATCCCGCCTGTTTCTGTTTGCCACCATGTATCCACGATTGGGCAACGTTTGTCGCCAATTGTGCGGTGATACCATTCCCATGCTTCAGGGTTAATGGGTTCGCCGACAGAGCCCATGATACGCAATGATGAACGGTTAGTACCTTGAATTGCTTCATCACCTTTCGCCATCAGAGCACGAATAGCGGTAGGTGCTGTGTATAAAATGCTGACTTGGTGCTTATCCACCACTTCACTCATGCGACTGGTTGATGGGTAGGTTGGTACACCTTCAAATAATACCGTGGTTGCGCCATTAGCAAGTGGTCCGTATACCAAGTAGCTGTGACCTGTGATCCAACCGACATCTGCGGTACACCAGTACACATCACCTTCTTGGTAATCAAATACATATTTAAACGTCATCGTGGCGTATACCAGATAGCCACCTGTGGTGTGAAGTACACCTTTAGGCTTACCCGTTGAGCCTGACGTGTAAAGAATAAATAGAGGATCTTCAGCGTTCATTGGCTCAGGAGCACAGTGAGCTGAAGCCACAGCTGTTGCTTCATGCCACCATACATCGCGCTCATCATTCCAAGCAACTTCACCGCCTGTACGTTTAAAGACAACCACTTTTTCAACTGTCGTTACTTCAGGGTTGACTAGCGCGTCATCGACATTTTTCTTAAGGGGAACGGCACGACCACCACGTACGCCTTCATCAGCAGTAACAACCACTTTTGCATTTGAATCGATAATACGTCCAGCCAAGGCTTCTGGAGAGAAACCACCAAAGACGATAGTGTGCACCGCGCCAATACGGGTACAAGCGAGCATTGCAATTGCCGCTTCTGCAACCATTGGCATGTAAAGACATACCACGTCACCTTTACGTACACCTTGGCTCTTCAGGGCGTTAGCAAACTGACAGACTTCTTGATGTAATTCATTGTAGGTTAGGGTGGCATCATCATTAGGATCATCACCTTCCCAAATAATTGCTGCTTGATCGCCTTTGGTCGCGAGGTGGCGATCAATACAGTTAGCAGAGACATTAAGCTCACCGTCTTCAAACCATTTAATGCTGACGTGGCCGGTATCAAATGAGGTGTTTTTAACTTTAGTAAATGGTGTCATCCAATCAACGATTTGGCCATGTTCACGCCAAAAACCTTCAGGGTTAATCACTGATTGCTGATACATCTCACGGTATTGCTCTTCATTGATATGAGCTGTTTTTGCGATGGTCTCATTGACCGGATAAACGTGAACCTCACTCATCCTATTCTCCTTGAGTTCTTATACTTTATGCGCCCTGCATCCTTAGCCGATGTAATAAGGGTGAGCAAACTGACTTTTTATAGTTGTTTTGTGCTGCGTATACGTTGTGCCATTTTGTGTGTGTCTACAATTAGACTTTAGGATGAGAGAGCTGGATCAAAGGGCGTAAATGCAAGTTACATGGATTTTTCATGACAATTTGTAGAGGGATATCTGAACTTGAGTGATAGTGTGAGGCGAATAAAAATTGAAAGGAGATCTCCGTCGCACTATTAGAGTAATTATGTGTTATTGGTGGGGTTAAATTGCGCACTGACATTAGTTTGAGAAGAAAACTAAGTCATAATATGTTGCTTTTTTATTCACCACATTATGCGAGATCACTATGTTTACACGTTCGCCTTACAGCTGGAGCTCACAATACTTGTGGGGCTTCTTCTTCTCTTACGGTGTTTACCTGCCATTTTGGGCTATTTGGTTTAAGCATATTGGAGTGGATGATTCTGATATTGGGTTGCTGTTGGGTTTAGGTTTTGCCGTTCGTTGCTTAGCTAATTTAGTCTTAACCCCGCGTATCCATAAAGTAGAGCATCTTATCCCTGCTTTACGAGGTTTTACTCTGCTCGGTCTGCTTGCTTGTATTTTTTATATTGTCGGTGGTGGGGGATTATGGGTACTTGCTGCTGTCACTATCTTATTTAATTTATCAGCAGGGCCTATCGTGCCAATTTCTGATGCTATCGTGAACCATTATGCAAAAGATGGGCATCTTGATTATGGTCGCACCCGTTTATGGGGATCGATTGCCTTTATTGCGGGTTCAACGGTAGTAGGGATGCTGGCTAATCACTATGGTGCCGATATCATTCCGTGGGTGGCATTATCTGGATTAGCTTTCTCACAATTAATGGCGGCAAGAAACCCTGCGATTATGCCATTTGATGAAGGGAGCTCTGAGCAAGTTCGCCCTGCATTGTGGGGGATTTTACGTAATGGTGCGGTGATTAAGTTGATTGTGATTGCGGCATTACTGCAAGGTAGCCATGCGGCTTATTATGGTTTTAGTTCTATCTACTGGCAGAAAATTGGTTTTAGTGAATCAATGATTGGTTACCTATGGAGTTTCAGTGTTGTTGCAGAAGTTATGGTATTTCTAGTTAGTAAGCGCTTATTTTCTGGTTGGTCGGTAAATAATATGTTTCGCTTAGCAGCATTCGGTGTCTTGGTGCGATGGGGATTAACCGCCACTTTGACAGATCAATGGCTGATGTTTCCCGTTCAAGCTCTACATGGCGTAACTTTTGCTGCTGCTCACTTAGCGGCGATTCGTTATATTCAACAACAGCCGAGTAACCATTCTGTCGCGCTGCAATCGCTATATAATGCGATTCCTCTTGGGGCGGTAATGGCAATATTAACGTCGATGAGTGGATGGATGTATGGCAATTGGGGCGCGAATGTCTTTTGGATCATGGCTGCGATGGCTTTTCCTGTGTTTTTTATTCGTTTAACACCGCCCCAACAGATCGCGACGACGGAATATAAAACCAGTAAAGCGTAGTGATTACTAACTTTCAATTTAAAGCGCAGTCTTGATGGCTGCGCTTTTTTATTGCGACGAAGAAAAGAGAAGGCTCACTATCTTACTGAGAGAACTGTGATCAGACAGGATTGAGTAAGCTGTGAGAACTTAGTTACAGTGGTAAATCAGTTTAAAAAGGATGATGTGTGATGGTACAGGGATGGATTGTTATAACCGTATCACTGGTATATCTCGGCGTACTGTTCGCGATTGCATGGTATGGCGATAAAAAAAGCCAATGGTTAGCAGGGTGGCGACCGTGGATATATAGTTTATCCATTGCGGTGTATTGTACCTCATGGAGTTTCTTTGGCACGGTGGGACAAGCTAGCCGTGAGCTGTGGTCTTTCCTCCCCATTTATCTCGCACCAATTATCGTATTTACCTTAGGCTGGAAAGTCTTAGCGCGGCTGATCTTTATTGCTAAGCGAGAACACATTACATCGATAGCAGATTTTATCGCAGCCCGTTACGGAAAGTCGCAAGGGTTAGCAATGCTCGTCACCGTGATTGCGGTGATCGGTATTTTGCCTTATATCGCGTTGCAGTTGCGTGGCATTACGCTGGGGCTTGAACAGATCACGCCGAATTTAGGCGAGATGTTCAATCTCGAAGGATTAGATACTGCGTGGATAGTATCTGGTGTACTCGCAGTCTTCTCTATTTTGTTTGGTACTCGGCATATTGATTCTACCGAGCATCACCGCGGTATGATGATGGCGATAGCGTTTGAATCATTGATCAAGCTTGCTGCGTTTCTCGCGGTCGGAATTTTTGCGCTGAGTTTATTTAAAACCGCTCCTCAGCTCAACGCACTAAGTTGGCAATCACTTACTTATACATCGCCTAATGTCGGTAGCTTATTTATTCATATGTTACTTACCATGGCGGCAATTATCTGTTTGCCTCGTCAATTCCATACCATTGTAGTGGAAAACCATAGCCAAGCTGATTTACATAAAGCCCGTTGGATTTTTCCTTGTTACCTGTTCTTAATGGGGATTTTTGTTATCCCTCTTGCTTTGATTGGCCAGCAATTACTGCCGAATGTGTTAGCCGACACTTACGTAATTAATTTGCCCTTACAGCAAGGTGCGAACGGCATTGCGCTACTCGCTTTTATCGGTGGTGCTTCAGCGGCGACAGGGATGGTCATTGTATCAACTATCGCTTTGGCAATTATGGTATCGAATGATTTAGTGATGCCATTAATGCTACGTCGAGTACGCATTGGACCGCGTAATTTTTCTGCCTTTTCAGGTTTATTATTAAATGTCCGTCGGGTGTTAATTGCGGTGTTATTACTTGCGGCATGGGGCTTTTACCATGTGCTAGATAATGTCCATTCACTGTCGGCTATAGGTTTATTGTCATTTGCTGCGATTGCACAATTTGCCCCAGCGTTGCTCGGCGGTATTTACTGGCGCTTTGGTAATAAAAAAGGCGTGTATACCGGTTTAGTTGGTGGGATGACGATTTGGCTTATTACCATGATGAGCCAAACCAGTATGTTGGCAGGGGATGCTGGTAGTAATTTTCTACTGTGGATATTAAGCCCACCGCAACTGCCTATTTTACGAAGTTTATCTTCTGTTGATTGGGGCATGTTGTTGAGTTTATGCGTCAATGTCAGTTTGTTTGTCGGGATTTCATTAATAACGCGCTCGTCGCTCACTGAACGTTTACAAGCGGCTTCTTTTGTTGGTGCTTCTCCTGCAGAAACAGAAGATGGGAGCTTATATCAAACCCGTGTGACGGTTGCAGAATTAGAAATGTTGGCTTCTCGTTTTGTTGGCCGTAAACGCGTTAGACATGCATTTGCTCAGTTTGCCGAGCAGCAAGACAATCGTTTAGATCCTCAACAACAAGCTTCTGCCAGCATGATCCGCCATACCGAAAGAGTATTGGCTGGCGTTTTTGGTGCATCTTCAGCAAGGTTAGTGCTTACTTCTGCTTTGCAAGGAAGAAACATGCAATTAGAAGAAGTCGCAACGATTGTTGATGAAGCTTCTGAGTTGTTTGATTTTAGCCGAGGGTTATTACAAGGAGCGATTGAACATATTAGCCAAGGTATTGCTGTGGTTGATAAACAGCTTCGGCTGGTGGCATGGAACCAACGGTATTTAGAGCAGTTTTCTTTTCCTCCGGGCTTGATCCAAGTGGGTCGCCCAATTACTGATGTGATTCGGTATAACGCTGAGCAAGGATTATGTGGCCCCGGCGATCCTGAAGCACATGTTGCTAAACGAGTTGAGCATTTACAGCGGGGAACGGCACATACGTCATCGCGAATTCGCCCTGATGGACAAGTGATAGAAGTGCAAGGTAACCCAATGCCTGGTGGTGGCTTTGTGATGAGTTTTAGTGATATTACCGCGTTTCGTCAGGTTGAAATGGCATTAAAAGAAGCCAATGAAAACCTTGAAGCGCGAGTTAAAGAACGGACCCAACAGCTTGAACAATTGAATCATCAATTAATGATAGCCACTCAGCAAGCGGAGCAACAAGCGCAATCCAAAAGTCGCTTTTTAGCGGCGGTGAGTCATGATTTGATGCAACCGCTCAATGCCGCGCGCCTCTTTTCTTCTTCGTTAACAGAAGTCGCTGAGGGCAAAGAAAGTGCGCGTTTAGCCACTCATATCGAAAGTGCATTAGGAGCAGCAGAAGATCTGATTGGAGATCTGTTGGATGTTTCTCGTTTAGAGGCAGGTAAATTACAAACGCATATTGTGCCGTTTAAAGTCAGTGATGTACTCAATACATTATCGGCTGAATTTGGTGCTTTAGCGCAACAACAACAGATCACCTTTGATGTGGTATGCAGTGATGCGGTGATCATCTCAGATGCCAAGCTCTTACGCCGTGCTTTGCAAAATTTCTTAACCAATGCTTTTCGTTATAACCCTAGCGGTAAAGTGTTGTTAGGTGTGAGGCGTCGAGGCCTGCGTTTGCAGATTGAGGTTTGGGACAATGGACCGGGGATCCCGATAGAAAAGCAGACCAATATCTTTGATGAATTTACCCGTATAGAACAAACAGGGAGCGAGCATGGTTTGGGGTTAGGGCTGGCGATTGCGCGTGGGATCTCACGGGTATTGGATCACCCATTAGATTTACGCTCATGGCAGGGAAAAGGCACGGTATTTTCGTTATCAGTACCATTAGGTAATGCGTCTATGCTAGCTGCTTGTACGCAGGTATCCACTACCGAGATCAAAGCGCCATTAGCTGGATTGAAAGTGCTGTGTGTCGATAATGAAAGTGACATTTTATTAGGAATGGAAACCTTACTCACTCGCTGGGGCTGTGAGGTTAAATTAGCTGAAAATCTTGATGAAGCTATGTGTGCTCTCGAACAACAGTGGCAACCCGATGTGATCTTTAGTGATTACCATTTATCCCATCAACAAACAGGATTAGAAGTATTGTTGCAATGCCGTTCAAGGTTAGGTGATAGTTTTAAAGGGGTGGTGATTAGCGCAGATAGAATGACCGAAAATCAGGCCGCGATCCGAGGTCATGGTTTTGGATTTATCAGTAAACCAGTTAAGCCATTAAAGCTTCGCGCGGTACTGAATCAATGTCTGCCTGTTACGAGTTAGTACAAAGAAAAAGGCGGAGTCCAATGGACTCCGCAAAAGCTAGGGAAGTATAGCTAAGGAGAAGTGAGGTGTTGCTTAGTGATCTTGGGCAGCGCCAGAGCCTTGAGGGAAGCGGATAGATTCCACCATCTCTTGGACATCATCAGGTACTTCGGCAGTAAACTTATTCACCACAATCGCGACAACAAAGTTTAGACACATACCAAGCGTACCGATCCCTTCTGGGCTAATACCAAAGAACCAGTTGTCAGGTGTACTTGCTGCAGGGTTAATAAATTTGAAGTAAATAATGTAGGCTGCAGTGAAAGTAATACCCGAAATCATGCCTGCTATCGCCCCTGATTTATTCATCTTCTTATAGAAGATCCCAAGAATAATGGCAGGGAAGAAAGACGCGGCGGCTAAGCCGAATGAGAAAGCAACCACTTGAGCAACAAAGCCAGGTGGATTAATTCCTAAGTAGCCCGCACCCACAATCGCTACGGCGGCACCAATACGGGCGGCGAGTAACTCTTGTTTGTCGGTCATGTTCGGTTTAAAGCCTTTTTTCAGTAAATCATGTGAAATAGAGGTGGAGATCACCAGTAGTAATCCCGCTGCGGTTGATAGTGCGGCAGCTAAACCACCGGCGGCAAGCAGTGCGACAACCCAGTTAGGTAACTTAGCAAGTTCAGGGCTCGCTAATACAATGATGTCACGGTTGATCTTCATTTCATTACGATCATCGCCAGAGTAGAACATCTTGCCGTCATTATTTTTATCTTCCCACGCTACAAGGCCCGTTTTTTCCCAGTTTTTCACCCAACCAGGTGCTTGCTCGGCAGGAACCCCTTTCATGTCTGGGCCATTGATCGTATCAATCATGTTTACACGGGCAAATGCGGCAACAGCTGGTGCGGTAGTGTATAAAATGGCAATAAAGACTAATGCCCAGCCCGCTGATACGCGTGCATCTTTTACTTTGGGCACAGTGAAGAAACGGATGATTACGTGAGGTAGACCTGCAGTTCCTACCATAAGAGCGGCACAGATGAAGAACACATCGACCATACTTTTTGAACCATCGGTGTAAGCAGTGAAGCCAAGCTCGGTGGTTAAACCATCGAGTTTTTCAAGTAGATACGTTTCAGAACCATTAACCGTTGAGCCTAAACCAAATTGTGGAATAGGGGATCCTGTCATCATTAAAGAAGTAAAAATAGCGGGAACCATGAAGGCAAAAATTAACACACAATATTGCGCGACTTGGGTATAGGTAATCCCTTTCATACCACCCATTACCGCGTAGAAGAAGACTATCCCCATACCGATAATGATCCCCATGTTGATATCCACTTCTAAGAAACGAGCGAATACCACCCCGACCCCACGCATTTGGCCTGCTACATAAGTGAATGAAACAAAAATGGCACAGAACACAGCCACCATACGTGCAGTTTTAGAATAATAACGATCGCCGATAAAATCAGGTACCGTAAATTTACCGAATTTACGTAAGTAAGGTGCCAGACATAGTGCTAATAATACGTAGCCGCCAGTCCACCCCATTAAGTAGACACCACCATCGTAACCAATAAATGAGATGATCCCTGCCATTGAAATAAATGAGGCGGCTGACATCCAGTCTGCTGCTGTTGCCATGCCGTTAGCGACAGGATGGACACCACCGCCAGCAACATAGAACTCACTGGTTGATCCCGCACGAGCCCAAATGGCAATACCGATATAAATCGCGAATGTAATGCCGACTAGAATAAATGTCCAAGTTTGAATATCCATGTGACGCTTCCTTAATCTTCCTGAACGTTGAATTTACGATCGAGTGCATTCATGCGATTAACATAAACAAAGATCAGAATGACAAAGGTATAAATCGCCCCTTGCTGCGAGAACCAAAAACCTAACTTGAAGCCACCAATTTGAATGGTATTGAGAGCATCAACAAATAAGATCCCTGCGCCATACGAAACACCAAACCAGATTGCGAGTAGCGATCCCATGATACTGAGATTTTCTTTCCAATAGGCTTGTGCTTGCTCCTTGGATGCGAACGCCATTGTTATCTCCTTCACAATTAAAAATACGATATTCGTTGTTAATAAATTGTTACGAAAGAAACAATAGCAATGAAAGTAGATTCTATCTGTGCAACTTTAGTCGAGGGGGAAAAAAGAAAAAACGCCCAGATGAGGGCGTTTTTGTGAGCTGTAAATCGCTTTTAATAATGGAGGGACGATTATGATTAGCCAAAAGTCTAAGTTAATAGGTAGAAATCTTTTATTCCCATTAAAAGATTATTAACGGCAACAGCGGCCAATATCAATCCCATGACACGGCTGATGATCGCAGCGCCTACATTACCAATGTATCGTTGGATTTTGTTGGCACCAAGTAAGAGTAATAGGGTAATCATTAACACTGATATCATCACAAGTGTCGTAATGATTTGTTCACTTAAGGCGTAGCGGTTGTTATCTGTCAGCATCACGATAGCCATCATGGCGCCAGGAGATGCAATGGAGGGAATAGCAAGTGGATAGACAGCTAAGCTGCCCAACTCTGAATGAGCGACCTCTTCTTTGCTAATTTTACATTCATGATCGACTTTCCCCTCACCAAAAATCATGGTCAAGGCAAAAAGTAGTAGAACGAGTCCGCCAGCAGCTTGAAAAGCGGGCAATGGAATTTGCATCGCTTCTAATAATACCTGACCGACAATAACAAAAAACAATAATACACCTGTTGCAATAGCAACGGCTTTTAAAGCAACAATACGTTGTTGCTGTGCAGTTAATCGTTGGGTTTGAGAAAGGTAAACGGGGACTGAACCGATAGGATCAATAACAGCCCAAATAAGAACAAATTGAGTAACTAAGGCAGTAAGCAAACGACCCTCCATAAGCTAAGGCAACGAAATAGTGTGAGTAGCCACTTACGAGTGTATCAAAATATTCACTTGTGATGTTTAGTCACATTTTATTTAAGGCATGATAACGTAACAAAATATTATCAGGCCGATAGTGAAATGGTTGTTATAGATCCAGCTGCTGCAACAATATAACGGCTTGGGTTCTATTTTTGACTTCAAGCTTGCGAAATATCGCGGTCATGTGTGCTTTGATTGTTGCTTCAGAAACAGTTAGCTCGTAAGCAATCTGTTTGTTGAGTAAGCCATCTGACAACATGCCTAATACTTTATATTGCTGTGGCGTTAGGGTAGCAATTTTATCTGCTAGATCTCGATAAGCGTTATTGTTATCTGCGATGTCTTCAGGAAAGAAAGGTTCGCCATCGAGGACTTGATTTAGTGCTGAGATCAACGCACGCATATCACTTGATTTTGGAATAAATCCAAACGCGCCATGACTATGAACCTGACGAATGACTTTTTCTTCTTCGCTGGCAGAGATCACAACAGTCGGTAATTCGGGGTATTGCTGACGGAGTTGGATTAATCCAGACATGCCATTTGCACCAGGCATTTTGAGATCGAGTAAGAGCAAATCGACATCAGGCTCTTTTTCTAACAACGCAAATAAAGAATCAAGGGAGTCTGCCTCGAGCAGGTTTGCACCGCTAATCGCCATATGGACTGATTGGAACAGGGCATTACGAAACAGAGGATGATCATCGGCAATAACAATAGTGTGCTGAGCTTCCATGGCAGTGCTTATTTTTATTATTAATAAACTAACGCTAACACTTCACTGATTACTGCGCAATTTTCATACCATAAAGATCTGAAGTTGATCCTTAATCATTCATTTTAGTTGTAACTCAACACTTCTATTTTGTTAAATGTGACTGTTTTTCTGCAAATCGTTACTGGAGATGCAGTGCTTGTTGGTGCAGGTGTTCACTAAATTTACTGGCATCCATAAACCCTGTTACTCGGGCTTTCGTTGCTTGGTTACCATTATTATCCCAGAACAATAATGTTGGGAAACCTATGACATTTAGCTGCTGCATCAACGCTAGATCTTGTGGGGTATTAGCGGTCACATTCGCTTCGAGTAAGGTATATTTTGCTAGCTGCTTAGCTACATATGGAGAGGGAAAAACTTCTTTCTTATAGGCAATACAAGGTGTACACCAATCTGCTGTTACATCTAGCAGCACGGGCTTATTTTGGCTGGCAGCTTCTGCTAATGCGATATCTAAATCATCAATCGATTGGATAGCGATAAATGTTGGTTTAGAAGTCAGGTTCGCTTGACGCTCTAAATGTTTAATTGTGGTAAAGAGGAAAATAGAGCACAGACCAATAATGATTCCAAGCCCAATACTATATAACCCTTTATATGGAATAGGGTTGCGGCAGATAAACCAGAGTGTTCCGCAAGATAGTAGGATACATATAATCGCTATCGCCATGATAATCGGGTAATTCGTTAATAACATCATAGTGATAACTCTTATATTTTAGGGTGTTATTATCTTAGCAATAATTTCTTAAATTTGTGTTAATGGATGTCAAAGTTAAGACAAAAAAAAGATTGCTCAAGAGCAATCTTTTTTAATCAGTGAGGGGCTTTCTCCTTAAAGTAAGAAGCCACCAACAACAAAACCAAGTGCTACGGAAGTCGCTATTGTAACGACACCAGGGACAAAGAATGGGTGGTTAAAGACAAGGTTACCAATACGAGTAGAACCTGTGTCATCCATCTCAACGGCAGCCAATAGTGTTGGGTAAGTTGGTAGAACGAACAGCGCGCTCACAGCTGCAAATGAAGCAATCATAGTTAGCGGTGCGACGCCAATCGCTAATGCTGCTGGCATCAGTGCTACTGTTGTTGCACCTTGAGAGTAAAGCAGCATTGATGCAAAGAATAAAATAAGTGCGAGCATCCATGGGTAGTCACCTAATAGAGAGCCAGCAACTTCTTTAATGCCGTCAACGTGGGCGTTAACAAACGTTGAACCTAACCATGCCACACCTAATACACAGATACAGGCTGTCATACCTGAGCGGAACGTTGGCGCAGAAGCAATTTTTGATGCATCAATTTTACATAACCAAACTGTTGCTGCGGCTGCTGTTAACATTACCGACATGATAGCTTCGTTACGACCTAGAGTTGGGTTGTCAATTAAACCAATAGAGTGCGAGATAGCAGCGGCGTAGCAAACGACAAAGATAATCGCGACTAAAAAGATGTAAGTTGCACGTTTTGCTTCAGGTTTAATTTCGCGACGGCTTGTATTCTCTGCCGTTACTAGACCTTTTGCTAGGCGTTCCTGATAAATAGGATCATCTTTTAGCTCACATCCCATAAAATTGGCAACAAAAGCGCCAACCATACAAGCAATGAATGTTGTAGGAATACAGATTGCCAGTAGTGTTACGTAGCTTACGCCGATAGGTTCTAGAATACCGGAAAAAGCAACAACGGCCGCAGATATTGGGGATGCAGTAATTGCAATTTGTGAGGCAATAACGGCAATAGAAAGAGGGCGAGAGGGACGAATACCTTGGCCTTTAGCCACTTCAGCAATAACCGGTAAGGTTGAAAATGCGGTATGTCCTGTACCTGCCATTACCGTCATTAAGTAGGTCACGATCGGCGCATAGAAAGTAATGCGCTTTGGGTTTTTTCGCAGAAAATCTTCTGCAAGTTGTACCAGCCAGTCCATACCACCCGCAACTTGCATGGCCGCAATTGCGGTGATCACTGACATAATGATCAAGATAACATCGACAGGGATAAATGATTGGCTAGTAGGCACACCTAACACTAGCGATAAAACAATAACACCTGCACCACCGGCAAAACCAATCCCGATCCCACCAATCCTTGCCCCTAAAAAGATAAAGGCAAGGACAACAAAGAGCTCTATTCCAATCATAGAATTTTTCCTGTTTAAAAGTTTAAAAAATAGAAGTTAAAAATAAAAAGTTTGAGGTAAAAATAAAAATAAAGTCACAGTTTTTACGATGAATAAAATTCATTTTTTTGAATTAATTATTCTTATCGTGATAACGCTCATACGCCTGTTTTTATACAATTTCACACAAGTTTAATCCGTTCTTGTTAAGTAACAATGTTTTTAAATAAACGAAAAGATCTGAGATCTATTATTGTTGCAGATATTTTAACAGGGTCATATTTGGCATGAATTGAGTCAAAACAAAAAAGCTCAAAAAAAAAGCGGGTTTTCATATGAAAACCCGCTTTTTTACATTTTTTCAATTGCTTAGCTGTATCTCTGTGCTTTGTATTGAGGGTGCATCAAGTTTTCGATAGAGAAGATATCATCTAATTGCTCTTCAGTAAGAAGACCGCGCTCTAGAACAACTTCACGGACACTCTTACCCGTTTCAGCACAGATTTTACCTACGATATCGCCTTCATGGTGACCAATGAATGGGTTTAAGTAAGTTACGATACCGATAGAGTTAAATACGTAGCTCTCACAAACATCTTTATTCACTGTGATGCCTTCGATACATTTCTCACGCAAATTAACACACGCATTTTTAAGCAAGCTGATTGACTCAAATAACGCTTGACCAATTACTGGCTCCATTACGTTAAGTTGAAGCTGACCTGCTTCTGCAGCAAAAGTAATGGTTGTATCGTTCCCAATTACTTTAAAGCAAACTTGGTTAACCACTTCAGGGATAACAGGGTTTACTTTTGCTGGCATGATAGAAGAGCCAGCCTGCATTTCAGGAAGGTTAATTTCGTTAATACCAGCACGAGGGCCAGAAGAGAGTAGGCGTAGATCGTTACAGATCTTAGATAGTTTCACCGCAGTACGTTTTAGCGCGCCGTGAACCATAACATAAGCGCCACAGTCGGATGTTGCTTCAATCAAATCTTCTGCAGGTGTAACAGGTAGACCTGTAATTTCAGCTAGACGTTGAACCGCTAGGTGTTGGTAACCTGTAGCTGCATTCAAACCAGTACCGATAGCCGTCGCACCTAGGTTGACTTCAAGCAGTAATTGCGCCGTGTAATGTAGACTTTTGATTTCTTCTTTTAGTAATACACTATATGCATGGAACTCTTGGCCTACCGTCATAGGTACTGCGTCTTGTAGCTGAGTACGACCCATTTTTAAGATGCTAGCAAACTCTGTTGCTTTCACATCGAAGGCTGTCTTTAGGTACTCTAGTGCTTCAAGCATGTTAATGATGCTGTTATATACCGCAACGCGGAAACCAGTAGGGTAAGCACAGTTAGTCGATTGTGACTTGTTTACGTGATCGTTTGGGTTAATGATGTCATATTCGCCTTTCTCTTTGCCCATAAGCTCAAGAGCAAGGTTTGCAATCACTTCATTGGTGTTCATATTTACCGATGTGCCTGCGCCACCTTGGTATACATCAGAAGGGAATTGATCCATACAACGGCCTGTTTCTAAAATAAGATCACAAGCTTGCTCGATGTAGTTACCGACTTCTGAAGGGATCGCACCAAGTTCTTTGTTCGCCATCGCTGCTGCTTTTTTGGTGAAAACCATGCCGCGAACAAACTCAGGTACGTCTGAAATGGTGGTATTAGAGATATTAAAGTTTTCGATTGCACGTAGAGTGTGAATACCCCAATACGCGTCTGCTGGAACGTGACGCTCACCAAGAAGATCTTCTTCGATTCTAGTTGCAACATTCAGTGCTGCTTCGTTATTTTTTTCAAGATCAATCATCTGAGACATAATATAGCCCTTTGGGAATCTTTTAATAAAATCAATGGTTAAGCCAACTATCCAAGCAAAGAATCCGTTTCGCTAAGTTGAAGCAAGATGATCGTACCTGACATCTTAATTGATGCTGATGATACTCCCCTGATTGGCTAAAAACATAACCCAGATCACTTTTTACGTTAGCCTGAAAATATTTGCACAGAAACGCGATCATACTCACAAAAGTTGTTAACAGCTGGGCGGCTTATTTATCTAAAAATGAAAATAAATAACAAAATATGAACAAGTTGTTTGGAGGGGAAATGTGTTTTTAAGACCCAGTTCAAATATCACTGTTGAATTATTTGTTAACGATTTTTTATCTTAGGCGACACGGTATTTAGCGTTTAAACATGTAATACTATATTGAGTCATTCAGTGTTTTGAATAACCAATACGTTATAAAAAAGAGGTTAGGTGTGTTCGCAATATTAATGCTGCTTTTTATCGCCGTTCCAATGATTGAAATTGGCTTATTTATTCAGGTTGGTGGCTTTTTAGGTTTTTGGCCAACCATGATGTTAGTGTTTATTACTGCCGTCGTTGGGGCTTCTTTGGTACGTAGCCAAGGTTTAGCGACATTAATGTCTGTACAAACTAAGATGCAGCAAGGGCAAATGCCAGCACAAGAAATTGTTGAAGGTGTACTGTTAGCCGTTGCTGGGGTGTTATTGCTCACGCCTGGATTTATGACAGATGCCTTAGGCATGTGTATTTTACTGCCACCTATTCGCGCCAAGATTGCACAGCAATTAATGCAGAGAGTAAAAGTACAGAGTAATTTTAATCAGTTTGGTGGTGGTTTTAGCTCGGGGTTTGATGGGCAATCAGCAGGACCGTTTGGTCATAAAAATGATAATGGTGATGTTTTCGATGGTGAATTTGAACGTAAAGATGATCAAAATGACAACCATCAAAACCCACGTTTAAAGTAGGTATTTAAACGTAGCATATAAAAAATTATTAATGAAAAAGGCAGCGTTAGCTGCCTTTTTTATATTTACGCTATTCATATTTTAGGAGGGTGTAACGAACGAAGATAAGGTCGTTTTTCGTAATCGCCGCGCATACAAATAAGCACAAATACCGCCAATAACATTGGCAATAGAGATACCGATAAATAACCCTTCCGTACCATAGTACAAGCTACCTACCCAAGCGCTTGGAAGCAGAAAACCAAATAAACGTAACAGATTCCAAATCAGTGCGTTGACGGTTTTATGTAATGCATTGAGCGCGCTAATGAGTAGCATACATACTGCTTGTAAACCATAACTGGCAGGTACAACTAATAAATAATGCCAAAGTTGATGTTGTACCGTTGCATCACGAGAAAACAGTGAAGCTAATGGCACACTGAGTGGCACCATGGCGATAAAAATCAACAGTTGGAATAAAATCGCAAAATGCATGGCAGTAAAAAGCGCTTCAAATGCACGTTCAGGTTTATTGGCGCCAAGGTTTTGCGCCATAAACGGCATTAATGCTGAGCCTAATGCCATCATTCCTATCACCAAAATTGATTCAATACGCATCGCGGCACCGAATGCGGCAACTGATGCGGTACCTTGTGCGGCAAGCAATGACATTAATAGGGCGCTCGATAATGGATTGAGTGCGTTTGATAACCCAGCAGGTGCGCCAATATGTAATATCTGCTGCCAATCGGATTTTAATTTTAGGAGTACCGGCATTGTGAGTAACTTTTCACGGCGATGGAGCAAATACAGAGAAGCGGTTAATGCTACTGCCCAACTGATCCCGCTTGAGATTGCAGCGCCTTTCACTCCTAATTCTGGAAACGGCCCGTAACCAAAGATCAATAAAGGGTCGAGGATACCGTTAATTAAACCCGCCATGATCATAATTTTAGCTGGGCTTTTGGCATCGCCTGTTGCGCGTATTGCACTGTTACCCGTCATTGGGATCACCAATAAGGGGATAGCGATGTACCACACAGTCATATATTCGTGGATGATTGGCAGTAAATCCGCACTGGCGCCCATTAAGGAAAAGAGTGGATCGATTGTTAGCCAACCAACGGTTGAGCCTAACACCATTAAAATAACGGCAAGCAGTAAACCATGCGTGGTAAGCCTTGCTGCACTTTTGGTATCACCACTTCCGAGCAAACGTCCAATGCTGGTGGAGATCCCAACACTCATTCCCATGGTGATACAGTTCAGACCAAAGGTAACGGGAAAAGTAAAACTGACTGCGGCTAATGCCTTGGTGCCAAGCAGTGAGATAAAAAATGTATCAACCAGATTAAACATTAAGATAGCAATCATACCGAAGACCATTGGTACAGCTAAACGGCGTAATGCATCTGGGATCGGATCGGATAATAAGCCGTATTTATCAGGCTTGTTGTTGGTTTCCATGGCGGTCTCATTGTAAGGATGCTTGCATACCCTAATGCAAAGAATGTGATCGGGCAAAAGTTCTCAAATAAATAATGAAAAAAAATCGGTCTAAACCTTGGGTTCTCTCTAATTAGACCCAACATGATTAGATAATAGAAAAGTCGCCAAACATCAGTTTGTGTGTACATTCATGTATGGAAATTACCAATTATCAGGAGAGACGACCGATGAATATTCGTCCTTTACACGACCGTGTTATCGTTGAGCGCCAAGAAGTTGAATCTAAGTCTGCTGGCGGCATTGTATTAACAGGTTCTGCGGCTGAAAAATCAACACGCGGCAAAGTACTTGCAGTAGGCAAAGGTCGTATTTTAGAAAACGGTTCTGTTCAGCCACTTGACGTTAAAGTTGGCGACACTGTTATCTTTGCTGAAGGCTACGGCACTAAGACTGAAAAGATCGATGGCAAAGAAGTTCTAATCATGTCTGAAAATGACATCATGGCAATCGTTGAATAATCCGATCACATCGAATTAAAAATTAAGAAAGGAAACGCAAGATGGCTGCTAAAGACGTTAAATTTGGTAACGACGCACGAATTAAAATGCTAGAAGGTGTCAACATTCTAGCTGACGCAGTAAAAGTAACATTAGGTCCTAAAGGCCGTAACGTTGTACTAGACAAATCATTTGGTGCACCAACTATCACTAAAGATGGTGTTTCTGTTGCGCGTGAAATTGAACTGGAAGATAAATTCCAGAACATGGGCGCACAAATGGTGAAAGAAGTTGCATCACAAGCTAACGATGCGGCGGGTGACGGCACAACAACAGCAACAGTACTTGCACAAGCGATCATCGCTGAAGGTCTAAAAGCAGTCGCTGCGGGTATGAACCCTATGGATCTTAAGCGCGGTATCGACAAAGCGGTTATTGCTGCGGTTGAAGAGCTAAAAGCACTATCTGTTCCATGTGCTGATACAAAAGCTATCGCACAAGTAGGTACGATCTCTGCAAACTCTGATGCAACTGTGGGTAACCTAATTGCTGAAGCGATGGAAAAAGTAGGCCGTGATGGCGTTATCACAGTTGAAGAAGGCCAAGCACTTCAAGACGAACTAGACGTTGTTGAGGGTATGCAGTTTGACCGTGGCTACCTATCTCCATACTTCATCAACAACCAAGAAGCGGGTTCTGTTGATTTAGAAAGCCCATTCATCCTATTGGTTGATAAGAAAGTATCAAATATCCGTGAACTTCTTCCTGCATTAGAAGGCGTTGCTAAAGCATCTCGTCCTCTACTTATCATCGCAGAAGACGTTGAAGGTGAAGCGCTAGCAACATTAGTTGTGAACAACATGCGTGGCATCGTGAAAGTGGCTGCTGTTAAAGCACCTGGTTTCGGTGACCGTCGTAAAGCAATGCTTCAAGATATCGCAGTGCTAACAGCAGGTACCGTGATTTCTGAAGAGATCGGTCTTGAGCTAGAAAAAGTTCAGCTAGAAGATCTTGGTCAAGCTAAGCGTGTAACTATCACTAAAGAAAACACAACAATCATCGACGGTTCTGGTGAAGAAGCGATGATTCAAGGTCGTGTTGCACAAATTCGTCAACAAATTGAAGATGCAACATCTGACTACGACAAAGAAAAACTTCAAGAGCGTGTAGCTAAACTTGCTGGCGGCGTAGCGGTTATTAAAGTTGGCGCAGCAACTGAAGTTGAAATGAAAGAGAAGAAAGACCGCGTAGAAGATGCACTACACGCAACTCGCGCAGCGGTTGAAGAAGGCGTTGTTGCAGGTGGTGGTGTTGCACTTATCCGCGCAGCATCTAAAGTTGCAGGCCTTACTGGCGACAACGAAGAGCAAAACGTGGGTATCCGTGTAGCACTTCGTGCAATGGAAGCACCTATCCGTCAAATCACGAAGAACGCTGGTGATGAAGAATCTGTTGTTGCTAATAATGTACGTGCAGGTGAAGCGAACTACGGTTATAACGCAGCAACTGGCGAGTACGGTGATATGATTGAAATGGGTATCCTAGACCCAACAAAAGTAACTCGTTCAGCACTTCAGTTCGCAGCATCTGTTGCTGGTCTTATGATCACGACAGAAGCAATGATTACTGACAAAGCGACTGATACTCCTGCAATGCCTGATATGGGCGGCATGGGTGGTATGGGTGGCATGGGCGGTATGATGTAATCCATTAATAACAGTAGAGATTTGTCTCTTTGTTATTTGAAAAGCCGAGCATGATGCTCGGCTTTTTTATGCTTGATAAATATAGAACGCAAGATGCGTAACATTATTTTATTGTTGTACATAGTTTGTCGGGAATATTCCTCAAAAAGCTGCACAAAAATAAAGTCATTTTAAAACAATGAGTTATGTAAGTATTGCGATGTGTTCGCTTATAACGTCAAAGATGTACACCTATTTGCTGTTATTTTTTCATAAAGGTGTTCGTTTTGTCCTGTTGTTCTCTCTAATAGACTCAGATAAAAATAAGACGTGATTGTTATAATCAAACATGTAATCAGAAAAAGTTATCTACAGTATTATATCTAAAAAACACCAATAGCCACCTCTTAATTCATAAACATATAAAGGTTTCTATTTCTAGCTTTTTAAGCAAATTGTGGTTTTGTATTTTTATTGCATTTTAACTTAACTAAGCTATTTAATTACCATTAATATATTAGATCATATTTTTTGTGAAATAAGATTAAAAATATGTTCAATAATGTTCCTTTAATAATATTTAATCAAACCATCGACTTTGACGTGGTCGATAAATATGATTCCCCCTGTATAGTGATCACCACGAACCATCGCTCACCTAGAAAAAAGCCAAAAAAGCTGTACGGTATTTTTGTTGTTTTATTTCAATTGGTTACGTTGAAATAAAAAGGCACCATAAACGTGGTCGAATTTGAACATAAAAAAGCTGTAATTTTTGTATTTAGCTGTACGGGCTGGTTCAGGGAGGAGATTTTGATGTCTGATAGGGCTGGAAACGATGGTGTTTAGTTATAAAAACGCCCCTGTATTGACAGAGGCGTAGTGAATATCAAAAAGGGAATCTATTAGCTCTCGCTAGGTAGGTTATCCTGATTTAATGAGACCCACGCAGCCATAAAGCAAACAATGAAGGACTGGATGAAACCACGTAAATCGATATCACCTTGAACTAATACATCATCGGCGTTAGTTTCCATGTTAAAAGAAACGGTACGATCCTTTATGCTGAAGAATACACGACCAACCAGTACTAAGTTCTCACCATTATCGTCTGGGTTGTAAACCATACCTGCGCCAATTTGATCGTGTTCAGTGATAGGTAAAGCGCTAAACGCTAACTTTTCAGCCCCTTCAAAGCCAAAGCCTGCGTAATGCTTACTTGGATCTTCTTGTTGTAATAGCTGAGAAAGCATCTCTGTATAAGTCTCTAGGGCTTCTTCCGGTACATCTTTAGTATTTACCTGTCCCATGTCAAAAGGCTTTTCATCTTCAATCATAGCAACGTTATAGGTAAAGTCTGTCATCGTTAATCCTTTGATTTTTAATATCATCATTATTATATAACGTACTACGTTAACGTAATTTTGAACTGTCTGATAGTGTTAATCTCATCAGTGATTAGTGGATGTTTTAACGATCACATTTATAGGAATGTGATGATATATTGTTCCAAACTTTGCTTTTTTCAGTGAAGAGGTAAGCTGTTACTTACTAACTATATTAATAATAAATAAGGCATAAAGAACCTAGCGGTATTAAAGCTTTATTTTGCTGAGGAAAAAGCTTAAAAAGCTGTACAGGATTAATTTGTTTATAATCAATAAGTTAGGATGGTATTCTGAGGTTTTTACTTGTGGGTGTTTTTGTTCTGCTTTTTGCTGTATTTTAAGTAAAAAGCTGATCTTAATTTTAGTTCATAGTTGCCGTTGTTATGAAATATAACAACGGCGAGTTCAACTTATTGATTTAATTGAAACCTTTTGCTCTTGTTGGCATTTTTTTCAATATATTCGATGATCATACCAGCAATATCTTTACCTGTTGCGGCTTCAATGCCTTCAAGGCCTGGTGATGAGTTGACTTCCATGATTAATGGACCACGGTTAGAACGCAGTAAATCTACACCTGCCACGCTTAATCCCATTGCTTTCGCTGCTGCAATCGCCGTTTTACGCTCTTCTGGTGTAATACGGATCAGTGATGCACTCCCACCACGGTGTAGGTTTGAGCGGAACTCACCTTCAGCTGCTTGGCGCTTCATTGAAGCAATGACTTTATCGCCAATAACAAAACAACGGATGTCGGCACCACCGGCTTCTTTAATATATTCCTGAACCATAATATTGGCTTTTAGGCCCATAAAAGCCTCAATCACACTCTCTGCTGCCTTTTGAGTTTCAGCTAATACTACGCCAATTCCTTGAGTACCTTCTAATAACTTAATAACTAAAGGTGCACCACCGACCATTTTAATTAAATCAGGCACGTCATCTGGTTTACTCGCAAAGCCAGTAACAGGCATACCAACACCTTTGCGGCTTAATAACTGTAATGAACGTAGTTTGTCGCGTGAACGGGAAATAGCAATGGATTGATTGACTGGGAAGACACCCATCATTTCAAACTGACGTAATACAGAGCAGCCATAAAAGGTAATGTCTGAGCCAATACGCGGAATAATGGCATCAAAACCTGTTAAATCATTGCCCTCAAAGTGAATTGAAGGCTGCACGGAGTTGATGTTCATATAACAACGCAGTGCATTAATAATCACAGCTTCATGTCCTCGTTGCTCACAAGCTTCAACAAGGCGACGGGTGGAGTATAGGTTAGCGTTTTGCGACAAAATGCCAATTTTCATTGCGTTACTCGCGACAAATAAGAGGTGATAGTCAACAGCGTTAAGTTTGGCGAACTTGTTAAAGATATGCTGCTGTATGAATCGCGACTATGCGCTTAAAACAATAAAAAATCGATAGCCTTAATGATGATTTTTTTTGATTGTCTTGGATAATTTTATTTATCGAAGAGGTATAAGTAACATGATGTTCTTTTTAATGTAAGTATAAATAACATCATATTACTTATGCTCAGTTGTTATTTTGCTTGGAAAGCTGTACATACTATTTTAATTATTATTAATCAATGCCTTGCATTTGGGTTGCTATGTTTCTTTAAGTGATTGTAATTGTGCGTTCATCTTTTTGGTGTAATTTCCATAAAAAGGTGATCGTTTTATTTTGGGTGTAAAAAAAGACGATTAAATCGTCTTTTTTCGTGTTGCTGTTGGGTTTATGGCCTATTCAAGCAGTAAGTCCAGCGGCGTTTTACTTGCTCGTCCACCGATTTCTCTGGTGAGTTTAGGGACTAGATACCCCGAGACTTGGGTGATTAATCCTGCCATTAATTGACGAGCCGTTTCATCATCTACCATATAATGCGCAGCGCCTTGCACGCGGTCTAAAACGTGGAGGTAATAAGGCTGAATGCCTGCATCAAATAATGCTTCGCTAAGGTCTGTTAATGTATTTACAGAGTCATTAATGCCTTTTAGCAGTACGCCTTGGTTAAGTAAGGTAACATTGGCTTGTTTTAGCTTCTGCATTGCAGTGGTTAGCGCATCATCTATTTCGTTTGCATGATTAATATGAGTCACCAAAATCGTTTGTAAACGTGCCTCTGCCAGTATTTGACACAAATTATCGGTAATACGGTTAGGGATCACTACAGGTAGCCTGCTGTGGATGCGTAGGCGCTTGATATGAGGTATTGCTGCAATATGCTCAACAAGCCATTGGAGCTCATGATCTTTCGCCATTAAAGGATCGCCACCGGATAAAATCACTTCATTGATTTCAGGATGGGTGGCGATGTACGCAAGGCTTTGCTGCCATTGATGTTTGTTACCTTTATTGTCGCTATATGGAAAATGACGACGGAAACAATAACGGCAGTTTACCGCACAGCCACCTTTGACTATCAGCAATACACGATTGTGGTATTTATGAAGTAACCCTGGAATATCGTTCTGCTGTTCTTCAAGGGGATCGACAGAGTAACCTTGGTGAACTTCGAATTCTTGCTCTAAGGGTAAAATTTGACGTAAAAGTGGGTCATGTGGGTTGCCGATTTCCATTTTATCAACAAAGCTCAATGGAACACGTAGCGCAAACAGTTTCCTTGCGGCGAGGCCATTTTCCCATGGTGTGGGATCAATTTTGAGCAATTTGAGTAACTGAAAGGGATCAGATATCGCATTCGATAGATCATTAAGCCAGTTTTGCTCAACAGATGGCACGTTTAGGGGTATGATATGCGACATTAAATACAACTCGAAGATGTTAAGAGGATTAGAATGGCGTCTTTCAGCACCAATGAATTCCGCGGCGGAATGAAAATTATGCTAGATAATGAACCATGTGTCATTATCGAAAATGAATTTGTTAAGCCTGGTAAAGGTCAAGCGTTCAACCGCGTACGAATCCGTAAACTTATTTCTGGTAAAGTTTTAGAGAAGACTTTTAAATCAGGTGAATCAGTTGAAGCTGCGGACGTAATCGATACTGATCTTGATTACCTATACAACGATGGTGAATTCTACCACTTCATGAACAACGAAACGTTTGAGCAAATTGCTGCTGACGTTAAAGCTGTTGGTGATAATGCTAAGTGGTTAGTTGAAAACAACACTTGTACGCTAACACTTTGGAACGGTAACCCAATTGCTGTTACTCCACCAAACTTCGTTGAGCTAGAAGTGACTGAGACAGATCCTGGTCTTAAAGGTGATACACAAGGTACTGGCGGTAAGCCAGCAACACTAAGTACTGGTGCTGTTGTTCGTGTACCTCTATTTATCGCTATCGGCGAAGTGATCAAAGTTGATACTCGCTCTGGCGAATACGTAAGCCGCGTTAAGTAATTAATCGGTTTATAAGGTCGTTATATCATTAACGATGAAAAGGTCGCGTAAGCGGCCTTTTTTGTTTCTATTTTTTTGATGTTGATGGAATAAAGGTCAGTTAGAAAATGTCTCCATCATAAAATTTAGATAATAAAAAAGCACCGCAAGCGGTGCTTTTTGTGTTTTTGTATACAGCTTAAATCATGAATACAAAAATAATGGATAGAGCGGTGATCAAAAACGCAAATGCGTAACAAACAATCTTACCGACCACACCTGCATGGATTTTTAAATCATGCATACCGTGGTGCAAACGGTGCATCGCATGCCACATTGGTAGCGACAGAGTTGCGATAACAAAGAGTGCGCCAATAAAGCTTGTTGCGAAATCTGCTGCGCGATCGTAAGTCATTGCTTCAGGGCTAATAATGCCAAGAGGAACAAGAACACCGAGTACTAAAATCGTAACCGGTGTGATCATTGCAAACCAAGTACCGCCAGCTCCGAACAGACTCCACCATACTGGCTCGTCAGAACGTTTAGGATGTAAATTAACCACGACGGACTCCTTAAACTATCGCAAGAACAAACAAGGTAATAACAGCAACAACAGCCCACTGAGCAAGAATGATAATTTTCTTATCAAGCAATTTGCCTTTAATACGAATAGGCACAACTTGCGGCATCATATTGAAGTAGGTGAATGCGTGGAATAGGCTACCTGCTAGGGCAAGAATATTTAAAATAATCACAATAGGGTTAGCCATGAAATCTAACCAGCCTTTCCATGCTTCTGGACCTTTTACTAGGCTACCTAAACCAAAGGTTAAGCAGATTGTAAAAAAGATCAAAGGGAGTACTGTTGCTTCGCGGATCATGTAGAAGCGATAGAAAGAGCTGTCTTTCCACCAAGTACGCTTCATTTCACGAATGTAAGGTTTACGATTGCTCATCCTTATGCCTCCATCGGTTTGATCATCGCAATAACGAAATCTTTAGAAGATTCCACTTTGCCTTGGTTAACAGCCGCAGCTGGATCAACATGCTTAGGACAGACTTCCGAGCAATAACCTACAAATGTACAGCCCCACGCACCGTTTTCGCCATTGATAAGCTCCATACGCTCATGTTGACCGTTATCACGGCTATCAAGGTTGTAACGATGAGCCAGAGTCAATGCCGCAGGGCCAATAAACTCAGGGTTTAAACCAAACTGAGGACACGCGGCGTAACACAAACCACAGTTAATACAGCCTGCAAATTGCTTGTATTTCGCCATTTGCTCTGGCGTTTGTAGGTTTGTACCATCTTCAGGCGTGCGGTCGTTACCAATGATGTATGGCTTAATCGCTTCAAGGCGCTCAATAAATGGCGTCATATCGACAATTAAATCTTTTTCAATCGCAAAATTTGCTAATGGCTCAATTTTCACACCGTTAGGGTAGTCACGTAAAAAGCTCTTACAAGCAAGCTTTGGCACGCCATTTACCATCATGCCGCAAGAGCCACAGATAGCCATACGACAAGACCAACGGTAGGATAAATCCTTATCTAGGTGGTCTTTAATGTAACCAAGCGCATCAAGAACAGACATGGTTTCATTGAACGGTACTTTGAATTTTTCTAGGTACGGTTCTGCGTCTTTTGCTGGGTCATAACGCAGAATTTCAACTGATTGAATGCGAGTCGCTGACATTATGCCTTTTCCTCTTGTTGCTCTGTGGCTGCTAGTTTTTCAGCAGAGTCTTTTGCTGCAGCTTCGTCAGCGGCAGCACCATATAGACGTGCTTTTGGTTGAGATTTGGTGATCGTTACATGGCTGTAATCGATAATTGGTGCTGCGCCGTTGTTGTAAAACGCCAACGTGTGTTTTAGGTAGTTCACATCATCACGTTCAGTACAACCATCATCTAAGCGTTGGTGTGCACCACGAGATTCTCTACGATTAATTGCTGAGTGTGCCATCGCTTCAGCCACTTCTAGGCCGTAACCAATTTCAATTGCGTATAGCAGATCGGTGTTAAAGACTTTGCCTTTATCTTGAATTGAGATGTGCTTGTAACGCTCTTTTAGCTCAGCCAACTTATCAATCGTTGCCTGCATTAAATCTTCTTGACGGTAGATACCACAACCCGCTTCCATGGTGTGACCCATTTCAGTGCGGATCTCTGCCCAGTTTTCATCACCTTCTTGTGCCATTAGGGCATCAATACGTGCTTGAACAGCATCAATTTGTGCATTGATCGATGCGTCATTCCAACCTTTGAATTCCTCAGCACGTTTAACTGCATGCTCACCAGCAACACGACCAAATACCACGAACTCTGCTAATGAGTTAGAACCTAAACGGTTGGCTCCGTGAAGACCGACAGAAGCACATTCACCCACAGCAAATAAACCTTTAATGCGAGTTTCACATTCGCCATTTGTTTCAATACCACCCATGGTGTAGTGAACGGTAGGGCGAATTGGGATCGGCTCTTTCGCTGGATCCACGTTGACGTAGGCTTTTGCTAATTCACAGATAAACGGTAGACGTTCATGTAAGTATTCTTCACCAAGATGGCGGAGATCTAGGTGTACCACATCACCAAGTGGGTGCTTGATGGTGTTACCTTTTTGTTGTTCATGCCAGAAAGCCTGTGACACTTTGTCACGAGGGCCTAATTCCATGTATTTGTTCTTTGGTTGGCCCACCGGTGTTTCAGGGCCCATGCCGTAGTCTTGCAAGTAACGGTAACCGTTTTTATTTACAATGATACCGCCTTCACCACGACAGCCTTCAGTCATCAGGATTCCTGTGCCTGGAAGACCTGTTGGGTGGTATTGTACGAATTCCATATCACGTAGTGGAATACCGTGACGGTACGCCATTGCCATACCATCACCAGTGACGATACCACCGTTAGTATTACAGTGGTAAACACGGCCAGCGCCGCCCGTTGCCAGGATCACTGATTTTGCTTTAATACAAATCAACTCACCTTCAGACATGTGGATAGCAATTAGACCTTGTACTTCACCATCTTCAACTAAAAGATCAACCACAAAATATTCATCAAAACGTTTGATTTGAGAGTACTTAATTGAGGTTTGGAATAAGGTGTGTAGCATGTGGAAGCCAGTCTTATCAGCAGCAAACCATGTACGTTCTACTTTCATACCACCAAAACGACGAACGTTCACTTCACCGTTTTCTTTACGGCTCCATGGGCATCCCCACTGTTCCATCTGGATCATTTCACGAGTGGCGTTTTCTACAAAATATTCAACAACATCCTGTTCACATAGCCAATCACCACCGCCAACGGTATCGTTGAAGTGGTTATCTAAGCTATCTTCGTCCTTGATCACGGCAGCAGAGCCACCTTCAGCCGCAACAGTGTGCGAACGCATTGGATACACTTTTGAGATCAGTGCAATTTCTAGTTCTGGGTTAGCTTCTGCAGCAGCGATGGCAGAACGTAGGCCTGCACCACCTGCGCCGATTACAGCGATATCTGTGGTAATAGTCTTCACAGCTATCCTCCGAAGGTAAGACGGTAAAAATTGAAAAGGCGCGCGAGGCGCACCTATCCTTGAAATCCTGAGCGCATTCTATGAAACCCTGTGATTAGATAAATTGATTTAGACGCATGTTTTTGCCGAAATAGTCAAAAAATGTAAGAAGATTACAAAACCTGTGAGATTTGTCACAATCGTTCATGTTTTTAAATTGTTATCTCTTTGTATTTATTGGGTTTTATGTTTATAAAATGTTAATTAATGCGTGTCGGTTATTTGGTTCTTTATTGGGAGGTTCTTCTAACCTAATGATAGGGAAGATAAATAAAGTGGTGGTTAGTGTGGAGGGATCTGGGCGTTGAAAGTTAACGATTTGATATTAAGTTTTCATCAGCGAGAAAAAAGATAAGCTATTTTTCATAATTTATTCATATCTCTATCCGGTATAGAGACTTTGTTGCGATCTCTTGTGGGAATCAGCGACGTTTATTGCTGAGCTCTGATAAAATGTGAGCATTACTCAATTTCATCAAAGAAGAAAGTTTATGTCTACTTGGCAACCTACTGCATCTATCGAGCAACTCAAAAAACGTGCTCATCTGTTAGCGGTTATTCGTCAGTTTTTCGCCGCTCGTGATGTGATGGAGGTCGATACTCCTGCCATGAGTCAAGCAACGGTGACGGATGTACACCTACATACTTTTCAAACGGAGTTTGTAGGGCCTGGGTATGCTGATGGGCAAACGTTATTTTTAATGACCAGCCCCGAATTTCACATGAAACGATTACTTTCTGCGGGCAGTGGGGCGATTTATCAGATCTGCAAATCTTTTCGTAATGAAGAGTCTGGTCGTTACCATAACCCCGAATTCACCATGTTAGAGTGGTACCGTCCTAACTTTGATCACCATTTGCTCATGGATGAAATGAATGACTTACTGCAGTTAGTTTTAGGTTGTGGGACCGCTGAGAAGATGACCTACCAACAAGCCTTTATTAACCAACTTGGTGTATGTCCTTTAACTGGCACAATGACGGAACTTAAAGCGGCGGCTGCAAATCTTGGACTGTCTGATATTGTGGAACCTGAAGACGATCGCGATACCTTATTACAGTTGCTATTTAGCATTGGAGTTGAAGGTAAAATTGGTCAGCATGTACCGGCTTTTGTTTATGATTTTCCTGCTTCGCAAGCGGCATTAGCGCAAATTAACCCAACGGACCCTCGTGTGGCAGAGCGCTTTGAGGTGTATTTTAAAGGCATTGAATTGGCGAATGGCTTTCATGAGTTAGCGAATGGTAATGAGCAATTACAACGTTTTGAGCAAGATAATCAAAAGCGTTTAGAGATGGGATTAAAGCCTCAACCGATAGATATGAACTTAGTAAACGCACTACGTGCAGGTTTCCCTGACTGTGCGGGTGTCGCTTTAGGTATTGACCGATTGATCATGTTGGCATTAGGGCTTGATCACATAGAAAAAGTGACGGCCTTTCCTATTGATCGAGCATAATCTATAACATTGTTGAGACGTTAGGTTTGCTATAAACGTAAAAAAGCACGGTAATTATCATTATTACCGTGCTTTTTTATTACGTAAGATAAATTTAACTGATACGTCCAAGATGCACATAAACATCAACAGAGGACGGTATCAGGGCGACCGCAAATTTACCTAAAACAGCTTAAATTCATTTAGATAGTCCGCAAGTCGGATTTCAAGGCGTCTTATCTTTGATGGTTTAATATAGAGAATCTATACCTTAAATGCAAGTGATTCTCATTACGTGGTTATTCAACGATAATTCGAGCGTTAATGGGTTGTACTGGTCGGTTGTTATTGCCCATGATTTGATGCAATTTCTCGGTTTGATCTTTTGAGCTGTATTGCGGTGTTTCTAAAACAAACCAGCGAACACCTTCAGTACATGGTGGTGTCGTTAGTGAGCCATTGAATTGATAGTACTCTCGCTCGCGAGGAAGAAGATTATTCGGGCTCAGATCATCGGTGAAATCGATGGTATTACCTTTAGTTGGGATGTTTTTGAGTAAAGAGCTAAGAGCATCATTCTCACGTAAGCCGTTTTCAAACATCACAGCAATAACTGCGATATTGCCTTTATCATCTACATTCACAAAATGCGCTTCTAACGGGTATTGTTTGCCGTTGATTAAGTTTTCAGATGGCGTATGGAAATGAATTTGCTTCAAGGTATACGTATCGCCATCTACAATCAGCTTATTATCGCCACTCACGAGTGCTTCCACTGTATGTCCATTATTGGTGATATCTGTGATTTTTCCGTCATACTCAATTCGCAGTGGGGCAAGGTTTGTTTGCAGTGCAGAAGTGATGTTAAGTGGGCTTTGATTTTTACCTAATCCGCACATTGGATAGCTTTCAGCCCAGTGTTCGTTGCTTTTGCCATAGCCCCAGTCAGCGGCTTGTGCAGTTAGAGACACTCCTGCAAGGAGAGAAAGAAGAACTAAAGATGCTTTTTTTATCATGTGAAAACCTTTGTTATATCGCATTTATATAGTGAAAAAGCGGCGCGTTGGTGTTGTCAGGTTAAGGACTGACATAACGGCATTTATTCTAGATAGGTATGATGGTAAGTCGAATACGAGAGAAAGGAAAATAAGATTATCTTTGTTAAGAGTTTACGGTATTGAGAGTGGAGGAAATGTCATATTCTTTAGTGCAATGATTGATCGATGATTACATGGCGTCGTCAACTCGAGCTTAGTGTTTACCGTATTGTGGATAAGAAAAAAGGGCTAATATAGCCCTTTTTTCTTTTATCTATTATTACAGATCTTGGGAGATTTGCTCTGCGTAAGGCTGACCCATACGTGTTGTTTGGAGCGGTTTCATTTCCTCTACAAAACGTACCTTACCTTTAGGGAATAAGTTGATCACCGTAGAGCCGAGCTTAAAGCGGCCCATTTCTTCACCTTTTTTCAGGCTAATTGCTTCAGTACCTGTTGCTGGGTAATCCCAACGACGTACTTCTGGGCCTGTTGGCGGTGTTACTGTTCCTGCCCACGTCGTTTCGATACTGCCCACAATCGTAGCACCAACCAGTATTTGTGCTAATGGACCAAACTCGGTATCAAAGATACACACAACACGCTCATTACGCGCAAATAGATTAGGGACATTTTCTGCAGTTAATGGGTTCACAGAGAAAAGATCGCCGGGTACATAAATCATTTGGCGCAGCACACCATCGCATGGCATGTGAACACGGTGGTAATCACTTGGTGATAAGTATAGCGTTGCGAAATCACCACCCATAAATTCATCGGCAAGATTTTTATCGCCACCTAATAGTTCACAAGCATCAAAGTAGTGACCTTTAGCTTGGAATAAACGACCTTCTTTGATTGGACCGAGTTGGCTAACGCAAGCATCTGCTGGGTGGCTAATGATACGTGTATCTTCATTAATTGGACGCGCACCATCTTTTAATTCGCGAACAAAAAAAGCGTTAAACGTCGGGTAAGCCGTAGGATCGGGATTACGTGCTTCTGCCATATCAACATTGTATTGTTTGATGAACCAACGAATAATCGCTGTGGTTACTTTGCCGCCTTCTAATGAAGCCAGTTTGCCCACTAAACGTGTTAGCGCATGCTTTGGCGTACAATATTGCAGGCCGATTTTTATCTTATCTAGCACAATTAATCTTCCGAAAAATACCACTTAATCAATAGTCTAGCTGCTTCTGTCAGAGACAAAGAACAACCCGAATCGGCAATGATACCTAACTCTTAGGGGAAAGTCAGGTTATCTGCTGGGGTGGCTAAGAGTTTGAGAGTCGAGTCCAAAAATGGAGAGCATCCCTAAAAGAGTATAGGCACTCTCTTAGGGAAGGGGATCAGTCAGGCTTGTTGCGAGAAAATTGGCGGTTAGCGACATTTTCCGACATGCTTTCAATGATCTTATGATAGCTATTGAAACGGTCTTGGCTAATTTCACCTTTTTCAACGGCTTCACGCAAAATACAGCCCGGATCGTTTTTATGTTTACAATCGCGGAATTTACACCCACCAAGGTAATCACGGAATTCAACGAAAGCTTCTGTTACTTGCTCTGATTCTAGGTGCCATAAGCCAAACTCACGCACTCCTGGTGAATCAATCAGATCACCACCTTCTTCAAAGTGATATAAACGTGCCGCTGTCGTTGTATGTTGACCTAACCCTGAATTACTTGAAACATCACCGATATCGGCTTCAACTTCAGGCATTAAGGCATTAACCATACTTGATTTGCCCACACCCGATTGGCCGGCAAAAATACTGGTATGATCTTTTAAGTCTTGCTTTAAGCCATCTAAGCCTTCGCCTGTATCGGTACTGACAAGGCGAACGTGATAACCAATCTTCTCGTATTGTGCGAGTTTTTGTTCAACACTTTTACGCTCGTCTGCGTTCAATAAATCGACTTTATTTACGACAATAAGCGGCTTAATGCCGATAGTTTCTGCGGCAATAATATAGCGATCGATTATGTTAAGAGATAGCTCTGGTAAAATAGCAGAGACGATAACAATACGGTCAACGTTGGCTGCGACTGCTTTTACGCCGTCATAGTAATCAGGACGAGTCAGCATTGATTGGCGCTCATGCACAGCTTCAACCACGCCAGCAATACCTTGTAGGGTTTCAACCCCTGGACGCCAAACAACACGATCGCCAGAGACGAGACTTTGAATGCTGCGACGTAAGTTACAGCGATGAATTATGCCTGTTTCGGGATCTTCGACATCAGCATGTTGGCCGAAACGAGTGATCACAAGCCCTTCTCGCGCATTTTCTAATAATGACTCATCCCATTGGACGTCATTTTTTTCGCGAGTTAGGCGTTTATTTTGGTTTGAGCGGACGCGTCGGCTCTGACCTTTAGTTAGCTTTTTCTTTTTTGCCACAAGAATATCATTCAATTTGGTTAGCTTTCGGTATTATCATACATGGTTTAGTCACAAAATAGGCAATATCGAATGACAATCAGCGACAAGAATCTCATTTGGATCGATCTTGAAATGACAGGATTAGACCCAGAAACCCATAAAATCATTGAAATAGCGACAATTGTTACTGATCCTCAACTCAATATTTTAGCGGAAGGTCCTGTACTTGCGATCCATCAGCCTGAAGCTGAGTTGGATAAAATGGATGATTGGTGCACAAATACGCATACAAATAGTGGTCTAGTTGAGCGTATTCGTAAAAGTACCGTGACAGAGCAACAAGCGGTGGCACAAACAATTGCATTTTTAGAGCAGTGGGTTCCTAAAGGAGCTTCACCTATTTGTGGTAACAGTATTGGTCAGGATCGTCGTTTCTTATACAAGCACATGCCTGATCTTGAGCAATACTTCCATTACCGTTATTTAGATGTCAGTACCCTAAAAGAATTAACGCGTCGATGGAAACCTGAATTATTAGATGGGCTTAATAAAAAAGGTAGTCACTTAGCACTCGATGATATTCGCGACTCAATTGATGAATTACGCTACTATCGAGAGAATATATTTACAATTTGATGGTTAAATCGGCACTTAAAAAACTTTCTTCGTTTTTTTTTGCAGAAGCCTTGCATCAGTCAATTTTAGTCGTATAATGCGCAGCCTCGAAAGGAGATAACGTGTTTGTTTCCTTTCGATAAAAATCGGACGCGGGGTGGAGCAGCTTGGTAGCTCGTCGGGCTCATAACCCGAAGGTCGTTGGTTCAAATCCGGCCCCCGCAACCAATCTCTTTTAAAGAGATGTAATGCGACACTAGCTCAGCTGGTAGAGCGCAACCTTGCCAAGGTTGAGGTCACGAGTTCGAACCTCGTGTGTCGCTCCACTTTTTTACTTGGTAGAGAAGTGATATTCATGGCTACGGCGGTGAATAAAAATAGTTGTCACCCAACTTAAAATAGGTGCAAAATCGGACGCGGGGTGGAGCAGCTTGGTAGCTCGTCGGGCTCATAACCCGAAGGTCGTTGGTTCAAATCCGGCCCCCGCAACCAATCTCTTTAAGAGATGTGATGCGACACTAGCTCAGCTGGTAGAGCGCAACCTTGCCAAGGTTGAGGTCACGAGTTCGAACCTCGTGTGTCGCTCCAAATTGATATTCATGGCTACGGCGGTGAATAAAAATAGTTGTCACCCAACTTAAAACAGGTGAAAAATCGGACGCGGGGTGGAGCAGCTTGGTAGCTCGTCGGGCTCATAACCCGAAGGTCGTTGGTTCAAATCCGGCCCCCGCAACCAATCTCTTTTAAGAGATGTGATGCGACACTAGCTCAGCTGGTAGAGCGCAACCTTGCCAAGGTTGAGGTCACGAGTTCGAACCTCGTGTGTCGCTCCAAATTGATATTCATGGCTACGGCGGTGAATAAAAATAGTTGTCACCCAACTTAAAACAGGTGAAAAATCGGACGCGGGGTGGAGCAGCTTGGTAGCTCGTCGGGCTCATAACCCGAAGGTCGTTGGTTCAAATCCGGCCCCCGCAACCAATCTCTTTTAAAGAGATGTGATGCGACACTAGCTCAGCTGGTAGAGCGCAACCTTGCCAAGGTTGAGGTCACGAGTTCGAACCTCGTGTGTCGCTCCAAATTGATATTCATGGCTACGGCGGTGAATAAAAATAGTTGTCACCCAACTTAAAATAGGTGCAAAATCGGACGCGGGGTGGAGCAGCTTGGTAGCTCGTCGGGCTCATAACCCGAAGGTCGTTGGTTCAAATCCGGCCCCCGCAACCAATCTCTTTTAAGAGATGTGATGCGACACTAGCTCAGCTGGTAGAGCGCAACCTTGCCAAGGTTGAGGTCACGAGTTCGAACCTCGTGTGTCGCTCCAAATTGATATTCATGGCTACGGCGGTGAATAAAAATAGTTGTCACCCAACTTAAAATAGGTGCAAAATCGGACGCGGGGTGGAGCAGCTTGGTAGCTCGTCGGGCTCATAACCCGAAGGTCGTTGGTTCAAATCCGGCCCCCGCAACCAATCTCTTTTAAAGAGATGTGATGCGACACTAGCTCAGCTGGTAGAGCGCAACCTTGCCAAGGTTGAGGTCACGAGTTCGAACCTCGTGTGTCGCTCCAAATTGATATTCATGGCTACGGCGGTGAATAAAAATAGTTGTCACCCAACTTAAAATAGGTGCAAAATCGGACGCGGGGTGGAGCAGCTTGGTAGCTCGTCGGGCTCATAACCCGAAGGTCGTTGGTTCAAATCCGGCCCCCGCAACCAATCTCTTTTAAGAGATGTGATGCGACACTAGCTCAGCTGGTAGAGCGCAACCTTGCCAAGGTTGAGGTCACGAGTTCGAACCTCGTGTGTCGCTCCAAATTGATATTCATGGCTACGGCGGTGAATAAAAATAGTTGTCACCCAACTTAAAATAGGTGCAAAATCGGACGCGGGGTGGAGCAGCTTGGTAGCTCGTCGGGCTCATAACCCGAAGGTCGTTGGTTCAAATCCGGCCCCCGCAACCAATCTCTTTTAAGAGATGTGATGCGACACTAGCTCAGCTGGTAGAGCGCAACCTTGCCAAGGTTGAGGTCACGAGTTCGAACCTCGTGTGTCGCTCCAATTTGATAGTTCATGGCGAAAGCGGTGAACGTTAGGTGAAAGACCTAGCTATGCGACACTAGCTCAGCTGGTAGAGCGCAACCTTGCCAAGGTTGAGGTCACGAGTTCGAACCTCGTGTGTCGCTCCAATTTGATAGTTCATGGCGAAAGCGGTGAATGTTAGGTGAAAGACCTAGCTATGCGACACTAGCTCAGCTGGTAGAGCGCAACCTTGCCAAGGTTGAGGTCACGAGTTCGAACCTCGTGTGTCGCTCCAATTTGATAGTTCATGGCGAAAGTGATGAACGTTAGGTGAAAGACCTAGCTATGCGACACTAGCTCAGCTGGTAGAGCGCAACCTTGCCAAGGTTGAGGTCACGAGTTCGAACCTCGTGTGTCGCTCCAATTTGATTGTTTATTTCATTGTAGATAAACAGAGTTATCATCGAACTTATCGATGAACTATTGCTGTGAAGTAATAGTCCTAATGTAGTATTCCTGAGGTATTCGATTACCGATATCATCAGTGTACTGCTTCAAGTGTTTCTAGCTTAGCTACGAAGCCCACTTAGAAGCGATCGGCTTCGACAACAGAACTCACTTTGTATAAAGCAACCTTTAAGGGTTGTTTTTGCTGTCTCAGCAATACAGGGGATTCATGTTGTAACATCAATACTGCTGTATTGGCGCGATATAACTAACGCGTACGCTCTTTTCTTAGTAATGTTTATCTATTGCAACAGTAGTGCATAAAGCTGTGCCATCTGAGCGAATAACATTGCAGATAGCGCTAACACATTATTTTTATAATAGTATTTCACCGTTAGATCACAATGAAATTAACAGAGTTATCCACACTACATGTACTGTGGGTAAGTTGGTTGATTAGATGTGCTGATGCTATGTGAGTAACTTTGAAATTTTATTTGAATGGTGTTTAATTATCGTTATCCACAGGTGTTTTTATTTTGTTTAACTTTATGTTTTATAATATAAATGTTGGAATTTACACCTGTTTTTCAACAGTTTTTTTGTCATGCTCTTCTTCGGGATAACTATCTTGATTATGTTATCCACCTCCTGTGTTTAATCTTTACCTATCCCCAAGAAAAAACCTATCTTTAAAAAGTTTTCCACATATCCCCCGAGTGACTTATGCATCTCGAGGTAAGCCTTTCTCAATAATCCGTACTAAACGTTTTGTTTTAGTGGGTAAAATTTCGAGAGCGAGTTGATCTTTTCTTTGTTGTTGTTGCGATAGCGCCCAATCGATATGTGTATCAAGTAATTCAGAGATCCCTTGACGTTGCTGAAGTGCTTCAACAATTTCTATTTGATAAGAAGCATTACCCAGAGCAATTGTGATATTTCTGAGCCATTGAATGTGGCCTATCCGGCGAATAGCTGAGCCTTCCGTATTTTTTAAGAATGTCGTTTCATCCCAAGCATAAAGAGTCAGCAAATCTTGTTGGTATAAGCTGTCACGACAGTGGTAATCATGTTCTTCTGTTAATTGTCCATGTCTGTTTATTGGGCAGACTAATTGGCAGTCATCACAACCATAGATACGGTTACCAATAGCACTGCGGTATTGCTCTGGGATCACACCATCAAATTCAATCGTTAAGTATGAAATACAACGACGCGCATCCACGATTCCTTCCTCAACAATAGCACCTGTTGGACAGCTCGTTATACACGCGACACATTTACCACATTGATCACTGCTTGGTTTATCAATTGGTAGTGGAATATCAACTAATAGTTCACCTAAAAAGAACCAAGAGCCTGCTTGTTCATTTAAGATAAGTGAATGTTTGCCTGTCCAACCAAGCCCTGCTTTTTGTGCCAAAGGACGCTCTAGGATAGGCGCTGAGTCAACAAAAGGTCGGCAGCCAAACTGCCCGACGACTTGCTCAATACGTTGCCCTAACTGTTTAAGCCGATTACGGATCAGTTTGTGATAATCACGACCGAGTGAATAGCGACTAATAAATGCTTTTTGAGGTTGCTTAAGTGTTTGGGCAAATTCTGCGTGAGGCGGAAGGTAATTCATTCTTACGCTGATCACGCGGATAGTGCCAGGTAGTAGTTCAGCAGGGCGCGCACGCATCATGCCATGACGTGCCATCCAGTCCATATCACCGTGATAGCCAGCATCAAGCCAGCGTTGCAATTCAGCTTCGTGTTGTGACAAATCAATATCAGTGATACCCACTTGTTGAAAGCCCAGCTCTTGTCCCCAAGTTTTGATCTGCTCAGCAAGTTGATGATAATCGATAGTCATAACCGAACTCTTTTATATTGCACTAAATGAAAGGGGGCGCATTCTAGCATATTCTTGTTTTGATCATAGCGGTGAGAATGTGGATTGCTAAGAATAGGCTGCGATAATGGCCTCTGACGTTGCGATTATAAACGCATAAAATTAACACTGTGCATTTTGATTAGTTATAGTTGTTGCACGTTTATTGAGGGCCTTTACCTATGATCACTCATGATATCCCCTTATTTCTCTATACCTCGGAACAAATAAGGCAAGGTGAACAATTACTCACAGAGCAGCAAAATAGTCTCACGCTTTATCACTTAATGGAACGTGCTGGAAAAGCAACGTTTGATCTTATGGATCTGCGGTATCCTCAATGCAAAAAACTGTTAGTGTGCTGCGGTAAAGGTAATAATGGTGGTGATGGCTATGTAGTGGCTCGTTTAGCACATGATCAGGGTATTGATGTTACTGTGTGGGAATCACCGAATGTTGAACATTTACCTATAGATGCCCGATGCGCTCGTTCTCACTGGTTGCAATGTAATGGTAAAACGATCATTGATACGCCAACCACAAGTTATGAGTTAATTATTGATGCGTTATTAGGGATTGGGGTTAAAGGTGAAGTTCGCACAGAAATAGCTGAACGCATTCGTTGGATAAATGATCAAAAGACGCCTGTGATTGCAGTGGATGTGCCTTCAGGACTATGTGCAGATACTGGTGCAACCTTTGGTGCTGTTATTAAGGCCTCACAAACGCTCTCTTTTATTGGTTTTAAACAAGGGCTGACAACAGGGCAAGCAGCAGAATATTGTGGAGAACGTTATTTTTCAGCCTTAGGATTTGATCTGCAATTTGCGCAAATTATGAAACCATCAGCGTTACACATTACAGAAGCGCAGGTACAGTCATTACTTTTTCCACGCTCACGTGTTGCTCATAAAGGGTGTTTTGGGCGAGTGCTTTGTATTGGTGGTGATCTGGGAATGGCGGGAGCCATTCGATTATCGTCAGAAGCCTGTGCCCGTGCAGGTGCTGGCTTAACGTCGGTGATAACACGACCTGACAATGCACTGTCAATTGTGATGATGAGACCTGAGATAATGGCCATTGGTTGGCAGGACTCTTCAAACATACTTGTTGATAAGCTTGCTTGGTCAGATGTGGTTGTATTAGGGCCTGGGCTTGGAACCAGTGATTGGGGGCAATCTCTCTTTGCGCAGTGTCATCATATTGATAAACCTTGTGTCATTGATGCTGATGGCCTTAATTTACTGGCAAAAGCACCTGACTACCGAGATAATCGAATCATTACACCACATCCCGGCGAAGCGGCGCGATTGTTGAATGTCTCTATTGATGAGATTGAAGCAGATCGGTTTGCCGCGATTCAGCGCTTACAGCAAAACTATGGCGGTGTTGTTGTTTTAAAAGGGGCTGGCAGTTTAATTTATGATGGTAAGACATTATGGATTTGTACTTGCGGCAATCCTGGAATGGCAACGGGAGGGATGGGGGACGTATTATCAGGTATTATTGGTGCTTTACTCGGCCAAGGCTTAGCGTTAATTGAAGCGGCCTATGCGGGAGTTTGGATCCATAGCCGAGCCGCAGATTTGTGTGCGCAAAGTGGAGAGCGTGGTATGCTGGCATCAGATCTCTTTCCGTTTATTCGTCAATTAGTCAATCCAAGATAAAAACATGCAAACATTTGAAACCTTCCTTGCTGATGAGCAGGCAACAGTAGATTTGGGCCTTAAATTAGCTAAAGCCTGCACGCAACAAACAACGATTTATCTTCACGGCGATCTGGGAGCCGGAAAAACAACGTTTAGTCGTGGTTTTATTCGTGCGCTAGGCCATCAAGGGAATGTTAAGAGTCCGACTTATACCTTAGTTGAACCTTATGATCTTGCTCCTTGGCAAGTATATCATTTCGATCTCTATCGCCTTGCAGATCCTGAAGAATTAGAATTTATGGGTATTCGTGATTATTTCACCCAGGATGCTATTTGCTTAGTGGAATGGCCAGAGAAAGGTGATGGGTTATTACCTCAACCCGATCTTGAATTAGAAATGTGTTATCACGGTGAGCAGAGAAAAGTATTGATCCGCGCCAATACGGAATATGGTGCAACATTGATCAATCATTTGGAGTTGAGTTAATTAGGATGGCGTTACGGACGTATTTAAAGCTCCTGATAGTAGGAGCCGGATTGGTGAGTTCTGCTGCCTCTTGGGCAAATGAACTCAAAGGAGTGAGAATCTGGCCTGCGCCAGATGAAACTCGCGTAGTATTAGATCTGCAAAGTAAAGCAGACTATTCTCACTTCTCATTAGCAGGACCTTCTCGTTTAGTGGTTGATCTTAAAGATACTAAGATCAAAACTAAACTTCCTATTGCGGTTCAGAAAAGTGATATTTTAACCAAAGTTCGCACCAGTACAGCGCCTGCTAAAGGTACAACACGACTGGTTTTTGAAGTTAAGCGTGGTGTAACGCCAACAATATTCTCTTTATCACCAACGGGCAGTTATGGTTACCGTTTAGTTCTAGACTTGCCAAATGGAACGTCTAAAACAGTGGGTGCTAAAGAAGAGCAAGCAGAAGAAAAAGCGACGGCAAATAATTTAGCGAAAATGCCATCTGGTACCGCTGATATCGTGGTAGCGGTGGATGCAGGTCACGGTGGTGATGATCCTGGCTCTATTGGTCCTACGCGTAAATATGAAAAAAATGTCACACTAGCGGTTGCGAAAAAACTGGCAGCTAAGATCAATGCAACAACGGGTATGCGTGCAGTATTAACTCGCCGTGGTGACTACTTTGTTCCATTGGGTAAGCGTTCAGAAATTGCGCGTAAGAATAAAGCCCTTCTTTTAGTTTCTATCCATGCTGATGGCTTTACAAAACCGCAACCGCGTGGTGCTTCTGTATGGGTGTTAAACACACGCCGTGCGAATACTGAAATAGGTCGTTGGTTGGAGCAAAGTGAGAAACAATCTGAGCTATTAGGCGGTGGTGATGTTTTATCAAGTAATACCAATGATAAATATCTTGGTCGAGCGGTATTAGACCTTCAATTTAGTTACTCGCAAAAAGAAGGCTACGATGTTGCCACTCGTGTATTGCATGAGTTACGTAAAGTGGCACGTTTGCATAAAACGGCCCCTCAATACGCAAGTTTAGCTGTATTGAAATCACCTGATATTCCATCGCTACTGGTTGAAACTGGTTTTATTACCAACCCAACAGAAGAGAGATTGCTTAATACGACATCACACCAAAACCAATTAGCGAATGCGGTTTACAAAGGGGTGTTGGAGTATTTTGAAGCAAATCCACCTGAAGGCACTTTATTTGCCTCTCGTTTGAAAGGACGTGGAAGTAAGCATAAAGTGACATCGGGTCAGTCATTAAGCGGTATTGCTCAGAAGTATGGCGTGTCGATGGCATCAATCAAAGCAGCGAATAATCTGAAATCAGACTCAGTGAATATCGGTCAAGTGTTGATCATTCCAGGTAACATTAAGACGGCGTCAGCTTCGACGCCAACGAAAGCGGTGAGTACGACATCGAGCCGTGCTACAGTGAAACCTGTTACCTCAACCAAGGTGATTGTACATAAAGTCGTCCGTGGTGAATATTTAGGTAAGATTGCAGCAAAATATGGTGTTACCATGAGCAGCATCCGTCAACTTAACCACCTAAAATCAGACAATGTGATGCTTGGGCAAAAATTAAAAATTGCCGTTCCTGCGCCGAAATATGTTCAACATAAAGTAAAGCGAGGCGAGTTTTTGAGTAAGATTGCTGATAAATATGGTGTGTCAGTTGCAAGTATTCGTGCTACGAATAAGCTACGTTCTGATAAACTAGCTGTAGGACAGACGCTAATCATACCAAGAAGTTAATTATGCCGATTCAGATTTTACCCGCTCGGCTGGCTAACCAGATTGCAGCGGGTGAAGTTGTTGAACGCCCAGCTTCTGTAGTCAAAGAGCTTGTTGAAAATAGTCTTGATGCCGGTGCTACTCGAATCGATATTGATATCGAAAAAGGTGGCAGCCGGCTCATTCGTATTCGTGATAATGGAAAAGGGATCCCTAAAGATGAGCTTGCTCTCGCCCTTAGCCGTCATGCGACCTCTAAAATTACTACTCTGGATGATCTTGAAGCGATAGTCAGTCTTGGCTTTCGTGGTGAAGCGCTTGCCAGTATTAGTTCCGTCTCTCGTTTAACGTTAACCTCCCGCACCCAAGCGCAAGAAGAAGCGTGGTCAGCGTATGCTGAAGGGCGAGATATGGACGTCCAGTTAAAACCTGCAGCTCATCCGGTAGGTACAACGCTAGAAGTGCTTGATCTTTTCTTTAATACACCTGCGCGTCGTAAGTTCTTACGGACAGAAAAAACAGAATTTAATCATATTGATGAGTTGATCAAACGTATTGCGTTAAGCCGCTTTGATGTTGCTATTACTTTGCGTCATAACGGTAAGATCATTCGACAATACCGAACGGCACAAACGCCGATTCAAAAAGAGCGTCGACTAGCAACTGCATGTGGTTCAGGCTTTTTACAACATGCATTGGTGGTTGAATTAGCGCACGGGGATTTGAAATTATCTGGTTGGGTATGTAGCTCTAAAGGCGCTCGTGCACAAAATGATATTCAGTATTGTTATGTCAATGGACGGATGATGAAAGATAAGCTGATCAATCATGCGATCCGTCAAGCTTATGAGTCGAGTTTACGATCCGATCAGTATGCAGCTTACGTACTGTATATTGATGTTGATCCTCACCAAGTTGATGTGAATGTTCACCCAGCAAAACATGAAGTACGTTTTCATCAAGCACGGTTGGTACATGATTTTATCTACCAAGCCTTACAAAGTGCATTGCAGCAAGGGGCATTAGAAGAAGAGCTGCATCAGTATCAATCACCGATACGAGCGAGTGCTCACAGTATCGAAGTCGATGAAGATGGTGTGGTGATTGAACCAACAAACGCTGTGACGCAAAGGGTTGCTCAAGCGATAGATGCGACACCAGAGTATCCTCATAAATCACCGTCATCGGAATGGAATAAGTCTGCGTCGACATCGTCATATTTAGCAGATTCACCCATTGATACTGATATGCGTGACTCAGCAGTATCAGCTGAATATGCGGTAAGTGAAGCGTCTGAGCATAGTAAACCATCTTCTTATTCTGCTTCACCAAGCACAAATAATAGAGATCAGCATCATTATGATCGTAGTCCTCGTGAGCGACAAGGCAGTGATCAAAAAATAAATACCACGAGAACTTCTGATGCTTCATCTGGCGCCTCACGTTCTCCTAAACCGGAAGGGCCGACGGCGGCTGAGATCAAGGCATACCAAAAGCTGTTACAAACGGAATCGCCGACAGAACATGTTTTAGCAGAACAACCCATAGAGCGTGTTGCAGAGCCGCGTAGAGAGTGGCAAGCAATGCCTTCAACGGCAGTTGTTAAACAACATGCGATAGCGGGTAAAGCTATGGGGCTTGGTAAAGCATTATGCTTGGTGGCTGAGCGTTACTTATTGATGCAGCAAGAGACCAATATTGCCTTACTGAATTTAGATCATGCAGAGTTATTGCGCTATGTTGGACAATTGCGTTTAGCACAAACGGAAGGGTTAAAACCTCAACCGCTTTTGATTCCACTATCGGTACCTGTAGAGAGCGATTTAATTGCCTGTGCTGAACAACATGCGATGTTACTTAAACAATTAGGGATTCAACTGAAAGCGAAAGGGAGAAATGGCATAATAATCATGTCAGTATGTATGCCATTAAGACAACAAAACTTACAACAGTTAATCCCGAATTTGTTAACCTACCTACTTACTGCTTGTGATGATCCAGAAGCACAAGGGTGGGATAAATTATTATATTGGTTAGCTGAACAATGTGTTGGTACAGTGGCAAGTTATAGCTTGTCGCAAGCCATTCAGCTAGTCTCTGAATTAGAGCAGCTATGGGGAGAGAACTTGGCAGATCATGAAAGCCACTTACTTCGTCCGGTAGATATGCAAGCAGCAATAGAAGCATTTAAATAATGATAACTAAGCCACAACCTCAAGCCATTTTTTTAATGGGACCAACAGCTTCGGGTAAAACCGATCTTGCAATTCGTTTACGAGAGCAACTGCCTGTTGAGTTGATTAGTGTTGATTCTGCCCTTATTTATAAGGGAATGGATATCGGTACAGCAAAGCCTGATGCGCATGAACTTGCATTAGCACCGCATCGTTTGATCGATATTCGTGATCCAGCGCAAAGTTATTCGGCTGCAGACTTTCGTGCTGATGCACTGAAAGAAATGGCTGATATAGTTGCAGCAGGGCGAATTCCTTTATTAGTTGGTGGTACTATGTTGTACTACAAGGCTTTATTGGAAGGTTTATCGCCTTTACCTGCTGCAGATCTTGAGGTTCGCGCAGGGATTGAACGAGATGCTGCTGAACATGGGTGGCAAGCATTGCATGATGAATTAGTAAGGATTGATCCCGTAGCTGGGGCAAGAATTCATCCCAATGATCCACAGCGATTATCTCGTGCATTGGAAGTTTTCCGAATTTCGGGTAAAACTTTAACTGAGTTAACAAAAACTCAAGGTGAATCTTTACCTTACAAGGTTCATCAATTTGCAATAACTCCCATGGATAGGGCTGTACTGCATCAACGAATTGAGCTTAGGTTCAATAAAATGATCGAGGCAGGTTTTGAGCAGGAAGTACGTGCGTTGCACGAGCGTGGTGATCTTCACCTTGAGCTTCCTTCTATTCGTTGCGTTGGTTATCGTCAGATGTGGGAATATTTGGACGGGAATTATGACTTAGATGAAGCGGTTTTCCGTGGTATCTGTGCTACCCGTCAATTGGCAAAGCGTCAAATCACCTGGCTTCGCGGTTGGAAAGATTTGACCTGGTTGGATAGTAGTGATGTGGATTCCGCGTTACAAACAGTCACAAACTCAGTTAGATGTGATGTTTGATTAACGTGTATACTCTGAACTGCTTTGCGTATTTTTAGTTTTTGTTCGTTGCTAATACAACTACAAACAAATAAGGAAAAGAAATAATGGCTAAGGGGCAATCTCTGCAAGACCCGTTTTTAAATGCGCTGCGTCGTGAACGAATTCCGGTCTCAATTTACTTGGTAAACGGTATCAAACTACAGGGACAAATTGAGTCTTTTGACCAATTTGTGATCCTATTAAAAAACACTGTAAACCAAATGGTATATAAGCATGCTATTTCAACGGTAGTTCCTGCTCGTCCAGTGAACCATCACCACGCAGGTGATCGTCCAGCAGGTACTGAACGTCCAGAAAAAACTGAAGAATAATTTATTCTTCCATTAAGGAGTTAGTGGCTTGTTTGACCGTTATGAAGCCGGTGAACAGGCGATTCTTGTTCATATTAACTTCACGCAAGATGGGGAATGGGAAGATCTTAGCGAATTTGAAATGCTGGTCTCCTCAGCGGGCGTAAATACACTGCATGTTGTCACAGGCAGCCGTAAGACTCCGCACCCTAAATATTACGTTGGAGAAGGTAAGGCACAAGAAATTGCCGACGCGGTAAGAACAGCGGAAGCTGATATCGTTATCTTTAACCACTCCTTGTCTCCCGCTCAAGAGCGTAACTTGGAGCAAATTTGTCAGTGTCGTGTACTCGACAGAACAGGTTTGATCTTAGATATATTTGCTCAACGCGCACGTACCCATGAAGGTAAGTTGCAAGTCGAGCTTGCACAGTTACGTCATATCTCAACCCGATTGATTCGTGGTTGGACTCACCTTGAGCGACAGAAAGGGGGGATCGGTCTGCGTGGACCTGGTGAAACGCAGCTTGAAACAGATAGACGTTTATTGCGCGATCGAATTAAAACAATTCTACGTCGTTTAGATAAAGTGGCTAAACAGCGTGATCAAGGAAGACGCGCGCGTAATCGTGCAGAAATTCCAACGATCTCATTAGTGGGATATACCAATGCTGGTAAATCCACACTCTTTAATCGGATCACCGATGCGGGGGTTTACGCCGCCGATCAACTGTTTGCAACTCTAGACCCTACACTACGTAAAATTGCAGTGGCTGATGTAGGTACCGCTATTTTAGCTGATACCGTTGGATTTATTCGACATCTTCCCCACGATCTAGTGGCAGCATTTAAAGCTACCCTTAAAGAAACACAAGAAGCTGATCTTTTACTTCATGTGGTTGATGCAAGTGATGATCGCTTCCGTGAAAACGTTGAAGCTGTTGAAACAGTACTAGAAGAAATTGATGCGGGTGAAGTGCCTACTTTAATTATCATGAATAAAATTGATAATTTAGAGCATGCAGAACCTCGCATTGAACGAGATGAAGAGGGAGTTCCTCGTCGCGTTTGGGTTTCAGCGATGGAAGGGCAAGGCATTGACTTGTTATTCCAAGCTCTAACTGAACGCCTCTCCGGTACGATGGTAGCGCATACCTTACGTGTACCCCCTGAAATGATTGGGCGTATCCGTAGCAAGTTTTATCAGCTGGGATGTATTTTACAAGAAGAATACGAATCAGACGGTTATTTGATGATTGATATTCGTTTGCCTTTGGCGGAATGGTCTCGATTACAAAAAAGAGAAAGTACTTCGTTAGATGACTTTATCGTTGCTTAATGGATTACTAGAGTAATAAAAACTGTCGTCATATCATATTGATGGAGTTCTATAATGGCGTGGAATGAGCCTGGAAACAACGGCGGCCGTGATGATAAAGACCCTTGGGGTAATAATAATCGCGGTGGACGTGAACAAGGACCACCAGATCTCGATGAGGTTTTTTCAAAACTAAGTCGTAAAGTTGGCGGTGTGTTTGGAAATAAAAAAGGGCCGAGTGGCAGCGGGAGCGCTGTTGGCTTGGGGGCTGTTGCCGTATTAGCTGCGGCAGTTTGGGGTTTTTCTGGTTTTTACACCATTGGCGAAGCAGAGCAAGGTGTTGTGCTACGTTTTGGTAAGTTCGATCAAGTTGTAAAACCTGGTCTGAACTGGAAACCAACGTTTATTGATGAAGTTATTCCTGTCAACATTCAAGCGATCCGTTCTCTCCGTGCATCTGGCTTGATGTTAACGAAAGATGAAAACGTCCTGAAAGTTGAAATGGATGTTCAGTACCGTGTTGATAACGCTGAGAAGTACCTATTTAGCGTAACGAATGCTGATGACAGTTTGCGTCAGGCAACTGATTCTGCACTTCGTGCTGTAATTGGTGATTCAACCATGGATCAGGCATTAACGACAGGTCGTCAGGCTATTCGTGCGAATACTCAAGCGGCAATTGATAAAATTATTGCTAAATACGACATGGGTATCCGTGTTGTTGATGTGAACTTCCAGTCAGCTCGTCCACCTGAAGCGGTGAAAGATGCATTTGATGATGCAATCGCAGCGCGAGAAGATGAAGAGCGTTACGTTCGTGAAGCAGAAGCTTACAGTAATGACATTTTGCCGAAAGCAACGGGTCGTGCTGAGCGTCTGAAGAATGAAGCAGAAGGTTACTCTGAGCGTGTTGTTAATGGCGCATTGGGTGATGTAGCACAGTTTGATAAATTGTTGCCACAATACCTAGCGGCGAAAGAAGTGACACGTGAGCGTTTGTATCTAGATACCATGGAGAAGGTGTACAGTAACACCAGCAAAGTGTTAATTGATACTAAATCAGGTGGCAGTAATAATATGATGTACTTACCACTTGATAAGCTGATGTCTCAGTCAAATCAAGCTGATAAGAAAACCGATAATTCAGATCGTTTAAGCGGTATTGAATTAGAAAAAGTAGAAACTCCAACTCCAGTTGCACCTGCTCCTCGTGCTGATACTGGCCGTCAAGGGAGATATTAATTATGCGTAAGTTAATGATCCCAGTAGTAGTGATTTTTATTGCTCTATTATTGATGTCAGTGTTTGTCGTAAAAGAAGGTGAGCGTGGTATCGTGGTGCGTTTCGGTCGTATCTTAAAAGATAACAATACTGAAATTGCCCGTATTTATGAGCCCGGCCTACATTTTAAAGTACCAGTGTTTGACCGTGTTCATGATTTAGATGCACGTATTCAAACTATGGATGATCAGGCTGATCGTTTCTTAACGGCTGAGAAGAAAGACGTAATCATTGATACCTATGTGAAATGGCGTATCAAAGATTTTGGTAAGTACTACTTAGCAACAGGTGGTGGTAATACATCAACTGCAGAAGCGCTATTAAAGCGTAAAGTAGTCGATAGCCTACGTGCTGAAATCGGTTCGAAAGAAATTAAGCAGATCGTCTCTGGAGAAGATAGCATTTCAACACCAGCCACAGCGTCTGATATTGCACAGACTAAAGCAGCAAAAGCAGCTTTAGCGGTAATTGAAGGTGTGGTTCCGGTGAAGCAAGTTGAAGGTCAACGTGATCAAATCATGGCTGATGTACTTGAAGAAACGCGTGAAAGTGCGAAAGATTTGGGTATTGAAGTGGTTGATTTCCGAATTAAGAAAATTAACCTACCAGATGAAATCAGTGAGTCTATCTACCGTCGTATGCGTGCAGAGCGAGAATCAGTGGCGCGTAGTTACCGTTCTCAAGGTCGTCAACGTGCTGAAGAGTTACGTGCACGTTCTGAGCTTGAAGTAGCTACTGTTCTGTCTGAAGCAAAACGTAAAGCACAGGTTATTCGTGGTGACGCGGATGCAAAAGCGGCAGAGATTTACTCAAAAGCTTATAGCCAAAACCCAGAGTTCTACAGCTTCTGGCGTTCGCTTAAAGCTTACGAGAAGAGCTTCAACTCTAAAAATGATGTATTGGTTGTTGATCCTAACAATGAATTCTTTAAGTACATGAATCATTCAGAACTTAAAGCAAACTAAACCAATCACAACAGACATCTGTTATCGTAAAGACAAGGCCTCGGCCTTGTCTTTTTTTATGGGGAAAAGAAAAATGTCACATTCAATTTGGATGGCACTAGGCTTAGTATTAGTGGTTGAAGGCTTAGGGCCATTACTTGCGCCTCGCGGATGGCGAGAGATGGTTAACCAGTTAAGCCAACAAAATGATAATAATTTGCGTCGTATTGGTGGCTGTTTGGTTGTTGCCGGTGCGGTTATTGCGTATATGATGTATAGACAGATGTAAAATACATAAGCACACAATCGTGACAATTAGCTTGCAGAAATGGTCTACACGGCTAAAAAATGACTGCAAGCTGAATGTTAAGGTGCTAGAATCCCTTTTTAACTACTGATAGATGAAGAAAGATGGCAAATAATGTAGTCGTTCTTGGCACCCAATGGGGTGACGAAGGTAAAGGTAAAATCGTTGACCTACTGACCGAAGATGCAAAATATGTGGTTCGCTACCAAGGCGGTCACAATGCAGGTCACACCCTAGTTATTGACGGTGAGAAAACAGTTCTTCACCTGATCCCATCAGGTATCCTACGTGACAATGTTAAATGCATCATCGGTAACGGTGTGGTGCTTTCTCCTGATGCGTTAATGAATGAAATGGGTCCACTAGAAGCACGTGGCATTCCTGTTCGTGAGCGTTTATTCCTGTCAGAAGCTTGTCCGTTAATTCTTCCTTACCACATTGCTCTTGACCAAGCGCGTGAAGCTGCTCGTGGTAAAAAAGCAATTGGTACGACTGGTCGTGGTATCGGTCCTGCTTACGAAGATAAAGTTGCACGTCGCGGTCTACGCGTTGGCGATCTTTTCAATAAAGAAGCATTTGCTGAAAAGCTTAAAGAAGTGATGGCTTACCACAACTTCCAGCTTGAGCATTACTACAACGCTGAGCCTGTAAACTACGAAGAAGTGCTAGAAAAAGTACTTTCTCAAGCTGATATCCTAACGTCTATGGTTATCGACGTAACTAAAGAGCTTGATGACGCTCGTCTACGTGGCGACAAGATCATGTTCGAAGGCGCGCAAGGTACGCTATTAGATATCGATCACGGTACTTACCCATACGTAACCTCTTCTAACACGACAGCTGGTGGTGTTGCTGCAGGTTCTGGCTTTGGTCCTCGTCACCTAGGTTACATTCTTGGTATTGCGAAAGCTTACTGTACGCGTGTTGGTGCAGGTCCTTTCCCTACAGAGCTATACGATGGTCTAGACAAGCAAGATCCAGTAGGTAAGCACTTAGGTGATGTTGGCCACGAGTTTGGTGCGACAACAGGTCGTCTACGCCGTACAGGTTGGTTCGATGCCGTTGCTATGCGTCGTGCGGTACAAATCAACTCTATCTCTGGCTTCTGTCTAACTAAATTAGACGTACTAGATGGCTTAAAAGAGCTAAAAATCTGTACTGCGTACAAAACTAAGAGCGGTGAAATCTTAGAAGTTTCACCAATGGCTGCTGACGAGTACGAAGATCTAGAGCTTGTTTATGAAACAATGCCGGGTTGGAGCGAAACTACATTTGGTGCTAAGTCACTAGATGCGCTTCCACAAGCAGCATTAGATTACATCGCACGTATCGAAGAGCTAACTGGTGTTCCAATTGATATTATCTCTACTGGCCCTGACCGTAACGAGACAATCATCAAAGTTCACCCATACGGTGAATAATTATCGCTGATGCGAATTGATTTAAAAACCAGCTTTCGGGCTGGTTTTTTTATATTTTGATAAAGTGAATCCAGCCATATTCTCGATCTATAAACACATCTAAAAGCAAATCATCACTCAGTCAGAGAAAGTTCGCTAAAGTCTTTAGAGTTAATGTCGATAAAAGACTATCCCTAGTTTGAGATCCAATGATGATGAAGCTTCCGATCTTATTATTGATGAGCCAGTTATTTATATCTTCCGCTTACGCATTGGATAATGTGGGAGATGCTGTTCCCATTTATAGCGATGATGAACTGATACAGCTTTTTGAAACGAATCAGCATCTAAAAAAAATAAAAGCTGACGATTGCCAGCTTGTACAAGATATTAAAGCCCGTGCTGAACGAGTAGAGTCACCTTCTTATCAGTTTTTATATGGTGATATGTTGGCTTGGGGCGTGTGTGTAGACAAAGATGTCGAGCAAGGTTTGTATTATATGCGAGCGGCTGCGCAGCAAGGATCACCGGTAGCGCTGGAACAATTAGGGCGTTATTATGCGAACGGAGTGTTATTGCAACAAGATAAAGAGCGTGCGATCCCGTATTTACGAGAAGCTGCGGCGCTAGGTAATATTAAAGCGCGTCTTCAGTTAGCTGAACTATTAGTGTCAGATCACGGTAGTCCACTTGATTACGAAGATGCTTATCGCTGGCTGTATCAAACTACGACGGCGAATAAATCGCTATATAACCAACTGAGTACGTTACGTCGAAAATTAGAATTACGTATGCCAGAAAATATTATTGCTCGGGCAAAACAACGTTCAAGTTTATGGTAACTTGTCCCAAATAACCCAGTAAACAGATTAAAAAAGCACAGCATTTCGCTGTGCTTTGTTGTATTAGCTACGTTAAGTTATAGGACTTTGTGTGGGCCGAAACATTCGTAGTGAATACGATCTTCAGATACACCTAATGCTAATAGCTGTTTAGCGATATATTGCATGAAGGCAACAGGGCCACAGAAGTAAAAGTGCATGTTTTCATCTGTTAGCTGTGCTGCTATTGTGCTGAGATCCATTAAGCCTTGGTAGTCATAATCTTCGGCAGGAAGATCGCTATCAAGCGGAGCGTTATACCAAGTGATATCTTGAATGTGATTGTGTTGCTGCGCGAGTGCTTTTACCTGTTTTTTGTAGGCATGATGTGCGCCATTTTCTGTGGCATGTAGCCAGTTAACAGGTGCTTGGTGTTCAGTCAGTGATTCAAGCATTGAAAGCGTTGGCGTTAAACCCACACCTGCGGAAAGTAATGTTACAGGTGTGTTTGCTTCAACATCTAAGAAGAAGTCACCAGCAGGAGCTGCAAGCATTACTTTATCGCCAATATTGATATTGTTATGTAAGTAGTTTGAAACTTTACCGTGAGATTCACGTTTTACTGAAATACGGTACTGATCATCTTGTGGCGCTGAAGATAAGCTATATTGACGGATTTCTTGGTTCTCTAATTCGTCAGCATTAAGGTAGATCCCCAGATATTGCCCAGGTTTATAGCTTGCGACCTTACCGCCATCAGTAGGCTTAAAGGTAAAGCTCGTGATAAATTCGCTATCTTGTTGTTTGTTGGTTACGACAAACTCACGAGTGCCACGCCATCCACCAACTTTATTTGCATTTTCTTGATAGATTTCTTCTTCACGATTGATGAAAATATTCGCCAGCAATCCATAAGCTTCAGCCCAAGCGTCTAATACATCTTGTCCTGGCGCTAATAATTCATCAATGGTTGCGATAAGGTGAGAGCCAACAATATTGTATTGCTCTGCGGTGATCATAAAACTGGTATGTTTGTGAGCAATCTTTTCTACTGCTGGTAAAAGCACAGCAAGATTTTCGATATTATTGGCATAAGCACAAATGGCATTAAATAACGCTTCTTGTTGGCTAGAAGGTCCGTTGTTTGCCCCATTTTTTTGGTGGCTCATGTTAAAAACATCTTTTAACTCAGGGTTGTGGCTAAACATACGCTGATAGAAATGTTGGGTAACCATAGGGCCTGCTTCTGCAATGACAGGAGCTGTTGTTTTAACAATATCGATCGTTTTTTGACTAAGCATGAGCACTTCCTAAAACATGTATTTATAATGTATGTTATAAGTTGTATCTGATCTGTATCTTTTAGTCAATAAGAAGATTAAAATAACAACAGGAGGAGCCATTGTGCAGTTAACTAGTTTTACCGATTACGGCTTACGAGCTCTGATATATCTTGCGTCGCTACCAGAAGGTGAGCTAACAAGTATTACGAAAGTGACAGAAATATACAATGTGTCACGTAACCATATGGTTAAAATAATCAATAAATTAGGTCAATTAGGCTATATCGAAACGGTGCGCGGAAAAAATGGTGGCATTCGTTTAGGTAAGTCAGCTGAATCTATTATTGTTGGCGATGTCGTACGTGCAATAGAACCGTTACAGATTGTTAATTGTAGCCTTGATTTTTGCCATATAACGCCAGCTTGCCGATTAAAAGGTGTGCTTGCTGATGCAAGAGAAGCATTTTTGGCTGAGCTAGATAAATATACCTTGTTAACCTTAGTTGAAGATAATGCGCCGTTGCTAAATTTATTAAGCAACCCTAACAAGTTATAAAACATCATTTGGTTATACGTTTAATTAGCATATTCCTCCCAAAATTTAGTGGAGCAGCAGTCTTTATAGCGCTGCTCCCGTCTGATCACCTAAAAGCCAGATATACCTCAGGTATAGGTTGGCCTACAGGAAAAATATAATGTCTAAAGGTACTACCGATTTACCGGTCGACCCTTTTCGCGATCGCGAAGCATCTAATTATGAAAACCCGATCCCAAGCCGTGAACACTTACTTGAAGTGATTCGTGGTTTTAGTACCCCGGTGAGTCGTGACCAGTTATTTGCTGAGCTAAAGCTAGAAGGCGATGATCACTATGAAGGCTTACGCCGTCGTTTACGTGCGATGGAGCGTGATGGCCAGTTAATTTTCACCCGTCGTCAATGTTATGCATTGCCTGAGCGTTTAGATTTGATCAAAGGTTACGTTATGGGTCACCGTGACGGCTTTGGTTTCTTACGCCCTGAAGGTTCGTTGGGTAAAGACAATGATTTGTTATTACCGCATCACCAAATGCGTGGTGTGATCCACGGTGATTACATTTTGGCGCAAGCGGGCGGTGAAGATAAGCGTGGTCGTAAAGAAGCACGTGTTGTTCGTGTGTTAAAAGAAAGCACAGCTCAGATTGTTGGTCGCTTTTTCCTTGAAGATGGCATGGGCTATGTGGTGCCAGACGATTCTCGCATTGCTCAAGATATCATTATCCCACAAGACGTTCGCCAAGGCGCACGTATGGGGAATGTAGTTGTTGTCGAAATTAACCAACGAGCGACGCGTCAACACAATGCTGTTGGCCGTATTGTAGAAGTACTGGGCGAAAATATGGCGCCGGGTATGGAAATTGATATTGCGTTACGCACCCATGATATTCCGCATGTATGGCCGTCAGAAGTTGATAAAGAAATTCAACATTTGACAGAAGAAGTGCCGGAAGAAGCGAAAAAAGGCCGCGTTGATTTACGTCAATTACCGCTGGTAACCATTGATGGCGAAGATGCTCGTGACTTTGATGATGCGGTTCACTGTGAGCGTACCACATCAGGTGGCTGGCGTTTATGGGTTGCGATTGCCGATGTGAGTTATTACGTTCGTCATAAATCAGCACTCGATAACGAAGCTGTTAAGCGTGGTAACTCGGTTTACTTCCCTGCACAAGTGATCCCAATGTTGCCGGAAGTACTCTCGAATGGTTTATGTTCACTAAACCCGCAAGTAGATCGCTTGTGTATGGTGTGTGAAATGACCATTTCTGATACGGGTGAGTTAACAGGTTACAAGCATTACGAAGCGGTAATGAATTCTCACGCTCGTTTGACTTACACCAAAGTCAGTAAAATGCTTGAAGGCGATGAAGAACTTCGTCAGCGTTATGAACCACTTGTTCCGCATTTAGAAGAGCTTTACAGCATGTTCAAAGTGCTGAAAGCAGCACGTGAAGAACGTGGTGCGATTGAATTTGAAACGGTTGAAACCCAATTTATTTTCAATGTGGATCGTAAGATTGACCGTATTGTGCCGGCTGTGCGTAATGAAGCGCATAAGATCATCGAAGAATGTATGATTTTAGCTAACATTGCTTCTGCACGTTTTGTTGAAAGTGCGAAAGAGCCAGCACTATACCGAGTTCACGATACCCCAGGTGAAGAGCGCCTTCAGGGCTTCCGTGATTTCTTAGGTGAGCTAAGCTTACATCTTGGCGGTGGGTTAGAGCCAACGCCAAAAGATTATGCAGAGCTGGCCAATGCGATTCAAACTCGAAAAGATCGCGAGTTAATCCAAACCATGCTGCTACGCTCAATGAAGCAGGCGGTATACCAAGGTGACAATATTGGTCACTTCGGCTTGGCATTAACTGAATATGCGCACTTTACCTCGCCAATTCGTCGTTACCCTGATTTAACGCTGCACCGCGCGATTAAATATTTAGTTGCAAAGCAAGCTGGTAACAGTGGTAATACAACACCAACGGGTGGTTTCCATTACTCATTTGATGAAATTGATGCATTAGGTGAGCAATGTTCAATGACTGAACGCCGTGCTGATGACGCAACGCGTGATGTCTCTGATTGGCTTAAATGTGAATACATGCAAGATCACTTAGGCGATGAGTTCGACGGTGTGATTGCCAATGTGACAGGTTTTGGCTTCTTTGTTCGCTTAAACGAATTGAACATTGATGGCTTAGTTCATATTTCAAACCTAGCTAATGACTACTACCAATTTGATCCAGTAGGTCAACGTTTGGTAGGTGATAGCTCTGGTGTGGTATACCGTTTAGGCGATACCGTGAAAGTGAAAGTAGCATCGATTAACTTAAACGATCGTCAGATTGACTTTGATATTGTTGGCTCTGAGCGCAAGCAACGTGGCGCAGGTAAAACGGCTAAGAGTCATGAGAAAAAACAGCGTTTACGTAAAGCCGATGGTCTACGTCGTCAAAGCCTGAAAGTGTACAAATCAGAAGATGGCGTGGCAAAACAAGAAGAGCGTAGTGAATCAAAACGCGAACGTTCTTCGGTACGTAAAAAGCTAAAAGAAGGCGCAATTCCACTGGCGGACGAGAAGAATAAACCGAAGCCAAAGAAACGCCGTAAGCCAACGGATGAAAAACCGAAAGCTGAGATTAAAAAGAAACCGAAATCTCGCAAAAAGAAAAAGCAACGTGCGGGAAAAGCCGAACGCGCAGCAAAGAAGAGTTAAACCATGAGTAATGATATGATTTTTGGCATCCATGCCGTGAAAGCAGTGCTGGCATCTGATCCAGTTCGTTTTATTGAAGTCTTTGTACTGAAAGGACGAGAAGATGATCGCTTACTGCCGCTAGTAACAGAGCTGCAGTCACTGGGTATCACGATCCAAGAAGCAGGGCGTAAAGCACTTGATGACAAAGTAAAAGGTGCTTCTCACCAAGGTATCGTTGCGCGTGTTCGTCCGGGTAAGCAATACAATGAGAACGATCTCGATGATTTATTGGTGGGTAAAGAAAATCCATTATTATTAATTTTAGATGGTGTGACAGATCCGCATAACTTAGGCGCATGTCTACGTAATGCGGATGCTGCGGGTGCGGTTGCTGTTATCGTTCCGAAAGATCGTTCTGCACAACTGAATGCAACGGCAAGTAAAGTTGCCTGTGGCGCGGCTGAAATCATGCCATTAGTACGTGTGACTAACTTGGCGCGTACTATGCGTGCACTGCAAGATAAAGGTGTATGGATTGTAGGTACGGCTGGTGAAGCAACGCATGATATTTACCAAAGTAAGCTGACTGGTCCATTAGCGATTGTGATGGGTGCAGAAGGCGAAGGTATGCGTCGTTTAACCCGTGAAACCTGTGATGATTTGATCAAAATTCCAATGGCAGGTTCGGTATCAAGCTTAAACGTATCAGTAGCAACAGGTATCTGTTTGTTTGAAGCGGTACGTCAACGTAGCTAATATGTTACTGACAACAGTAAAGAATGTTGCACATTTAGCCTGGTGTCAGTAATCCCACACCCTTATTCGGTTTAACTGGATAAGGGTGTTTTTATTGGGATAGACAAAGAGTCAAGATAACTTGCCAGTGGGCAGGAAAAACCTTGGCGTAGAGCACAGAATTTTCTTGCTTCAATTGATCATTCTCTGTACTATCCATCGTCCAAATTCTCGGTTCTTTTTTTAGTTCCTTGCTTCCCCAGGATAACCGAGCCGACAAGGGAAGCTGAATAATCCGTAAGGAGCAACCTATGCGTCATTACGAAATCGTATTCATGGTGCACCCTGATCAAAGCGAGCAAGTTGCTGGCATGATCGAGCGTTACACTGCTGCTATCAAAGATTCTGGTGGTCAGATTCACCGTCTAGAAGATTGGGGTCGTCGTCAAATGGCTTACCCAATCAACAAACTGCACAAAGCACACTACGTTCTAATGAACGTTGAAGCTGAGCAGTCTGTAGTTGACGAGCTTGAGTCAAACTTCCGCTTCAACGACGCAGTGATCCGTAACATGATCATGCGTACTAAGAACGCTGTTACTGAGCCATCTCCAATGATGAAGGCTAAAGAAGAGCGTTTCACTAAGCGTGAAGATCGTGCAGAAACTGCACAATCTGAAGGCGAAGCAGCTGCTGAGTAATTTGTATAAATGACCAATCGTCTGGAGTTAGTTGGCACTATTGCTAAACAACCCAAACGAAGCCAGTCTCCTGCGGGCATACCTCATTGTCACTTTGTGCTTGAGCATCGTTCGATTCAACAGGAAGCAGGCCTACCACGCCAAGTATATTGTTATATTAACGTGGTAGTCAGTGGCAAAGGTCAACAAGTACTCACTCAAGATTTAGTTATCGGAAGCAATGTTAAGGTAGGAGGGTTTATCTCTTATCAAACCGGCCGTAACGGCATTGGTAAATTAGTATTGCACGCCGATCACATTGACATAATTTAGATCAGGAGATAGCCCATGGCTCGTTTCTTCCGTCGTCGTAAATTCTGCCGTTTCACTGCAGAAGGCGTACAAGAGATTGACTACAAAGACGTAGCAACTCTAAAAAACTACATCACTGAAGCTGGTAAAATCGTACCTAGCCGTATCACTGGTACTCGCGCTAAATACCAGCGTCAGCTAGCTCGCGCTATCAAGCGTTCTCGTTACCTAGCACTTCTACCGTACACTGACAAGCATCAGTAATCGGTAGTAGTTTTTAGACTTTTATAGAGGACAAGATAATGCAAGTTATTCTACTTGATAAAATCGCTAACCTAGGTAGCCTTGGCGACCAAGTTAACGTTAAAGCTGGCTACGCTCGTAACTTCCTTATCCCACAAGCTAAGGCAGTAATGGCAACTAAAGCTAACGTTGAAATGTTCGAAGCACGTCGTGCAGAGCTAGAAGCTAAAGTTGCTGAGCAACAAGCTGCTGCTCAAGCTCGTGCTGAAGCATTAAACGCACTAGAAGCAGTAGTAATTGCTTCTAAAGCTGGTGACGAAGGTAAACTATTCGGTTCTATCGGTACTCGTGACATCGCTGATGCAGTAACTGCTGCTGGCGTTGCACTTGTTAAGAGCGAAGTACGTCTACCTGAAGGTGCACTACGTACTACTGGCGAATTCGAAGTTAGCGTTCAGCTAAATTCAGATGTATTCGCAACTGTTAAACTAAACGTTGTTGCTGCAGAGTAATCGCTTTTAGCTTTAATAGAAAAAACCAGCCTTCGGGCTGGTTTTTTTATGTCTGAAATTTGAGAAGGAAAACCGTTAGCGTCAATCCTTAGCTTTACTTCATACTGTAAATCAGGCTAACAATAGTACTAGAATCGAAGTTTTTCATATTGTTAGGCACCCAGGTGTAATAGGTATAGTTAAAGCCAATACTCAATGCGATATTATCGGTGATCGAGTTGGTCAGTGATAAATCATTTTGGATCGTAGTGTTACTATTACCAGCCACAATATTGGTTTTATTTTCCACAGAAAGTGTTTTAAGCGGTTTCCATGTCATGGTTAATGAGCTTTGTAAAACAGCTTCATTCACTACTTCTGGTTTGACTATATCACCATCAATTTCATCTAGGTTTGGATCTTGGTGACGAAAACCAGGACCAATATCGACCAAGGCTTGAAACGTTTCATAGCTAAAGAGACGATAACCGATACCAGCAGAAGCGAGTGAATCAACATAATATGGACCATAGCGATCATCAATATAGCTGCCGCTACCATATAAGTAATAGCCATCACGGATCAGCATTTGTGTTTTCAAATTGGCTGACATCTTACGTTTATCTTCTTCGCCATTTTTCTTCGCCATTAGTAGGCTCGTATCTGCGTTAGTTTTATAACGACCTTTGATATATTGCAGATCATAATTAGCGTTTAGCGTCTGTGAATCTGAATTACCAGCAAGTGCTGTAAACCCAAGTCCCACCTCACTGGTAAAGTGAGATGGCGAGACATCTTCTTCGATATCTTGAACGTCAGCAGCATGGGCTGCAGTATTGGCAAGCAGCAATAATGTCAGTAGGTATCTTGCCAAAGGTCCTCCCACGGCAGGTGTCGTAAATTGAGTGTTATTGATGATAAGTATTATGCGTCCGCATTCTAACTCAAATTTGTCAGCTTTTGGTTAGGAATCCTTAACCTTGACTGTCAGATAATTTAAAAAGGCGCATAATTAAATAACTATCAGGTTTGATGCGAGTCGTAAGTTTATGACTGCTCAGAACCGAATGTATGGGGTATACTACTATGCTTCATTCTTGTTCTTGGCTAATACGCAATTTCTATGGCAGATAATAGTAAACCGAAAAAACCAAAAGATAATCAAATGGACGCCATTAAGATGCCGCCTCACTCTTTAGAGGCTGAGCAATCTGTTCTTGGTGGTTTGATGCTGGATAACGAAAAGTGGGACATGGTGGCTGAAAAAGTCGTTGCCAATGATTTCTACAGTCGTCCACACCGGATTATTTTTCAGGCGACAGCGGCACTATTAGAAGCGGGTCAGCCGCTAGATTTGATCACCCTGTCTGAAAACCTTGAGCAATCAAGCACACTTGATGATGTAGGCGGTTTTGCTTACTTAGCTGAACTGGCAAAAAATACACCGTCAGCGGCAAATATCTTAGCGTATGCTGATATTGTCCGCGAGCGTGCACTTATTCGTGACATGATTGGTGTGGCAAATGAAATTGCCGATGCCGGTTATGATCCACAGGGCCGTACCAGTGAAGACTTACTGGATATGGCTGAAAGTAAAGTCTTTGCGATTGCAGAGCAACGTACCAACGATAAAGAAGGTCCACAAAGCGTTGATACGATCTTAGAAAAGACCTTAGAACGTATCGAGATTCTATACCAATCACCACAAGATGGTGTGACCGGTGTATCGACAGGCTTTACCGATCTCAATAAAAAAACCGCTGGCCTTCAAGGATCTGACTTAATCATTGTTGCGGCACGTCCATCGATGGGTAAAACTACCTTTGCGATGAACTTATGTGAAAACGCAGCAATGGAGCAGGAAAAACCTGTACTTATTTTCTCGTTAGAGATGCCAGCCGAACAGATCATGATGCGTATGTTGGCGTCACTTTCGCGTGTTGACCAAACTAAAATTCGTACCGGTCAACTCGATGATGAAGACTGGGCACGTATTTCATCAACAATGGGTATTCTGATGGAAAAGAAGAATATGTTCATTGATGATAGTTCTGGCTTAACACCAACGGAAGTCCGTTCACGTGCCCGTCGTATCGCCCGCGATAACGGCGGTATTAGCATGATCATGATTGACTACTTGCAATTAATGCGAGTGCCGGGTCTGCAAGATAACCGTACATTAGAGATCGCTGAGATTTCCCGCTCGTTAAAAGCGCTGGCAAAAGAATTAAACGTCCCGGTTGTTGCCTTGTCGCAGCTTAACCGATCGTTGGAGCAACGTGCCGATAAACGCCCTGTTAACTCAGATTTACGTGAATCCGGTGCGATCGAGCAGGATGCCGATTTAATTATGTTTATTTATCGTGATGAGGTTTATCACGAAGATAGTGCCCTTAAAGGGATCGCTGAAATCATCTTAGGTAAGCAACGTAATGGTCCTATCGGTACCGTCCGTTTAACCTTCCAAGGCCAGTTCTCTCGCTTTGATAATTATGCAGGTCCTGCCTACGATGAAGAGTAAGCGTAAGAATATTATTTAGGATTTTGGATGAAAGCTGCAACCGCACATATAGATACTGAAGCATTAGCCCACAATTTGGGGTTGATCCGTCAACACGCACCAAATAGTAAAGTTTTGGCGGTCGTAAAAGCCAACGCTTATGGGCATGGCTTACTTCGTGTTGCTCAAACGCTTACGAATGTTGACGCGTATGGTGTTGCTCGTATTGAAGAAGCATTAATTTTACGTGCAGGTGGGATCGTAAAACCTATTTTATTATTAGAAGGGTTTTATGCACCGAGCGATCTTCCAGTATTAGTGACCAATAATATTCATACTGTGGTTCACTCGATTGAGCAATTGGAAGCATTAGAACAGACTGAGCTTGATAACCCTGTGCAAGTTTGGGTGAAAATTGATACCGGTATGCACCGCTTAGGTGTACGTCCAGAAGATCTGACGGATTTTATGGCACGTTTAAATGCCTGTGAGAATGTCGCAAAGCCATTACGTTTTATTAGTCACTTTGGTAATGCTGATGATTTAAGCTCTGATATTACGTTAAAGCAGCTAGATACCTTTTTGGATTTAACTCAAGATTATCAAGGTGAGCGTTCATTAGCCGCCTCTGCGGGTATTTTAGCGTGGCCTGATAGCCAGCTAGAATGGATTCGCCCGGGGATCATTATGTATGGTGTTTCACCATTTAATGAGTCTGAACGTTTTGCTTCTGCTTATGATTTAAAGCCTGTGATGACATTAACCTCTAGCCTGATTGCTGTACGTGATGTCAAAAAAGGTGAGCAAGTCGGTTACGGTGGTATTTGGACGAGTGAGCGAGATACCAAAGTCGGTGTGATTGCGATTGGATATGGCGATGGTTATCCACGTACTGCCCCCAACGGCACACCAGTGCTTGTTAATGGTCGTATTGTGCCGATGGCAGGGCGTGTTTCGATGGACATGCTAACGGTGGATTTAGGGCCAGATGCACAGGATAAAGTCGGCGATACTGCAACATTATGGGGCGAAGGATTACCTTCTGAGATTGTGGCTGAGCACATTGGCACGATTGCGTATGAATTGGTCACTAAATTAACACCACGGGTTGCGATGGCATATACGTGATGCATTAAACATTGGACGATAAGCTTTAATGGAAGAAAGAAAATTAAAAGCCGTGGCGTATGCTGCGGCTTTGTTGGTTTCAGCCGATATTCATGCTGAAAATGAATTACTTGATATTGATGGTTCTGAAGCGGTACAAAATACCGATTCAGATATTGCTGCAGTACCTTTTATGTTTTCTACCGATAGCATGGGATTGTCTATTGGTGCCGCAGGTGTTGTCAAAAAAGCAGGGCAACCACAAGCTTCACTATTAGTCGCTGGGCTGGTGACAGATAAAGGCACATGGATGACGTATCTGGGGGCTTATAATTACGCGTTATCTGCCGACAGCCGTTGGCTATTTGGAGCAGAGCTTTACAGTGGTGATTATAAAGATTTTAATTACTATGTAGGAAAGGCGACCCAAAATGATTCCCACCTCGATGATAGGATCATTGCTGATGCGCAAGAGTCAAGGCATCAATTAAGTGCGCGTTATATTTTGCCGATTGGACAAGGTAAGCATGATCCTATTCAATCTGCACTTTATCCTAACCGTCAATTAACAGGTCATACGCCATGGGAAAGCGGCGTATCATCAATAGATTTTCGCCCGTTCTATCAATCTCGTCAGTTTGCTAAAAACACACCGATCCCTTCTTCAGATTTTTCACATAATGACAGTGTGTGGGGGCTAGAAACTCGGTTTGAATGGAACAACCAAAACAATACTGCGAATCCAACCCAAGGCAGTAAAAGTCAATTTAAACTGACATATGCGCCTGATACCTCAGAGCAAACAAGCTGGTGGAAATGGGAAATAAACCAAAGTTGGTATTTGAATTTAGGTAAGCTGGATAACTTATTTGATCAGCAAGTCTTGGCGTTTAATGTGTATACCGCTGATACCCCAAGTTGGAATACAACGGACTCAAAAGATGGTTATCATCGTCCACCTGAATATGCAGGAGTCAAACTGGGGGGCTTATATCGCTTACGGAGTTTTCAAACGGGGCGATATGTTGGGCGATCAGCAATCAGCTACAGTGCAGAATATCGCGTGATGCCAGAATGGCAACCTCTGAGTGAATGGCCTGTCTTTAATTGGTACAACGTGCCTTGGTGGCAGTGGGTAGCATTTGCTGATGTTGGTCGTGTTGCGGATAGTTACAATCTCTCTGAGTTGCATTCAGACATGAAATGGAGCGCTGGTGGCGCAGTACGTTTTCAAGTCGAAGGTGTTGTTGTCCGAACCGAAATGGCGTGGGGCAGTGAGGAAAGCACCTTTAGAGTGATGGTTAACCAGCCGTTCTAGTATTAAATATAAAGCACTTAACCGTCATTGTTAGAGGTAAGTGCTTTTTTGTATCTTCAATATGCTATTCGCCTTGAATAGTGATCACGACTTGGCGAGAGCCGCCATGATCACGGTGCTCACCTAAATAAATACCTTGCCATATACCCAATGCTAAACGTCCTTGTGAAATAGGGATCGAGATACTATTACCTAACAATGAACTTTTAATATGTGCTGGCATATCATCATCTCCTTCATAGGTATGTCGATAATATGGCGCACGTTCTGGTACAAAATGATTAAAATGTTTCTCCATATCATGACGTACCGTAGGATCGGCATTTTCATTAATGGTTAAGCTTGCCGAGGTGTGTTGGAGAAAACAATGGACTAATCCAACGCTTAAAGGTCGGATCTCATGTAAATGTTGCTCTATTTCCTCAGTGATAAGGTGAAAACCGCGCTTTTGAGGAGTAAGATTAATTGTTTTTTGATACCACATGGCTATTTACCTATAGGTTTAACCTTTTAGTTTGATTAGTTATTCGCATTATTACATTGATGCGAAATACAGGTATGATGCATTCCAAGTTTTCGTGATTTACCGCAATGACGATCTTTTTCTTTTCGCGGCATCATCACAAGTGATCAAAATTATAAATAAGCCTGCCATCATAGGCTAATGAGCAAAATCGGGGATCTTTCGCAAACAGTGTATGGGTGCGAAAGATAAACATAACAAAATTAGGATATTTTTATGTTGAAGAACATCAACCCAACGCAAACTCAAGCGTGGCAAGATCTAACCGCACACTTTGAACAAGCTCAAGATTTCCAATTAAGCGACTTATTTGCTAATGATAGCGCTCGCTTCTCTAAGTTTTCTGCGCAATTTGGCTCAGATATCCTACTTGATTACTCTAAAAACCTTATCACTGAAGAAACACTAACTAAGCTGTTTGCTCTTGCAAAAGAGACAGAGCTAGATGCTGCTATTGCAGATATGTTCAGTGGTGAAAAAATTAACCGTACAGAAGATCGTGCAGTACTTCACGTAGCACTACGTAACCGTAGTAACACACCAATTATGGTTGATGGCGAAGATGTGATGCCTGCTGTGAATGCTGTACTTGAGAAGATGAAGTCTTTCTCTGATCGCATCATCAGCGGTGAATGGAAAGGTTACACAGGTAAAGAAATTACCGATATCGTGAACATCGGTATCGGTGGCTCAGATCTTGGCCCTTACATGGTGTCTGAAGCGCTAGGTGCTTATAAAACGCGCCTAAACATGCACTTTGTTTCTAACGTTGATGGCACACACATTGCTGAAACGCTAAAAGATCTTAACCCTGAAACAACATTGTTCTTGATCGCATCAAAAACCTTCACGACTCAAGAAACCATGACTAATGCGCTATCTGCACGTGACTGGTTCTTAGCAAAAGCAGAAGATAAAGCACATGTAGCGAAACACTTTGCTGCGCTTTCAACAAACGGTGAAGCCGTTGCTGAGTTTGGTATTGATACTGACAACATGTTCGAGTTCTGGGACTGGGTTGGCGGCCGTTATTCACTATGGTCTGCAATCGGTCTATCAATCTGCTTGTCAGTAGGTTTTGATAACTTTGTTGCGCTACTTGATGGCGGTCATGCAATGGACAAACACTTTGCAGAAGCACCATTAGAGCAAAAGCTACCGGTTATCCTTGCGCTTATCGGTATCTGGTACAACAATTTCCACGGTGCAGAAACAGAAGCGATTCTTCCTTATGATCAGTACATGCATCGTTTTGCAGCGTACTTCCAGCAAGGTAACATGGAATCAAACGGTAAATACGTTGATCGTGGCGGTAACCCAGTGGATTACCAAACAGGCCCAATTATTTGGGGTGAACCTGGTACCAATGGTCAACATGCTTTCTACCAGTTGATCCACCAAGGCACGAAATTGATCCCATGTGATTTCATTGCTCCTGCGATTAGCCATAACCCATTAGGCGATCACCATCCAAAATTAATGGCGAACTTCTTCGCGCAAACTGAAGCACTAGCATTTGGTAAGAGCCGTGAGAAAGTTGAAGCAGAATTCTTTGCTGCGGGTAAATCACAAGAAGAAGTGAATGAACTAGCAGAATTTAAAGTATTCGAAGGCAACCGCCCAACGAACTCAATCTTAGTGAAAGAAATTACGCCTTATACACTAGGTGCATTGATTGCGCTTTATGAGCACAAGATTTTCACTCAAGGTGTTATTTGGAATATCTTTAGCTTCGATCAGTGGGGCGTAGAGCTTGGTAAGCAACTGGCTAATCAAATCCTGCCAGAGCTAAACAATAAAGAAGAAGTATCAAGCCACGATAGTTCGACTAATGGTTTGATCAATGCATTTAAACAATGGCGAGCATAATCTTAGGCTAATGTACTAAGTTATATGTTTGTATAATAAAAACGCCGCTAAATAGCGGCGTTTTTTTATCTTTTCAGTGATGGTTATTACAGTGCAATAACTTCGCTAGCTTGTGGGCCTTTCTGACCATCCGTCACGATAAACTCAACACTTTGGCCTTCACGTAAGGTGCGGCGCCCTTGAGCTTGAATAGCACTGAAGTGTACAAACACATCTTTGCCATCCGTTCCAGAAATGAAACCAAAGCCTTTGTCATCGTTGAACCATTTTACGGTTCCAGTCAGTTTACTCATGTACGTCTTTCCCTTTTAGACAAATAATATACAGTCATCTCGCAGTTATAAGTAACATGATGCGTATGACACAAACTAGTCTAGATCGAAAAAAGAGCGGAGAGTAGTCTTTTATTTAAGAATGGGTTTATTAATAAAAGACTTAATAAATAACTAGATAGCGTTAAGTTAAGCAAAGAATTTATCGTGTAATTAACGCTATAGTTTCATTGAAAAAGACGATATCAATCGAAACAAATTTCGATATAGGCTTTGCCATAGTCAGAATCAAATGGCATTAAGATGATTGCATTATCACATTTATGGGTAATGGTATGGCCTTTACCTGAAACAACCGCAGGTGTTGCCATATCAAAGTCATAGCCATTTTCAGCCAACGCACGTTTTGCACCACCTGTTACCATATTAGTAATTTCACCTACCATATCAGTAACATCTTCATTAATGCCTGCTGGACGTTCACCGAGCATTCGTTGCATGATTTCAAGAGCCAAATCTTGCTCAAACGTGATTGACATCGACCCTTTGGTTTTTGGGCCAATCATACCTATTAAGCCAGATACATCACCACGCGCAATTTCATCTTTCTTTAGTCTTGGCTTTTGTGGTGTCATTGGCATGGATGCCATGGTGTTGAGCACATTAATCAGAGATGCAAGAAAAGGGTTTATAAATTCTGCGCGCATAATTGTAAGACTTTTCGTTGTAGGTTAAATAATAGGTTTATTGCCTTGGCATTTTTCACAAATACCATGGCTTTCAACAACATGATGATTAATCTTAAAACCAAGTTTTTCTGATTTTTGACGAAGTAGTTTGGCTAACTCATCATCATGGCATTCTTCAACACAGCCACATTCATCACAAATTAATAACTGCGAACAATGATCGGCATGTCCTAGTACACAGCAAGCAATATAGCTATTTGTGGACTCCACTTTGTGAACAAAACCTTGTGCTAGGAGAAAATCTAAAGCTCGGTAAATCGTTGGCGGCTTTGCTTGCGGTTCTGAAATTTTGAGTTGATCCAATAACTCATAAGCGCTGATTGAGCTATGGTGCTCAATAATCAACGCCAACACTTTTAAGCGCTGTGGCGTAAGTCGAACGCCTCGCTCTTCACAGAGTCGCTGCGCCTTTGTTAATAATTGGGCTTGATCCGCCATAAAACCTCAAAAAACTACAATAACCGTTTTATTTTATCACAGCCTATTTGAAACATATCGTAACTTAGCAATTAAGCTGTAATAAGCTGTAGTGTTTCGTGTAGAGGATCACGTAATAATAGCAATAAGAATAAGTTAGTACTGATTTTTTCATTGATGCTTGCGGTGACTCGAAACATTCCTTTTAGGTTTTAATCATCGTTTATACGCTTCAAGGAATAGTGGGGGGTTAAGCCGAAAGGTGGAGGGCTGATTAGATTCTCTCTTATATAGTTACCACTTGGTAATAATCTTTTGTGGTTTTATTGTATTGTTGTTTTTGGTGTAACTATTGATAATACACCCATCGAAACGCACAGGCGTTTATAAACATAAAGACACAAGGTTTTATTACTCATGAAAACAGTTATTAAAGCAACTATCGCAGCCGCTATCATCGCTATGTCTTATAACGCTTCAGCTAAAGATGGTGCGTTTACAGGTAATGTTCAATTTCAAAAAGCAGCCGCTAGCAATATAAATGCCGCGCATTACCAAAAACAAGGTACCGCAGAGCGCTCACACTCAGGTGTGGTATTTACACAATCATCATCACAACTTACCTTTGCTGGAAAGCTACTGTCTGCTGCTGATAAATAAGCCGTAGATATCGGCAACAAATGCGTTGCTAAAGTTGGCGACATTATTCTGTTCTCTGCCGACGTTACTCAACCACCCATAAACAAGAACAATTAATGAGGATTTATTCGGTTTTAATGAATGGTTATTACTGGTTTTTTTATGTAACTTTTGCATTAGAAAAACTAATCAAAAATAATATTATTTCTCACTTTTAAAAGCCGATTAAACTCCTATAATGCCCCCCATCGAAACGCGACCAATGCCTTATAAATACTGTGTTTAGGCAAGGTTGTAGATTATATAAAACTTGCTTTATTAAGGAATTCATAATGTCACGTATCATTAACAAAATTGTTAGCCTATACACTCCAGTTTTCGCTTCTATGTACAAAGCGCAAATCAAATAAGTGTTTAAAGAATTAAAAAAAGGGCGTTGAAGGTAACTTCAACGCCCTTTTGCTATTTGGTAAAGAGATAACTTAAATATACTTTTGGTGCTTATTTTCTTGTAATTGAAAACAGAAAAATGAACATAATCACCGAGTTTGTGAATACAAAAGATTTCATCTGTAAGCTTATTCTATCACCACACTTTTATCGTCTAGAAAGTATGATAGAAAATAAATAAAACTCCCCCCAAAGCACAAAACTTGAATGTTACGTAAAGTGGCTTGTTCCAATTTTTAAATTTTTTCATGTTTGTGCGATAACTTTTATGAATAGGGGTTATTTTGTTACCAAGCCCTGTCTTGGTTGAATCTATATTGTCGACAAAAAACAAGCTGTTAAACGTTTTAGCAAAGTAGTAATACATTTTTTGGATCAACTTACTTCTTAAAGGACGATCAATATCAGACATCAGTATGATTCGAGGTTTATCGCTATCGTTATGAGTATGATGAGCATAAGTTTCGTCGAAAATAATCGACTCACCGTCCCTCCAAGTGTGCCATTGCCCATCAACTGAAATGGCGCAATCTTCTGAGTTAGGTGTACTTAATCCAAGAGAATAACGCAAACTCAAAGCAAATGGGTCGTGGTGTTTACCTATACGCTTACCTGGATTCAAACAAGCAAATAACGCGAGGTTCATACCTGGCACTTGCTCAATAAGCTCCATCGTTTTTGGTGCGAGTTTTCGAGCGGATGGAATGTCACAATCGTATACTTTCAAATAGAAACTGGTCCATCGATTATCTTTGTAAAAACTACTGGCGGGTAGATCATTTTTAATTGCTATATGGCCACTTTCATACAGAGCCAATGCTTCCTCTTTGATCACTTCCCAATTGTCTTGCAAAATATCAAGTTCAGGAAAATGTTTTCTTTCGAAAAAAGGGGTCAATGGAACTTTGGATAGCAAGTAGATAGGAATATTCATTGGTACCATAAAGGTCGAAAAGTCAGACATCTGGCGTTTAAAACCCAAACGATCTTTATTTCGGATACGAATAAAAACAATCGAACCGACGTAGAGTGATATAACGAAAAAAGCAAAAATCAGCATAATATTTAATCAAATTTACGAGAAAACAAACAAATACCATACTCTAACTAATAAAGAAAACCTTAAAAGCCCGAATCATGGAAAAAGGGTTGGTGATTGTGGTGGCAGATCAGCCTATGACGCATGCGGTGTTCAGTTCAGGGGAGCAAAACAGCATTACCTTAGCCTTAACCGAATTTATGTTGGACTTAGGTGCAGCCATGGCCTGTGATGATTATGAAACTCGACATAAACGCCAAGCACAAGGCATTGCGAAAGCGAAAGTTAGGGTGTAGCAGGGCGACAATCGCGAGGGTGGCTAAGTCAATTATATGATTTAAAATCAAAAGATTAACTTTAATGGTTTATGTTAAAGGCCGCTTTGTTCGCGGCCTTTTTATATAAACTCAGGTAATTGGATTACATTTTACTTTTTAATAAGGCTGCGACTGAACGAAAGACAGGTACAACAACTGAGTTACCAAATTGTTTGTACGCAGCTGTATCTGCGCAAACAATCCTAAAATCAGTATCTGTTTCATTTCGATCAAACTCTGGCTTTTCAAATCCCATTAATCTTGCACATTCTCGCGGAGTAAGTCGTCGTGGTGTCTTATATAATGAATCAAACTCAGGTGCATAACGCCCGTGCAGCTCATCATATTTCTTTTCACCCTCTTTAAGTGCAAGTTTGTATTCTTTTTCTGATGTGTTTGGATTATTACTTTTGAAGCGCTCAGCGAAGCTTTTTGCTACTTCCTCTCGTTCAAGGTTCTTTCTAATACCGTTGGGTCTGTTATCAATCAAGTATTCAGGCTCGAGTCCATCTTGGTTAATTAATATTTCAGATCCATCTTTGTAATAACGTGCTGAAAGTGTACGTGTTATTGCTTTTGGGTTTTGTGGATCAACCAACCCAAATCCAAAACCATTACCTTTGGTTTGATGCTTTAGTGCGTAGTGGTATAAATAGTTCCAAAGGTTTGGTGTCAGAGTGTATTTCTCTTTCTCTGCTTTGTTGAGTTTGCAAAGTATATTATCCACAGTGTAACGATTTTTTGGCTTCTCTATATTGTTAAGAGAAAGCTGCTTTAGCTCAGGTCTTACTTGAGTTAAATCTTTACGTATACCAACTAATACAATACGTTCACGGTGTTGCGGTGTAAAATGAGCGCCATCAATGATTGTTGGTTCAGGCTTACGTTTACGTACTTGTTTTATCGCTTCTTCAATATCTGAATCAACATTCGATATATCAGCAACCCAATATCCTGCATTATCAAGCGCCCTGATAATTGTTGCAAAGGTATTCCCTTTATCATGGCTTTTTAAATTCTTAACATTTTCAAGTACAAAGTATTTAGGCTGCCTTGTTATTAGAATTTGTTCTACATCGAAGAACAAGGTGCCTTGTGTGTCACACTCAAACCCATGCGCTCGGCCTAATGAATTTTTTTTAGATACGCCTGCGAGCGAAAATGGCTGGCAAGGAAAGCCTGCAAGAAGTAAATCGTGATGCGGTATATGCTTTAAGATGCTTGCTTGTCTGTCTTCTTCTGTCGCTTCTGTATTTCCACTCTGCGTAATTTGAGTGACATCCATATAAGAAGTATTCTTCTCTGGATTATCATTTATATCATCTAGAAAATACGGCAGCTCGTGCTCATCAACATAGTGATTAGCTAGATAAGTTCTACGTGCGGCCATATCCCATTCACAGGTAAATACGCATTTTCCACCGACATCTTCAAAGCCTTTGCGTAAGCCGCCAATGCCAGCAAAGAGATCGATGTACGTAAAACTTGGCGTATCCCAATGGGGGGGCTTTTGGGGTAAGAGTTTTTCTTTTAAATCTTCTAGCGCTTTTTCATGAAAAATAATAAAACCAGCGTTAGGGTTAGCTTTCCATTTACTTAATTTTTCACGTGATATATCACTATAATTGCCACCAAGTTGTTGAAATTTAATAGCTAGGTTTTTTTGGTCGTAAATTTCAATAAGAAGTTTTAATAGCTTATTTGTTTCTTCTAAATTTCTATGTAGGCGCTTCTCATCTTCTAGATCACCTTTAAGTATTTCGTTGTATCGCATGACTTCTTCTTGATGGGTGTTTTGTGCTTGATTCTATCACACAAAACTCCCTTTTTTGTTTTTATAATTGAACTATTGCAGTTTCCTCATATAAATCGCAAGCTGCTTTGTAAATGTCATTGATTCGCCATTGTGAGCGTCGTTTGTTTTCTTTCGGGTTATCGGGGCAATACTTAGGTGCCGGATCTAAGTAAATAATCCCTTTATGAATGGCCTGGAACAGATTCTCTGCATTAGTCTTATTACACCATAAGACCTTATTGGAAAACTTCACTTTCCATTTGTAACCATCATCTAGTGTTGCTTGGTCGTCATTAGAAATCTTCTCTGCAGGTACATAAACAACTTCATTATGTTTGGCGCCCCAGCAGTTAAGTAAACGTTCTAAAGACCAACTTGCTGCTATTTTATCTTGTCTATCGACGAGTACTACGGCCATATCCATCATTTGCTTAGTTATTGCTATTTCAGGATTATAGTCGTCGGCCTGATATTCTATTTTCTTCTTACCTGTAATCGGATCTTTGGTTTTAATGGCATGTTTGCAAATGATTTTTAGTGTTAATTGTGTTTTTGTATTTTCTTTGTATGCACGGTGTAAGCCTGTTAATCGGTATGCCCCGTCTTTTTCATAACCATAAGTTGTCATAAAAAGATTGAAGTCATCTTTGTAAAGACCACCATCAGGTTCTGGCGTGAATAGGGTAAGTTTCTTTCGTGTAAAAGATTTCAACTCAATACCAAAAATATCACCATGTTTATCGGCATTAGGCTTTATTCCGCAAGCATGTTCGAGTGTGTAACCATGTACTTGTGTACCAGTAAAAGGAATAGTATTCCCTTCTTTATTAAAGCGACAACCAAGTAATACTTTGTTTGATATTTTGTTTTTAAGAATAAGTTTTAGTTTTTCTGTCCCCGTTTCTTGTTCAATAATGATCGCTTTACATACAGAAGAACCATGGTAATTATCAAGATTTTTAAATTGTTCTACGAAGGCTTTTTTAGGGGAAACAGCAATCATTGCAATGGCTTCACCTGTCTTCGTAGCTCCGACTATTAAATAACGGGGCAGTAATTCATTACTTTTTGTGTAATCAATTGATAGTGAACGCGGCATTTTCCCGTCAACAGTTAAAAAACCTGACAATCTGGCTTCGGGATATTGTGAATATACAATCGCTTTACAAGCTTTAGTCTTCGCTGTTTGCCCTTTGTTATCTAACCACGAAAAGGATTCAAATACAGCTTCAGGAATATTCTTACCGGGGGTAGAGGCTCTTTTAGTTTGACTGGTACTAGCTTCTCTATCTCTAAAGTTCAAAGCAAAAATAGAGTTCAGTAAACTTGCATCAGAATGTATATAAATTTGATTTTTATCATTAGCATTTTTTGGCAACGCTTTAATTAATGCAATGTTACATCCATGTACTTGGAGCTGTTTGAGCACTGTATCTAAATTGTCTATGTCCGTGTGATCGAATTGATTGAATTGATACATTGGTACAGTCCTGTCGCAGAAATGAGAACAGAACATTATGATCAATTTTCCAGGCTATCAATAGGTTACGGTTTTTTGTGGTGCTTAATCTTCTAGTTTTACTTTAACTACACACCTCAGCCATACCATTCACCATCAACACCACATTCATAGAGTCGACCCATCCAACTCATTTTCATCGTTAGGGCTTTGCCGCTTTCTTTCTCGAACGTAAACCTATTGTCGCTAAGCAGTTGTTAAAATCAGGTTTACCATCTTGTTCATCGATGCGAATTGTTGCGTAGCTGCTGTGGCGTTGCTGGTAAAAAGGCTGTTAAAGCTTGGTACTGCCATTGCGATATGAATGCTTAATTAAAGTAAGGTAAACCGTTACTTTTCATTATCTTAAATACTTTTTACGTAAGTTATGTAAAATGCATAAGTTAAGTAACTTAAATCAGTTTAAAGCGGTTGGCTTTCCACTCGGCAGCATCAATTAATCCTTCATCGTAATAGCCACCCCAATCGAAAAAGAATGGGCTAAAACTGCCGCTTCCTGTGATATGGCTAACCCCAATACAAGCAATAATCATTACTACTGAAATATCTGTTACTTTGGATTTAATTGAGTTCGCGCTGGATTTTGATGTCGTTACTTAGAGAATAAGAGAAGTTAGGGTGTAGTAGGGCGACAATAGCGAGGGTAGTGAAAGAGGGTTAGGGTTGGTGTGTTGTTCGGGAATACACGGAAAGACCGCTCATCAAGGCGGTCTTTTTATCTGCTATAGCAATTCATTCGAATGGTTGCACCATCGGCAATGTAGCTAAGTAAGGCTTTGCACTTATCCATAATATTTTGGCTTTTGCTCTTATTAAGAAGCTGCGTCAAAGATTGAGTTAATCCGGCAGATTCATATTGTTCTAATGAAATGATCACCGCACTCGGTAATTTCTGATTGTCATTGCAATACGCTTTTACAGAGACTTTCTTTGGCGAACTTCTGTGATTACTGATCTCAACGATAATATTTTCTGTCATTTCTTTACCCTCGAAATAGATGAGTTAACAAAAAGCCAGCGTTATTCAGCGGTTAGCTTTTTCGTTAATGTCGTTATTCGTTATAAAAAAGGCTGGGATCTCCCAGCCTTTTTATAGCTGTTGCTAATTACATGCGTGCTTTGAAGATCGCTACGATTTCTTCTAGGCTCGCTTTGCGTGGGTTAGTTAAAGAACATGCATCGTTTAGGGCGTTTTGCGCCATGAATGCTAGCTTATCTTCAGTTACACCCAAATCAGCTAGGCGTTGTTTAGTACCTACTTTTTCAGAGAGTGCATCAATCGCTTCAAGGGCTGCATTTACTGCTTGCTCTTGGGTCATTGCTGTTGTGTCGATACCCATTGCTTTGGCAATATCAACAAAACGCTCTGGTACTTGTTTGGCGTTAAAGCGTGAAACTTCTGCCAATAGAATAGCGTTACATAGGCCGTGAGCCAGATCGTAAACACCACCTAATTGGTGTGCCATTGAGTGAACGTAACCTAGAGAAGCATTTGAGAATGCCATCCCAGCAAGGTACTCGCCGTATTGCATTGCATCACGTGCTTCGCGGTTTTGGCCGTCATTCACTGCGGTTTCTAGGTTGTTTACAATCAGCTCAATCGCTTTAATGGCAGATGCATCAGTGATGGGTGTTGCAGCTGTTGAAACATACGCTTCAACAGCGTGTGTTAATGCATCCATACCGGTTGCAGCAGTTAGGAACTTAGGCATTGCGACCATTAGCTCTGAATCGTTTACTGCAATAATTGGCGTGAAGTGCTTATCAACCACAGGATATTTGGTTTCATCTTCCTGGTTAGTGATGATTGCAAACACTGTCATTTCTGAAGCAGTACCTGCTGTTGTGTTCACGGTTACCAATGGAAGTTGTGGCTTTTTAGAAAGGTGTACACCTTTTGAGTAATCACGAATGTGACCACCGTTCGCAGCCACAAGTGCAATACCTTTAGCAGTATCGTGTGATGAACCACCACCGAATGAAATCACAAAATCAGAATGGCTGCTTGCAAGTAGCGCTAGGCCATCTTCAATATTTTTCTCAGTTGGGTTAGGTTGCACACCATCGTAAATAGTGTAATCAAGGCCGTGCGCAGTAAGCTCGTCAGTTAGTTTGCTCACTAAACCCACTTCAACTAATACACTGTCTGTCACGATAAGGGCTTTTTTCAGCTCTTTTGACGCAAGTTCAGCACCTAAAGATTGAATAGCATTAGGACCCATTAGTGTTACAGGTGGCATGTAGAAGACATTGCTCATAATAAAGCTCCGATAATATTAAGTAATTTATGTTGGCTTACCGCATGTGCCATAAGCCGGAATTTTTTACAGAGTGTGAATAGCAAAGTGAGTGTTATCGGCGCCAAATCTTTATGGTTGTTGTTGGTGTTGATGCTAACAACAGCTCACTTACCGGAAATAAACAATAAAATGAAAAGTTAACCACTATTACGTAAACGTAATAATTAAAATGGGATGTTACTTGCCGATATCTGCGGCTTATTTATCAGCAGCAGACAGTAGCTTTTCAGCAAAAGTAAGTTGTGATGCTGATTGTGTGAATACCACACCTGAGTGTGAACGCTCTGCAGTACCTTGTTTTTGGTAGTGGCCTGCATTCATAGTGCTTGCCGCTGCTTTTTGAAATTGAACATTACCTGTGAACGCACCATCTTTAGCTGAAGCGTTGTAAGACATAGCGATGATAGCGGCTGCGATAGTTGCTTTAATAACTGTTTTCATGAGTAATAAAACCTTGTGTCTTTATGTTTGTGAACGCGTTGTGCGTTTCGATGGATGTATTATTAATAATTACACAAAAAACAACAATACAATAAAAGCACAAAAGATTATTACCATTTGGTAGTAATGGTAACGGGTGCAAGATAAAGGTAAGAAAAGAAGGGAAAGGAAAAGCGAAAGGTAAGTACCGTGGGCGCCATGTGAATGAATCTCTGCATCAAGATAGTAAAACTTGGGCGTAGTTATTCAGAGATACAGCAGAAGTTAGGGTGTGGCAGGGGGGGCGATAATGAGAGAGGGTAAATTACAGGTATAAAAAATGCCGGCCTTAGCCAGCATTTTTTTATTTATCCGTAAGGATAAATTAGATAGCTACAACGTTTGCAGCTTGAAGACCTTTTTGGCCTTGCTCTACTTCAAAAGACACTTTTTGGCCTTCAGCAAGAGTTTTGAAACCTTCAGAAGCGATAGCACGGAAGTGAACGAATACGTCAGCACCGCCGTTGTCTTGAGTAATGAAACCAAAACCTTTCTCTTCGTTAAACCATTTTACTAAACCAGTAGTTTTGTTAGACATGTGATGCCCCTTATAAATGTGATTAATTAACCGCTAAAATGCGATGTGCTAAGTGGTTAAATTATTAATGATACTGCCAAAACAAGGGAAACACTGAAGTACAAAACGAAAACGTTGATGTAGCTGAAGGTTTAACTGTGACTTGGTGCCGCATTTAATAACTCTCTAAACAACAGAGCGAGATGGATAATAACAGGTGTTTACTTTTTGTACAGTCTTTTTTGTCGATATAGTTAAAATAGATTATTGATAGTGCTGTGTGGACAAGAAAAAGAAGGGTTTTACATAATATTTATTAAAAAGCACTGAGCTTCTCTTTTTAGAATGCTTTGAAATAAAGGTATATGACAATGGTGTAAGTAAGTTCTCGCTTTCACTTTATTGCTTCTGCTTTGGCTTAACTACGTTTTAATGTAGAATCCGTTTTCTTCAGAATATCCCTCAAGCTACATCAGTTAAGCATTTAGCGATCGTATCTTTTAGATACTACGTAATGAGGGGAGTAAGATTCTGAATTTAAATGTAAAGCAATCCAAATAGGGTATTTATATGACAAATGTTGTAGACGAGACAATGAAAAATAACTTGTCAACTCAAAGTGTTACAGGCGATTTTCCAATGCAGCGTTTTTCTGTCGCACCGATGCTGGATTGGACTGATCGTCATTGTCGTTACTTTCACCGTTTAATGAGTAAAGAAGCATTGTTGTATACCGAAATGGTTACAACAGGCGCGATTATTCACGGTAAAGGTGATTTCTTAGCGTATAACGAAGAAGAGCATCCACTGGCGCTTCAACTGGGTGGTTCAAACCCAATTGATTTGGCGCGTTGTGCTAAGTTAGCGCAAGAGCGTGGCTACGATGAAATTAACCTAAACGTGGGTTGCCCATCTGATCGCGTACAAAACGGTATGTTTGGTGCTTGTCTAATGGGTGAAGCCGAGTTGGTAGCGCAGTGTGTCACTGCGATGCGCGATGTCGTTGATATTCCTGTGACGGTAAAAACCCGTATTGGTATTGATGATCAAGATTCTTACGAGTTTTTAAAAGATTTTATCCACGTGGTATCTGAGAAAGGCGGTTGTGATAACTTTACTATCCATGCTCGTAAAGCATGGCTAAGTGGTTTAAGTCCGAAAGAGAACCGTGAAATTCCGCCACTAGACTACCCGCGTGTTTACCAACTAAAGCAAGATTTTGCGCACTTAACCATGGCAATCAATGGTGGTATTAAAACGTTTGAAGAAATGGAAGAACACCTGAAACATATGGATGGTGTGATGGTCGGTCGCGAAGCGTACCAAAGCCCATACTTAATGGCGGAAGTGGATCAACGTTTATTTGGTAGTGAACGCCCTGTGATGAAGCGTCGTGAAGTGGTTGAAGCTATGTATCCATACATTGAAAAGCAACTCGCTAACGGTTCTTACTTGGGACATATTACACGCCATATGCTGGGTTTATTCCAAAGTATGCCGGGTGCACGTCAGTGGCGTCGACATATCAGTGAGAATGCTCATAAACCGGGTGCTGGTATTGAAGTCGTTCAGCAGGCGTTAGATAAAATTCCTGCGCATTTAGATGTTTAATTACTAAATTGTTGTTGGCGAGATTCACGATAAATAAGTGAATTTGGCTAATACAGAGAGAAAAGGCTAATCCGTATGGATTAGCCTTTTTTGTATCTAATTGAAAATTAAGTGATTAGTTTTTATATCACTTGGCGTGATTTGTGCAATTACATCTAATAACGATATTGAATAGGATCGCTTTCAACATGCTTTGTCGGTTTATGTTGTGAACTTGACAGAAAAGCTTATCGTTGAAAGGTAATACTTGGTTAAGGAGAGGGTTATGTTTGAGTTTCTATTTTTGCTGACGTTTGCATTCGTGTTAGTTTTTACGGGTGTGAGTATTATTGGCATGATGATAGCCGTTGCGGCTGGTTTTGCGATCATGGCTGTGGTTGGCATGTTGGGTTTAGTGATTAAGTTATTACCATGGATCGTGTTAATTGCTATTGCGATTTGGTTGGTGAGAGATAATAAAAAAGTACAAGAATATAAAGATCGTCTATCTCGAACACGTCGTTATTAATCCACTGAAGAATATATTTAAATGAAACATTATCGATAAAAATAATAGTAGGTTATTTCTGGCAAATTTAGTGAAAAAACACCATCAAAATAGATAAGAGCAGTGTTTTTTTAGGGTTTCTGGTATAGTTTTGCCGTTTAAAATTATTAATGATGAAGAGCGGAGACTCGACATGAAAAAAGTAATGCTTTCAGTAGCAGCGGCAGTGGCAATGACTGCTGCTATTCCAGCACAGGCAGATACCCTTTTAGGTGTTAAAGTAGGCGCAGATGCATGGTTTGCAAATGCGAAAGTTGATGGCCATAAAAGTGATGATACATCAGCATCTTACTACGCATCTTTTGAACACTTTATTCCTTTAGTTCCTAACTTTATGGTTCGTTACAACAATATCGATGCAGATAATGTTGCATTTGAACAAAGTGATTTTACAGCGTACTACGAAATTCTAGATAACGATTTAGTGTCTTTAGATCTTGGTTTAACAATGACTAAGTTCGGTGGCGTTAAAATTCAAAACGATGATAGCTTCAGCGATTGGCAGCCAACTATTTACGGTAATGCGGAAATCGGTATTCCAGCAACACCATTAACAGTATTTGCTCAAGCAAACGCGGGTAAATATGATGGTACTCGTTTATTTGACGGTCAAGCTGGTGTGAAATACACAATCGGTTTAGTGGCGGCAGATCTAAATATCCGTGGTGGTTATCGCATGATGGATTACGATTTCGATAAAGCGAAGAATGCTGGCGATGTTGATCTAAATGGTTGGTTCGCAGGTGTTGAAGTCGACTTCTAAGTCTTCTTAAGCTAACGAATTAATAAAAACCACGACAATGTCGTGGTTTTTTTATTGGCTGTTTGTAGGTTTTTGTACCATTTTTAAGTGTATACATTCCATCTTTTATGCTGAGCTAATAAAAGTGACAAAGGATAGGGAGTAAGGTTATGACACTGACTGAGCTACAACACCTTTATGTTAGCCAAGAATTGGTTGAGGCTGTGGTTGAGCCTTCAATTGGTGATGGTTATATTGTTGAATTTCGTCACCGTCGAGGCGGCTTAGTCCCTTTAACTGACGGGGCTGGCAGTGAACGTTGCTATAGTGATATTGATAGCGCAACTCAACAAGCTTTTGAAGTAGGATTTCATCAAGTTAGAATAGCTGATGAATACTAAAACCGATCATATTACCTGCCAATAAAGGCGAGATAATCCTTATTGTTTGACGGCAAAATAACGATTATTTCGCATTCACTTTTCTTCTTAACCTTTAAAAAGGTTATAAAACATTCTTATCTATTCTTTCTTGTTATTACATGAAATGGCTAATCTAACAGTACGCAATGAATAGGGATCGTCGTGTCATGTTAGTGAAGGAATTATCGGCTTTAGCCAGTCCACTTAATGATCAGCAAATAGATCAACTGAAGCAAGCAGCGGCAGAATCATCGCCACAACAGCTTGCGTGGATCAGTGGCTACTTTTGGGGATTAAGCCAAACCCAGTCTCAATCAGCTGCAGATCCTGCAGTCCAAAATAATGTACTGGCTGCCGCAAAACCAGCCGGTAAACTCACCATCATTTATGCCTCGCAAACCGGTAATGCCAAAGGTGTTGCTGAAGCGTTAAAAGAAGAAGCACAAGCGGCTGATATTGCTGTTCAGGTGTTTTCTGCTGGCGACTATAAAGGTAAAAACCTCGCTAAGGAAACCCACGTGATTATCGTGGCATCAACCCATGGCGAAGGTGAAGCACCTGATGATGCTATTGAATTACATGAATTTTTACAATCTAAGAAAGCCCCTAAACTGGCAGATCTTAACTATGCCGTGATTGGTTTAGGTGATTCAAGCTATGAGTTCTTCTGTCAAACCGCGAAAGACTTTGATAACTACTTAGCTAAACTTGGCGCGCAGCCAATGCTTGAACGTTTAGATTGTGACGTTGATTATGAAGCACCAGCTGCTGAATGGCGTGCACAAGCATTAGCTAAAACCAAAGAAACTTTATCAACGGGTGAAGCTGAAGTTGTTCAACTTCCTGTTGGTCAAAAGCCTGCGGCTGTTTCTGCATACAATAAACAGAACCCTTACACCGCGAGTTTATTGGTAAGTCAAAAAATCACTGGCCGTGATTCAGGTAAAGATGTTCGCCATATTGAAATCGATTTAGAAGATTCAGGCTTAACGTATCAAGCGGGTGATGCTCTCGGTGTGTGGTTTGAAAATGACCCACAGTTAGTGGATGCCATTTTAGCGAAGCTTAGCTTAGACGCGGACACCTCTGTTGATGTTGATGGTGCTGCATTAAGTCTACGTGATGCGTTGATTAGCAAATATGAAATTACTGCATCAAATCCACAGTTTGTGACCAAATACGCTGAGTTATCAGGTAGTAAAAAGCTTGAAAAGCTGGTGGCAGATCGTGAAAAGCTACGTGAGTATTCTGCGAAAACACAAATTATTGATGTCTTAGCTGAAAAGAAAACAGCATTAACTGCAGAGCAATTAATCGGTCTACTTCGTCGTTTAACACCACGTTTATATTCTATTGCTTCAAGCCAAGAAGAAGTGGGTGAAGAAGTTCACTTAACCGTTGGGGTGGTTGAATACGCGCAAGGTGAAGAACAACGTCAAGGTGGCGCATCAAGCTTCTTAGCTCAGCGTTTAGAAGAAGGCGCTGAAGTTAAAGTCTTTGTTGAAACTAACAATAACTTTAAGTTACCAGCTGATGATAATACCCCTGTGATCATGGTGGGGCCGGGTACTGGTATTGCACCATTCCGTGCCTTTGTTCAAGAGCGTGATAACCGTGAAGCACAAGGTAAGAACTGGTTATTCTTTGGTGACCGTACCTTCACAGAAGATTTCTTATACCAAGTTGAGTGGCAAAAATACTTAAAAGATGGGGTTGTTAATCAGATTGATGTGGCATTTAGCCGCGACCAAGCTGAGAAAGTTTACGTTCAGCACCGCATCTTAGAACAAGCTGCACAAGTATGGCAGTGGCTGCAAGACGGCGCGCATGTTTATGTGTGTGGTGATGCTAACCAAATGGCAAAAGATGTTCATCAAGCGCTGATCACAGTGATTGAGCAACAAGGGAATAAAACGCGCGAGCAGGCTGAGCAGTATCTTAACGATCTGCGTAAGGATAAGCGCTATCAAAGGGATGTGTACTAATGACAGATCAAAAATTATCAGATAACGAACGTCTAAAGCGCGAGAGTAATTTTCTTCGCGGAACTATTGAGCAGGATCTTGGCGATCGTATGACCGGTGGTTTTACTGCAGATAACTTCCAGTTGATCCGTTTCCACGGTATGTACCAGCAAGATGATCGTGATATCCGTGCTGAGCGCGCAAAGCAAAAACTCGAACCACTACATAACGTGATGCTACGTGCACGTATGCCTGGCGGTATTATTACCCCTAAACAGTGGCTGGAAATTGATAAGTTTGCCGATGAGCATACTTCTTATGGCAGTATTCGTTTAACCACTCGTCAGACGTTCCAGTTTCACGGTGTACTAAAACCTAATATCAAGTTGATGCACCAAACGCTAAATAGTATTGGTATTGATTCAATTGCTACAGCGGGTGATGTTAACCGAAACGTTCTATGTACGACCAACCCAGTAGAATCAGAGCTTCACCAAGAAGCATATGAGTGGGCGAAAAAGATCAGTGAGCACTTGCTACCTAAAACCCGTGCCTATGCGGAAATTTGGTTAGATGGTGAAAAGGTAGAAACGACTGATGAAGAGCCAATTTTAGGTAGCAATTACCTACCGCGTAAATTTAAAACCACGGTTGTGATACCACCTCAAAATGATGTGGATGTGCATGCCAATGATCTTAACTTTATCGCGATTGCAGATAACGGCAAGTTAGTAGGCTTCAACGTATTAGTGGGCGGCGGTTTAGCAATGACTCACGGCGATCACTCCACCTATCCTCGTCGTGCCGATGACTTTGGCTTTATTCCACTAGAGAAAACGTTAGATGTTGCAGCAGCAGTTGTAACGACACAGCGTGATTGGGGTAACCGTTCAAACCGTAAGAATGCAAAAACCAAGTACACGTTAGATCGTGTAGGTAGTGATGTATTTAAAGCGGAAGTTGAAAAACGCGCGGGTATTCAATTTGAAGACAGCCGACCTTATGAGTTTACCGATCGTGGTGATCGCATTGGTTGGGTTGAAGGTATCGACGGCAAGCATCACCTAGCACTATTTATTGAAAATGGACGTTTATTGGATTATCCGAATAAGCCATTAAAAACCGGTGTTGCTGAAATTGCTAAGGTACATGGCGGTGATTTCCGTATGACGGCTAACCAAAACTTAATTGTTGCGGGTGTGTTAGCAAAAGACAAAGACAAGATCGAAAAGATCGCGCGCGATCATGGTTTGATTGATGATGGTGTTAGCGAGCAGCGTAAAAATTCAATGGCTTGTGTTTCATTGCCAACCTGTCCATTAGCGATGGCGGAAGCAGAGCGTTTCTTACCTGAATTTGTTACCGATGTTGAAGGTATTTTAGAAAAGCACGGCTTAGACGATGATGAAAACATCATTCTTCGTGTCACGGGGTGTCCAAATGGCTGTGGTCGTGCGATGTTGGCGGAAATTGGCCTCGTAGGTAAAGCGCCGGGTCGTTATAACTTACATTTAGGCGGTAACCGTAACGGAACACGTGTACCTAAGATGTACCGTGAAAATATTACTGTTGCGCAGATCATGGATGAAATTGATAGCTTAGTGGGTCGTTGGTCTACAGAGCGTCAAGAGAGTGAAGACTTTGGTGATTTCACTATTCGCGCAGGCATTATTGATGAAGTAAAAGTATCAAAGAGAGATTTTTATGGCTAAATTTCAACTGGCTGAGTTACTTGAGCTGCCTAAAGTGAGTCAAATTATTCAGCTGGCTGAAATCAATGCCGAGCTGGAGGATATGACGGCAGAGCAGCGAGTAAGCTGGGCTATCGACAACCTTGAAGGTGGGTTTGCATTAGCATCAAGTTTTGGTATTCAATCTGCTGTGATGTTGCATTTAGTCACAACAGTAAAACCAGATATTCCTGTGGTGTTAACCGATACGGGGTATTTATTTCCTGAAACGTATCAGTTTATTGATAGCTTAACCAAACGATTAGATCTTAATCTTCATGTTTACAGCGCAAAACAAAGCGCCGCATGGCAAGAAGCACGTTATGGTCAACTGTGGTTACAAGGGGTTGATGGTATTAAGCAATATAATTTGCTTAATAAAGTTGAGCCAATGCGCCGAGCATTAGATGAACTACAAGTGAAAACATGGTTTTCTGGGCTCCGTCGAGAACAATCAAGCTCGCGTGCAACATTACCAGTATTAGCGATCCAAAATGGGCGCTTTAAGTTCCTGCCATTAATTGATTGGAGTAATGAGCAAATCGATCTGTATTTACAACAGCATGATTTGCCTTATCACCCATTAAAAGCGCAAGACTATCTTTCTGTCGGTGATGTCCATACAACAGTTAAGTGGCAACCGGGGATGAAAGAAGAAGAAACGCGATTCTTTGGTCTAAAACGTGAGTGTGGTTTACACGAAGACAGCGACACAGAAGCGGATGGTTCAGGAATTTAATCTATAGCAAATCAGAACTAGTATAATAGAAAAGGGCGAGATCGATGATCTCGCCCTTTTATTTTGTCGATGCTTTGAGCAGTAACAAATTATTTTGCGGCAACAGGTGCGGCTGGTGACCAAATGTTAGAAAGTGCGCCAAGAAGTTCATTACTTGCGCCTTGTTCACCTAAAAATTGCGTAACAACAGGTACGAATTGGTTAACCATTTCAGGTTTCATACCTAATAAAGAAAAGACTTTATCGATATTTTCTTTACTGCCTAATAGCTGGCCTAAACCGAGTGGTAATGAGTCAGTTAGCTTTTCTGCGCCAGGAATTAATTGAGTTAACTCTTTACCTTGTGGGCCTGTTAGCTCACTGGTTGCCATTGCCAGTAATGCACCTGCACCGCCTGCTGCTTGCTCTGGCTTTACACCAAGATCAGATACGAGTGCTTTGGTTAATGGGTTTTCTGCAATCTGTGTAGCAACTTGATCACTCTTTTCTCCCCCAAAAGCACTCGCGACATCAGATAGGCTGAATGCATGGCTCATTGCACTTGATGATAATAAAGCAACGGCGGTAAGTGTAGTTAAGATATGACGCTTTTCCATGGGGTTCTCCTTAATTTAACTATTATCTATCCTAGTGTAGATATTTATTTTTGTAATACATTTTATTGATAAAACACGATAGCTGATGATTTGACTAGCAAGATTTATTAGTTTGAGAGAATAGAGCGTATATTTTGACCATAAAAAAACGGCGCCGGAGCGCCGTTTTTAAGAAGAGAGCAATATCTTATAGGATATCTAGTAGCTCAACTTCAAATACTAGTGCTGCATATGGAGGAATTGCAGCACCTGCGCCGCGCTCACCGTATGCTAGGTTTTGTGGAATAGATAGTTTCCACTTAGAACCTACAGGCATCATTTGTAGTGCTTCAACCCAACCAGCGATAACGCCAGTTACAGGGAATTCAGCAGGTTGACCGCGAGAAACAGAGCTGTCAAAAACAGTGCCGTCTGTTAGCATACCGTGGTAATGAACACGTACTTGCTTGTCAGAAGTTGGGATTTCGCCGTTACCTTCAACTAGTACTTCGTATTGAAGACCAGAATCAGTTACTGTAACTTCTGCACGCTTTGCGTTTTCAGCTAGGAATGCTTCGCCTTCAGCAGCAGCTAGTTTAGCTTGCTCTTGACGTGCAGCGTCTGCTGCAGTGTGAAGTTCACGTAGTGCATTGTTGATTTCATCAACTTCGATTTCTGGCATTTCGCCAGCAAGAGAAGCTGCGATACCTTTCGCAATTGCTGCTACGTTTAGGCCTTCAAGACCGCTTTGTGCTAGTTGTTGGCCCATTTGTAGACCAATACCGTAACTTGCTTTAGTCTCAACTGTATCTAGTTTAACGTCAGACATTATCGTCATCTCTTAATGTAGAATGAATTAAAGCAAGCAGGATAACAGTTTCGCCCCTCATGGGTAAACTCATGGGTAAATATTTGTAATCATTATTCGCAAATTGCGTGACATATGAAGCTCTGGAGTGCTGTATATGGGACAGGCCAATCGCCGTTCGAGAACAAAACATGCGTCAAAACGATCATCAGTCAATTTTAGTTTGTCAGGGTTCTTTGACAAATGTCGTCAGATCAAAGCTGGAATTGGTCATACATGGACACATTTTCCACGTTTTCACCGCTGGGCACTGATGATCCTTGTACCTATTTTTGTTGCTGTATTAATGTTGCCGTCAACGAATCAATTAGAACAAGAACAAAGCGCTGATAGTGGTGTTCGTCGTAGTATCTCTCTTAACCTTGGCGGTTCTACGAGCACGACTCAATCTGTAGGACAAACTGGAACGACATCATCAAATACTGTTGTTAGTAAGCGTACAGATATTGTTTTAGATACGGCAGATATTCGTGAAGACAGTAAGATGAAAGCGGTTGGGGGAACGGAAGATACTGGTCCGGCACCTGAAAAGAAACCGATGATTCAGAAAATTTATCCGTTAGATGGCGGTAAGGCGTACACCGTTGATCTGTCAAAAGAAGCGGCGGTGGTAACCAAAGCGACTGATAAAGCGATTACAACGAATACAACTAATACAACAACGACAGCAAACACGACTAAGGTTGCACCAAGCGATACAGGGCAATGGGTTAGTTATAAAGTTCCGGCCGGTGAAACCTTAGCGAACGTGTTTAGAGATCGCTCGTTACCGTTATCGGATTTATACAAAATTGCCAATATTGAAGGTGCGGGTAAGCCGATCAGTAATGTACAGGCCGGTCAAACGCTAAAATATCGTGTAAACAGCAATGGCCAAATAGATGGTTTGAAGATTGAAGGTAATGGTATTTCAGCAGCTTATTACCGTAGCAGTAATGGTAGTTATTATCGTAAATAACCGTTGATGAAATAAATATGAAAAAGCCCACTTATAACCTAAGTGGGCTTTTTTGTTTTTTCTTTTTATGAGTTACCGCAGACGTTACTATTTCATCACTGTATGTCGATCTGAGTGGTGAATTTTTTGCGTTTAGGTCTTGGCATCATAGGTAGAACGATCAATAAAATACCGATAAGCGTTAAGGAATCTAAACTTTCGTTAAACCAAATCCAACCAAAGAGGGCGACAAAAATAAGCCCTGAATATTCTGCTAACCCAATTTTATGGGTTTCACTTTGGCGATATGCCAATACCACACATCCTTGATAGCCTAAGGTAAATAGCGCACTTGCAGCAATAAGCCCAAGGTTTTCAAGTGAGATTGGTTGCCAGAAGTACCATGCCAAAGGGGTCGCTACAGGTAGTGACAATAAACTGGTCCAAAAGAGCGTTGATGATACCGTTTGTGATTGTGGCAGTTTACGTACTAATACATTGTAGAGTGCCAATGTGGTTGCAGTACCCAGTGCGGCAATCGCAGCCCAGTGAAATTGGGTTGGGCGTAAAACAATTAAAATTCCGATAAACCCAATCGCTGTCGCAACAACTTTCCCTTTTGTGGGGTATTCACCTAATAGCACTATTGAAAGTGGGATCATCAATAAGGGGGCGGCATAAAATAAGGCATTGGCCGTCGCGAGGGGCAAATATGTCAGCGCCACTAACAACATTGAGCTCCCTGCTAATACTAAATACGCACGGATAGTATTGATCTTCCAACTACCGACTTCACGTTGCGGTTTGGGCTGGGACAACCAAAAAGGCAAAATAATAATTAAGCTTATTACTTGGCGAAGAAACATGTATTGCAAGGGATGGACTTCGCCATTGAGTAATTTAACTGCGACATCAGACAGAGAAGCGGATAAATTACCGAATATCAGTAATAGGATCCCCAATGACACAGCAGTTTGCTTCATTAGTTATCGCCTTGTGTTAGCACCATATCAACATGTGGAATGCCGTCTTCAAGATACATATCAGAGGTTTGTTTAAAACCGTATTGCGAGTAAAAGCCGATCAAGTGCTCTTGCGCTCCAATCTCGATGGTCGCATCGGGCCAAATACGAGCGGCGTTTTCGAGTCCTTGTTTGAGCAGTTGATGACCTATACCGCTTCCTCGTGTTTCTTGTGCCGTAACAACTCGACCAATACTGACATTATCATAGGTGAGCCCTGCACTGAGCAGGCGAAGGTAGGCGATCAGTTTGCCATCTTGATAGCCTAATAAATGGTAAACATCATCAGCACGATCGTTATCGTCAAGATCAGGGTAAACGCAGTCTTGCTCTACCACAAAAATATCAGCGCGTAGCTTTAGTGCATCGTAAAGCTGGTGGGTCGTCAGTTGTGCAAAAGAAAGGCATTGCCAAGTAATCATCACGTGGTCTCTTTTTCTGTGATAGTTAAAGTCACCCTCATAGTAACCAGCGTTTTTCACTGCCTCATTAACCATTGTTAATATCGTTTCATTATTGTGGTTCGTTTTGTCTTTTTTTTATTCGGCTGAGGCTGATCGGGGTTATCCCAAGGTATGACGCAATTTGATAATCCGTGAGTTTAACGTTGAGATCTACAAAGCTTTGAGTGAATAGCTGATATCTCTCTTCTGGGCTATACATCAACATGAAGCGCTCTTTGTTTTCTTTAAATACTAACTGACGTTCTAATAAGTGTTGATATAGCGCTAACCCTTGTGAGCGCCATGTTTCAATTAGCTCAATCGGTAGGGCAATGAGCTCGCTAGCGGACAAGGTTTCTAAGAGAAAAGGTGAAGGTGATTGAGTGATTAAAGCTTCAAAGCCAATCAAAGTATCTTGATCCCAATAGAACTCTTTACTGAATTGCTTCCCACTTTCAGTGAGATAGCAAGCATGGCAGAGTCCATTGAGTAAAAAGTAGAACTGCTCTGCTTGTTGCCCTTGATGAAGCAATATATGTCGAGTGGGTAATGCTAATACTTGTGCTTGGCTTAATGCTTCATCAATCGTAGTTTGCTCGGCGCCAAATTGTTGAAGAAATTCGGCGAGTTGAGAAAGTTGTGCGGAAGGCTTCATGACGACTCTCTTTTTAATCATAAAAAAATACCGCAGACCAGCTGCGGTATCTAGCTTACTTTATTGCGACGATTATTTCGCGTGTTGTAAATCCAATTGGTAAATCGCAAAGCCAGTTGGCGTTGTTTCAACTTGGGTCATTGGGTACTGACCTTTGTCTTTAATGAACTTCGCCGCTTTTTCACTATTGGCTGTTTCAAAGCGAATATCTAACTTCTTATCACTTTTCAGTGGCGTGAAGTGCCAGTTGTTATCCGCACTTGGTACAACTTGCCCTTTTTCTTTACTTACATGGCTAATGTAGTCAGAAAGAACGGTACGGTTTTCATCGGGTGCAGCAAAGGCAACAAACTTCTCACCAGTACCGGCAAATTTACCACTGTAAGCACGGTAGTTATTGGTTGCGATGATGAATTTCTGATCGTCTTTTACAGCTTTGCCGTTAAAGCTAAGATCTTTAATACGACTTGCCGTTGGGTTAATAACTTTACATTCACCGTCGTATTTCGCTGGTTGTGAAATATCGATGTTGTAAGTGACGCCATCAATAACATCAAAGTTATAAGTACGGAAACCATCCCAGTTGATCAAGCCTTGTGGCTTGTCGCTGTTAACATCAATTTGATTAAATTGGCCAGCAGAACATTCCAGCCACTCTTTCACTTCTTTACCTGTTACTTTCATTGCCACAAGGGTATTTGGGTACAAGTATAAGTCAGCCGCGTTACGGAAAGTCAGTTGACCTGATTCAACTTCAGTAAAGTTAGTTGCATCGTTACCACGACCGCCAGCTTTAAATGGTGCAGCGGCTGAAAGTACTGGAATACCATCGAGATCGGGATCACCTTGAATAAAGCGTTCAACATAATCTTTTTGTGCAAGGTTTACGATTTGTACGGTTGGATCGTCTTGTACCAGTGCTAAGTAGCTGTACATAACGTCACTTGCTTTACCAATTGGCTGATTAACGAAATCACGGGTAGCGTTGTGATCAACTTTAACCGCCGCTACTAATTTAGGATCAGCATCAACAATTGGTTTTTGCGTTGCTTTATCAAAAATAGGGCGAGCTTCAGTTTGAGCTGAGGTGACTTTCCAGCTGTTACCCTCTTTATCTAATACTAAATCCATGATGCCAACATGATCGCCCCAGCGTCCCGGCATTACTGCAGGAATACCATTAATAGTACCTTTTTCGATATCAGCACCTGGTAGGTTTGCAAACTCTTTGCTTGGGAAAACCGAGTGTGAGTGACCGAAAGCAATCGCGTCAATACCTTCAACTTGCGTTAAATAGTATACCGAGTTTTCAGCACCCACTTTATGTGGATCGGTTGAAACGCCTGAGTGTGGGATAGCGACAATAATATCAGCGCCTTCTGCTTTCATTTGTGGAATGAATTTCTCAGCAGTTTGCTTAATATCTTTGGCTTCTACCTTACCCTCTAGGTTCTTCTTATCCCACACCATGATTTGTGGCGGAACAAAACCGATATAACCAATCTTCACTTGTTGGTCATTACCGTTGTTATCTTTAAATGTGTATTCCTTGATCAGATAAGGAGAGAATAAGTTCTTACCTGTTTTTAAGTCGTAGACGTTTGCATTGATATAAGGGAAGTCAGCACCTTCAATGCTGGTATCAAGGAAATCTAAGCCATAGTTGAATTCGTGGTTACCAATATTACCAACATCGTAATCAAGTTGGTTCATGACTTTATAAACAGGGTGAACTTCACCATGCTTGATCCCTTTTGCTGCCATGTAGTCACCCATTGGGCTACCTTGCAGTAAATCACCGTTATCAACTAAGACACTATTGGTGACTTCGCCACGTGCCTTTTCTACTAATGTTGCAGTACGGACTAAGCCTGTTTTCTCGGTTGGCGCATCTTTGTAGTAATCGTAATCCATTACATTAGTATGGATATCCGTGGTTTCTAAAATACGTAGTTTGATGGTGTCTGCTGTTGCAGGACCTGCAAGCGTAAGTAAACCACCTAATATCGCGATTGATAAAGGCTTAGCTGATAACTTCATGAATATCTCCAAACGGGTAGGCAAAGAAAGCAGGCGTAAGGTATCAAATGTACTGAGAAAGGCTGTTATCTATGTCGCACTATTGTGCTCTTGGTCTCGTTTTTTTTGACCAATTGTTAGCGAGATCGAAAATTACGCTGTTATTTCTCGTATAAATAGAAGAGTGATTCGTCATAACCTAGACATAAAAGGCATAACATAAGCTTTTAGTTGCTGTGTTGTTCGCTATCGTTCGCTTTAATCATGAGATTTATCACTATAGAACGCATCATCTACAGTGTAAGTCGCTATATCTCGTAATTAAGTGTTGTCAGCATGTTGTAGCTAAACTTTTTGGAATAAAAAATGAAATTTTAGAATTTCAAGTAATATCAAGCCCCCTCTATAGTGCATCTAGGGATAAAAAAGAGGGCTAATGATGGATTACTTGCCAATTTTTGCAGATTTAAAACGTCGACCATGTCTGGTTGTCGGTGGTGGTGATAGCGCGTGGCGTAAAACCCGTATGCTATTAAAAGCAGGCGCAGATGTTCGTGTTATTGCACCACGTTTAAATGCTGACTTTACTGCTGCATTAGCTTCTCAACAGATCAAATTGGTCGGAGAACATTTTTCACCATCAGATCTTGATGGTATTTTCTTAGCCATTGCCGCGACAGAGCGTAAAGCGATTAATGCTCTGGTCTATCAATCGGCCAATCAACGCCAAGTATTAGTCAATGTCGTTGATGATACTCAGCGCTGCAGTTTTATTATTCCCTCTATTGTTGATCGTTCACCCATCATTGTCGCGATCTCGTCGTCAGGTAAGGCGCCGGTACTCGCCCGTTTATTACGTGAAAAGCTTGAAGCCTTATTACCACAACACTTAGGACGGATGGCAACGATTGCGGGTAACTTCCGTCAGCGTTTATCACAAACCGTCTCTTCTTTTTCTGCTCGTCGTTATTTCTGGGAGCAAGCCTTTAACGGACGTTTTGGTGACTTAGTGGCATCGGGGCGAGAGCAAGAGGCTGAGCAAGAGCTGGTGGCATTAACCCAACAAGCACCACCGCAAGGACAAGTTGCATTAATTGGCGCAGGTCCAGGTGATGCAGGGTTATTGACTCTTCGTGCATTACAACTGATGCAGCAAGCTGATGTCGTGCTGTATGACTACTTGGTGTCTGATGAAGTGATGGATTTAGTCCGCCGTGATGCCGAATTAGTATGCGTGGGTAAAAAAGCCGGTTTTCATAGTGTCCCTCAAGAAGAAACGAATCGATTAATTGTTCACTACGCCCAGCAAGGCAAGCGAGTGGTGCGATTAAAAGGTGGCGACCCATTTGTGTTTGGTCGTGGTGGTGAAGAGCTTGAAGTGTTATTTGATGCTGATATTCCATTCCAAGTAGTACCGGGTATTACAGCAGCAGCTGGTGCTACAGCCTATGCGGGCATTCCATTAACTCACCGTGATTACGCCCAAACCGCCATGTTTGTTACGGGGCATCTAAAGCCTGATGGCGATACTTTGGATTGGTCAACACTCGCACGTGGAAAACAAACCTTAGTGATTTACATGGGCTTGATGAAATCGACTCATATTCAGCAACAGTTGTTAGAGCACGGTCGTGGTGCTGATACCCCTATCGCCATTATTGAGCGCGGTACCCAGAAAACCCAAAAAGTTTTAAAAGGTCAGCTAAGCGAGCTGGCTGAATTAGCAAAACATGCTGCTTCTCCATCGCTGATAGTAGTAGGAGAGGTAGTTAATCTATCGACGAAATTAGATTGGTTCACAAAACAGGAACAGTCGCTACAGCAGCAAGATGCGGTAGTTAAGCTGGCATAGTATGGAGAGAGAGATGGACCCGAAACGTTTAACCCACCTCAAGCAGTTAGAAGCGGAAAGTATCCACATTATCCGTGAAGTAGCGGCTGAGTTTGATAATCCGGTAATGATGTACTCTATCGGTAAAGATTCATCGGTAATGTTACACCTAGCACGTAAAGCATTTTATCCGGGGAAGATCCCGTTCCCATTGCTGCACGTTGATACCGATTGGAAATTCCGCGAGATGATCGATTTCCGTGATCGCACCGCAGAAAAGTACGGCTTTGATTTATTGGTACATAAGAACCCTGAAGGTCTCGCAATGGGCGTTGGCCCATTCACGCACGGTTCGTCAAAGCACACCGATATTATGAAAACTCAGGGTCTAAAGCAGGCACTGGACAAGTATGGTTTTGATGCCGCTTTTGGTGGCGCACGTCGTGATGAAGAAAAATCACGTGCAAAAGAGCGTGTCTATTCATTCCGTGACAAGAACCACACCTGGGATCCGAAAAATCAGCGTCCTGAGTTATGGAAGACTTACAACGGTCAAATCAACAAGGGCGAGAGTATTCGTGTTTTCCCACTTTCAAACTGGACTGAGCTTGATATCTGGCAGTACATCTATTTAGAAGGTATCGAGATTGTTCCACTGTACCTATCTGAAGTACGCCCTGTGGTTGATCGTGACGGCATGTTGATCATGGTTGATGATGAGCGTATGGAGCTTCAACCGGGTGAGAAAATCGAACAAAAGAGTGTGCGCTTTAGAACCTTAGGTTGTTACCCACTAACGGGAGCGATTGAATCTACAGCCGATACACTACCGGGCATTATTGAAGAAATGCTGGTGGCAACATCGAGTGAACGTCAAGGTCGAGCGATTGACCATGATCAGTCAGGTTCAATGGAATTGAAAAAACGCCAAGGTTACTTCTAAGGAGAGAATAATGAATAGCGTGATTGAACAACAGGTCGCTGAGCTCGGTATCGAAGCTTATCTTGACCAACACCATAATAAATCTCTACTGCGATTTTTAACCTGTGGCTCAGTAGATGACGGTAAAAGTACTTTAATTGGTCGACTACTGCATGATTCTCACCAAATTTATGAAGATCAATTAGCGGCAATTCATACCGACAGTCAAAAAGTCGGTACAACAGGCGATAAGCCTGACCTAGCGTTATTGGTTGATGGATTGCAGGCTGAGCGTGAGCAAGGTATCACGATTGATGTTGCTTACCGTTATTTCTCAACCAAAGCGCGTAAGTTCATCATTGCTGATACCCCAGGACATGAGCAGTACACCCGTAACATGGCTACAGGAGCATCGACCTGTGATGTCGCGGTGATCTTGATTGATGCGCGTAAAGGCGTATTGGATCAAACTCGTCGTCACTCTTACATTGCAAGTCTATTGGGTATTCGTCACTTTATTGTTGCGATTAACAAAATGGACTTAGTGGGGTTTGACCAAGCGCGTTTTGAGTCAATCCGTGAAGAATATTTAGCGTTCTCGAAAAAACTGAACAGTGATATCAACATTAGCTTAGTGCCGTTATCAGCATTAGAAGGGGATAACGTTGTTGGCCTTAGCGATCAAACGCCTTGGTATGACGGTGATTCATTACTGACCTTGCTTGAAAAAGTGGATCTTACTCAAGGTCAGGCGTCGACAGAGCTACGTTTCCCTGTGCAATATGTGAATCGTCCAAACCTTGATTTTCGTGGTTTCGCTGGCACATTAGCCTCAGGTGAATTACGAGTGGGGCAAAAAGTACGTGCGTTACCATCGGGTAAAACCTCGACCGTTGATCGCATCGTAACATTTGATGGTGATTTAGAGGTTGCAACACCAGGCTTAGCAGTAACAGTAACCTTGGCCGATGAAATTGATATTAGCCGTGGTGATACGTTAGTTGCTGCTGATGAAACAGTGCCACTGAGTAATAATTTACTTGCTGATATTGTTTGGATGGGTGAATCAGCGTTAGAAACAGGTCGCCAGTACGATATTAAAGTAGCGGGTAAGAAAACGGTCGGTAGTGTTGATGCTATTCGTCACCAAGTTGATATTAATAACCTTGAAACGTTTGAAACTGATGTTTTACCGCTTAATGGTATTGGCTTATGTGAAGTGAGCTTAAATGAAGCGATTGCTGTTGATAGCTATCAAGCATGTAAAGATACTGGCGGCTTTATCATTATTGATCGCTTAACGAATGTGACGGTTGGTGCGGGTATGGTACGTGAAGCATTAGATGCTAAACAAAATACTGCGCAATACTCAGCATTTGAAGTTGAATTAAATGCCCTGATCCGCAAGCACTTCCCACACTGGGATGCTAAAGATCTTAGCAAGTTGCTAGGGTAATTCTATGGGATGGGAGCAAGCGATTGTCTTAGCTATGTTGGTGGTGATTATTCTCTGCTTACTGGCAACCAAAATAAAACCGCCTTACTTATTTGCAGGTGCGGCATTTATTGGTTATCAGTCGGGAATGATCGATTTACCAACATTGGCTGGCAATTTCACTAATTCGTCATTACTGACATTAGTGTTGTTGATCCTTGTTTCCATTGCGTTAGAAAAAACACGGTTGATTAGTTGGGTTGGGCGTCAAATATCACAGGGTGGTCAAACGGCTGTGGTTACAAAACTCGGCTTATCAACCGCATTATTATCATCTTTTACGAATAATACTGCGGTTGTCGTGTCATTAATCGGTGCGATTAAGCGTAACCAGCGCCACGCACCATCTAAATTATTATTACCGTTGTCGTATACCGCTATTTTAGGCGGAACGTTAACGTTAATAGGAACATCGACGAACTTAATCATAAATAGTTTCGTTGAAGATGCGGGTCTGCCTAGTTTAGGCTTTTTCGCACCAAGTATGATTGGCTTAGCGGTATTGGTTGTTGGTTTAGCTATTCTAATCCCACTTAGTCACCTATTACCCAGTTATGATGATCATGCCGATGATCAATTGCCTTATTTCCTTGAAGCGCGTGTAGAAGCTAAATCCCCGTTAGTAGGAAAAACCGTTGCCGAAAATGGTTTGCGTGCCCTACGCCGTTTATTTTTAGCTGAATTGATCCGCGACGGTCAAACCATTGCACCTGTATGTCCTGATACTAAGTTGCAGGCAGGCGATACCTTATTATTTTGTGGTGATGTCGAAAGTGTAACCACACTCCAAGAAATTCCAGGTTTAAACCTTTTTGGTCAGCATCACCTAAATGGCCAATCGATGATGGAAGTCATCATCAGCCACTCGGCAGGAATTCGTGGAAAAACCTTAAAAAGCACCCGTTTTAGAGAAAATTTTGATGCTGTAGTTGTGGCGATACGTCGTGGTCATGAACGTCTTGCTGGTGGACTCGGCAATATCGAACTGCATGCTGGTGATACATTAGTTATCGTACCGGGTAAAAAATTCCAACAAAAGAAAGCCACCTTAGATCGTGAATTTGTCTTGGTGAATGGTCTTGATTCAAGTGCTCGCTTAGATAACACCAAAAGTGCAGCTGTACTGATGGGATTTCTGACTGTTATTGGTCTCGCTTTATTGGATGTATTACCGATCATTAAAGGGTTAGCCATTTATCTTTTCGTTATGGTAGCAGTAGGCATTATCTCATTTGCAGAATTACGTCGACGTTTTCCTATCGATATCGTTGTGATTGTCGGCTCGGCTTTAACCTTGGCTAAATTGATGATCACAACAGGGTTATCTGAGCGAATGGGTGAAGCTCTGATTGAGGCATTTAATGGTTGGGGGATTTATGGGGCATTAATTGCGGTTTACTTACTGACACTCGTGTTAACAGAGTTAGTGACGAATAATGCTGCTGCGGCTTTGTCTTTTCCTATCGGTTATAGCCTAGCATTAGCTTATAACGTTGATCCTATGCCTTTTATTATGGCTGTACTGTTTGGCGCTAGTGCGAGCTTTATCTCACCCTATGGTTATCAAACTAACTTATTAGTCTATAGCGTAGGTAACTATAAGCTGAGAGATTATGTTCGGATTGGATTACCAATATCGATAGTGTATTCAATCGTTGTATTAACCCTGATCCCACTGTTATTCCCTTTTTAATAAATAGACAACGGAGTGTGTTATGACAATCACGCCACAAGCGCATGATGATAACGAGAATATTGTTTGGCATCGTCATACCGTAACCAAAGAATTACGTGCAACACAAAAGAATCAGAAAGCGAGTGTGTTGTGGTTTACAGGCCTAAGCGGTGCAGGAAAATCAACATTAGCTGGCGCATTAGAAAATAAGCTGGCTGAAATGGGGTACCACACCTATTTACTTGATGGTGACAATGTTCGACATGGTTTATGTCGTGATCTTGGTTTTTCAGCGGAAGATCGCCGTGAAAATATTCGACGTATTGGTGAAGTCGCGACATTAATGGCTGATGCCGGGTTAATCGTACTTAGTGCTTTTATTTCACCACATCGAGAAGAGCGTCAGTTAGTGAGAGATTTACTACCTGAAGGTGAGTTTATTGAAGTATTTGTTGATACTCCTCTTGCTGAGTGTGAAAAACGTGATCCGAAAGGCTTGTATAAAAAAGCGCGAGCAGGTGAAATCAAACAATTTACAGGTATTGATTCTGAATACCAACCGCCGTTATCGCCTGAGCTCCATTTAGCGGCAGGTAGTAATGCAATAGATAAGCTGGTGGCACAATGTGTTGAACATTTAAAGTCACAACAGATCATCAGCTAATAAATGAAGGAGAAAGGGATTGGCAATGTTACTCGACGAAATATATAGCATCGCGTTAGAAGCGGGTGCTGCCATTATGGCTCGTTACCATGGTCAAGTTCAGATCACGCAAAAATCAGATAGCAGTCCTGTCACAGATGCCGATCTTGCCGCTAATGAACTTATCGTTACCAAACTACAACAGCTAACACCAGAGATCCCTATTCTTTCAGAAGAGTCCGCACATACAGATTGGCAACAACGACAAAATTGGGACACATTTTGGTTAGTGGATCCATTAGATGGCACTAAAGAGTTTATTCGCAAAAATGGCGAGTTCACGGTTAACATTGCTTTAATAAAAGAAGGGCGTCCTGTTTTAGGTGTGGTGTATGCGCCTGCATTGGAAAAAGCATGGTTAGGTGATGGTGAAAAGGCGTGGTTAGAAACCAAAGCTGGTCGTGAGCCTATTCGTGTACGAGCAGCAACAGTACCAACGATTGTTGGTAGTCGCTCTCATCCTTCCCCTGAGTTAGATCACTACTTAGAACAAATCGGTGAGCACAAGATGACGGAAGTCGGTTCATCATTAAAGTTCTGTTTAGTCGCTGAAGGTCGAGCACAACGTTACCCGCGTTTGGGACCGACAATGATGTGGGATACAGCTGCTGGCCAGTGTGTTGCTGAGAGTGCTGGGGCAATAGTACTCGATTTAGAAGGGCAACCATTAAACTATCATCGCGAGCAATTACTGAATCCATCTTTTATTGTTTCAATAAAAGACTAATCTTATTAAATAACGATAAGGCATATGAGTTACCTCATATGCCTTTTTTTGTTTTTAAACCGAAGAAAACGTATCGTTTTGTACGAAAAGTGTTGTTTTTGAGGTTTATCGTTGTTTTTATTGTCATTCAGTTTGAATTCTCAAGTTTGTTATTGCTATCTCTAAGCTTATCCCTATAATGCTGCTCCATCGACAGGGAATACCGATGGTTAGTAAGTTATTTACAACCTGTGTATAACGTGTAGGTAAGCGGTATATAAAGAAAACTAATTTAAAAATTAGCTAAACAGTGTTTTTTAAGTTAGGTAAATCGTAGTCTTAATGCTGAAATCTTGTCTCAATCTTAAAAAGATAAGGAAGTATGCTTTAAGTTAAGTGTGGCAAGGGTTTTGAAAATTAATTTTAAAATAATTGTTGACTTAAATTGAGCGCGGTGTAATATACGCAGCCTCAGCCAACACGATGTGTTGCGCTAACGTTCTTTAAT